>JBKDFX010000061.1:0-6530 GCA_046336825.1 Bdellovibrionales bacterium | reverse complement strand
CTACTTGAGTTTTATCCTGATCCTAAAGTGCGACAAGAAGTACTTAATTTTATGATGAATCCAGATGGCCAATGGAGAGATTTTTTTACCACAACTCGAACGGGTAAAATCGTGGCTACTTCTTGGACCAATGTTCAATTGTCCAATGGTAAATCCATTGGAATTGGAAAAAATATTCAGGAAAGAAAAAAATTAGAACAGCAACTTTCTGACACCCATGAAGATGTCAAATTACTCAAAGAGCGTTTGGAATTGGCCATCAAAGCTATGAAGTTTGGGGTTTGGGATTGGAATCTGAAAACAGGGGCATTAGTTTGGGATGAAGTGATGTATTCTATTTTTCAGATTCGACGTGAAGATTTTTCTGGCGATTACGATGCTTTTCAAAAATCCCTCTTGCCTGAAGATGCGGCACGTTTGCAAAAAGAAATTGAAAATGCGGCTTCACGACAATCGCCAGAATTTTTAACTGAGTTTAAAATTAAAAATAAAGCCGGTGAAATTCGAACTATTAAAGGGGCGGCCACATGTTTATATGATGAGAATGGTAAAATTGAAAGAATGGTGGGGAACAATTGGGATGTAACCGCCGAGCGTGAGATGGAACTTAAGATGCTGCATTCGTCTCAGTTGGCCTCATTAGGTGAAATGGCCGGCGGCGTGGCCCATGAAATCAACAACCCCTTAGCGATTATTAAAAGCAAATCCGATCTTTTAAAAATCATGGTGGAAAAAGGAAATTTAGATCCTGAAAGGTTAAAGGAGAGTTTACAAAAAATTTCCGTGACGGTGGATCGAATCGCCAAAATTGTGAAAAGTTTAAGAACATTTTCCAGGGATTCTGACAAAGACACTTACGAAATCATTGATATTGATAAACTGATTCAGGACTCAACAGATCTGTGTTTTGAAAGATTCAAAAACCACAAAGTCCAATTGATATTAGAAAATAATGGTAAAATCAGTTTATCCTGCCGAGCCATTCAAATTGGCCAAGTCATTCTTAACTTACTCAACAATTCATTTGATGCTGTTTATGAGACTGAAAATCCTTGGGTGCGGGTTCAATACAAACATCTCAATCCGGATTTAATTGAAATTTCAGTGACGGACTCAGGTTTAGGAATACCCGCTGACATTGTAACGCGCATGATGAATCCCTTTTTTACCACTAAAGAAATCGGCAAAGGTACGGGACTGGGATTGAGTATTTCAAAAGGCCTCATAGAAGCCCATGGGGGACGTCTTTATTATGATGAAACATCTAAAAACACTCGATTTGTTATTGAGCTGCCAGTCAAAAAAAAGTAAGCCCTAAGAACAAATAAAAAGACACACCCTAATTGTAACATAATATTACTTATCAGATGTTGGTTTTGCCTCTAATTTAAATCAATTTATGAAATCAAATCAAAATCACTAAGAATACGTTCCTTAGAAACCAAGCGCTTCTCCCCACTTTTTTGATTTTCTAAATAATAATAACGGTGACCTTCCTGGAAGATGAAATAGACTTCCACAGCCCCTTTTGAGTGAGGTTTTCGATAAAGTTTAGCTCCCACACTCAATTGGTAACTCATTTCAGAGATCCTTTTTTGGAGTTTGGCCTTTTTTTGGTAAATCCAAAGGGCTCCTGCGAGCATCCCTAAAGTGAGCAAAGAAGTTTTCCATAAACTGATTTGAAGAGCATTAAATGCACTGATCATTAAAGGTGTCGAAACCAGTAGACCCGTCAGTTGGAATTGGTATTTTTTAATTAGTTTTTTAAAGCTCTCAAGTGAAGAGCTTTGAATATCAAGCTTTCCTGCAGAATTCATCACCAATCTCCCTCCATGGAGATCTTAAAAGATTAGCATGATTTTATGTGTTGTCGAGAGTCCTGCTTGCGCTAATTGGACTTTTTTGAAACTCTGCCTCCCATGAGGGGGATTTTATGCGTTTTTTTTTATTGATCCTTTGCTGCTGGACGATAGAAGTTCAAGCATTAACACCTGAGAACCTTTGCCCACGGAGACTTGAGGGAATCGCAAATATTCAAATTCACCAGTTTCTTTTATCAGAAGTCGGCCCCTGCACATTGTCCCTGCATCCTCGTGATGCCTATGTGACACTCATTTATCGAGACTATTTACTCACCAGCGAGGGCTTGCTTTTAGTATTCAACTCCTTGGCCCCCAATGAGGGACCTGGAAGTCATGGCGCTCGTGAGTTTTTTACTTTTCCCTCTGAGTTCAAAGGCTTCACCTGGGAAACTCAAGGAGACACTTTAATCATAAAAGGCTTTGGCGAGTTGACCTTGAGCTTTTCTACGCAAACAGCTCAACTGAAGTCCATCTCGAACGCTGATATTATGGTTTCAAAAAAGGTCGAGGCCTCAAATCGTGGGGGAGTTGAAATAGTTCGAAGCCAGTGGCCTTTTGTCGACAGTGGGTTTCATCTTGGGGGCTCTCCTTCTCAACGCCCTGAGGCCTTTTCAACCATTAAGAATGCAAAAAACCAATCTTGCCGAGTTATGAATTCAAAAATATTTGATTACTCGTCAGGTGAGGCTCAGATTCGCGACCGGGAAACCCTGGCTCAACTGGCTAGAATTTCTTGTAATGGATTTCATTTAGAAGCTCAAAGAAATCACCCTTGAGCACTTATTTCCAAAGAGGGATTTCCCAACCACGCCATGGGAATGGAAATCACCCAAGACTATCAAAGCTTAATGGAGAATCCTCAGAATTTCAGTTCAGAGGATCAGGAGCAGCTGGAATTGGCCTTGATAACAGCTCCTGATGTTTCCTCTGAAATTAAACTCAAATTAATCGAAAACCCTAATTAAATTAGTCTTTTAACTCAATCATTCTTTCAATAGGGGAACTATTTTAAGCTCTTGGAGTTGTCCTGATCGCATCACCTTAAGTGGAATCTCCGCACCAGGTTTTAAGGCCTGCAAAGCGTAGGTGTAGTCATAAAGATTTTCAATTTTTTGAGATCCCAATTGAACGATGATGTCTTCACTTTTGAGACCACTTTTTTCAGCGGGAGAGTCCTTAGAAACTCCAGACACTCGAACTCCCCTGACGCCTTCTTGAGAGTAATCAGGAATGGTTCCTAGGAAAATTCGGAAACTGCGACTGGCACTGCCACCGGCCCGCTTACTTTGAGGAATGTCCAAATAGCTGATTTTGGATTTTGTCCAAGAAAGATCCTGAGTCAATTGTTTAGTAAACTCAGTCACTCTCATAAGTCCCGGGTACTGGATCAACTGAGCCTGATCGCGCGGAGTGTGGTACTCGGCGTGGGCCCCTGTGAATAAACTGAGTGTGGGGATCTTTTCGATGTAAAAAGCCATGGAATCTGTGGGCACGTAGGGATCATCAATGGCGGCCACAGGTAAACCTGTACGAATGGAAAGTTCTTCCAACATGGGGGCCCAAACAGGACTGGAACCCACACCTTGAACGATGAGCTTTTCTTTCAACCGTCCCACCATGTCCAAATTGATTTGAGCCGTGAAAGTTTTGTTCAAATCACCTTGAGTTTTTTTCCAATCTTGAATCCAAGCTTTGGATCCCAGAAGTCCCATTTCCTCACCCGACCAAATGGCAAAAAACAAATCCTGTTTCACTTTCATAGGAGTTGGAGCTTTAGAAAAATAATGGGCGAGCTCGAGAACTGATGACACTCCTGAAGCATTGTCGTCAGCTCCGTAGTGGATTTGACCTTTTTCATCGCCTTTCGCTAGAGATGAACCTTGATCTCCTAAACCCAAATGATCGCCGTGGGCACCCAAAATTAGAGCAGGACTTTTTGATTTAGAATTGGCTGGCAAGTAACCCACCACGTTTCGCCCAATGCCCTTATCAACTATCAAGTCCACTTGAACTTGAAGTTTTAAACCTTTGATTTCACTCCCCGTTACTTTTTCTCCGGCATCCAGTCTTTTTTGGAGACTGTCGGCGTTGAGACCTGCTTTTTGAAAAATCAATTTAGCAAAATCCCGGCTGATTTTAATCACCGTCAGTCCACTGTCCAAAGGACTGCCCTCAAGCTTGGGGACTCCCCAGGTTTCTGTCATTTGGGTTCTAGGACCGGCCACCAAAATGAGGCCTAAGGCCCCTTCTGATTTGGCCACTGTCGCTTTGAATTCTGTTCGACCAAATTGGTTGTAATGCTGACGAAGTTCGGGGCTTACATCCTGAGGTACATCTTGAAAAATGAGGACCCATTTTCCCTTCACATCCAGGCCTTCATAGGAATCATAAGCGGCTCCTTTTTCAGTCACAGGAGTTTTCAAACCGTATCCAGCAAAAACCACTTCCGCCATGGGAGCTAATCCATTTTTCGACATGGAAAGGGGTTCAAAGGTTTGGCTCAACTGATTGATTTGGCTTTGTTTGACGTTCAAACCTTCGACTGAAAGTGAGTTGTTCTGCCCAAAACGAATTCCACTAATAAAATCAAATTCATGAAAGTAATCCGTCTGACCTGGAGCCGGTTGCAATCCCCAGGATTTAAACAGCTGAGCAATTTGGGCAGTATAAATTTTTTCTTCGCCAGAGCCTGTTCTGCGGCCCTTCATATCTGCAGAACTCAAAAATTCAACTATGGCTTTTAAATCTTTTTCACGGATTTGCGGACTAAAGCTTAAGTTCGGTTGTGCACGATTTTCTAAGCCTAATATTTGTCTGGCTTGAAGGTCATTCCAGTCACCGATAAAAATTTGACTGTCGCCGTTGATGCCACGCTTTGTCCAAGAGATTTGTGTTCCGTCCGGAGTGAAAGTGGCCAAACCATCAAAACCATCGGTATTGGTCACTCGCTGAGGTTCTTTCGTGCCCTTGGCATCCACAATGTAGAGTTCGAAATTAGAATGACCTTCAATGTTGGAGTTGAAAATAATGTAGTCCCCTGAGGGGTGAAAAAACGGCGCCCAGGACATCTTATTCAAGCGAGTGATTTGTCTTTGTTCACTGCCGTCCACATTCATGGTCCAAATTTCAGCCGTGGAGCCTTCAGGGCTGAATCTACGCCAAGTGATTTTGGATCCATCAGCACTAAAAAAAGGCCCTCCATCGTAACCCAGACTTCGAGTGAGTCTGCGCACTTGGGTGCCATCGGCTTTCATGATGTAAATTTCCATCTGGGAGCTGGGATCTTTTTCAAATAAAGCTTTTTCGTCTGCCACTAATGTGCCGTCATAACCTGTTCTGTTACTGGCAAAAGCAATCCACTTACCATCAGGGCTATAACTGCCTTCAGCATCATAGCCCAAAGTCTTAGTTAAACGCTTGAGGTTTTTACCTTGCAGGTCGGATTCAAAAATTTCGTATTGAGAATCAAAGGCCCAAGAGTATCTTTTTTTAACAGGGCTTTTTCTTTCTGTTTTTTCTTTTTCTTCCACTTCTTTCCATTTGGGGTCCAAATGGGTGCTCGACCACAGGGCTTTATTTTGTTTGGGGTGGATCCAACCACAGGTGGTTTGTCCATATCCTGGGCTTAAACGAGTGGTTTTACCCTTTTCCAGATCTAAAACAAACATCTGATAAAAGGGGTTGCCTTCACTGCGTTCGCTTTGAAAGATCATTTTTTTGCCATCAGCCGAAAAGTAACCTTCACCGGCTCGGGGGCCAACAAAAGTGAGCTGACGAACATTTTGAATAAATTGAGCTAAAGCCGCAGAAGTGATGAACAAAGATAATAAAATTAGTTTTTTCATAGTGGAAAAACTCTACCACCATTCCCCAGGCTCACACCTGTTTTTGCCACGCATTATTCAGCGCGGTAGCGGACTTCAAGGGCGGCGTAGGTATTTTCCACGTCGGTGTGCATAACCACGTCGATCAATTGCCCCTCTGCCAAGCGTATCCAAACAGTGGAATTGTAATCCAAGCGTTGAGAAAAATTGCGATCTGTCACCCAGAGAATCAATTCGTAGGCTGGTCTTGGTGATCCCGCCAGTTGCCTGACTCGAAATTTAGCCTCAAATCTTTTTGTTAAAACCCCATTGCTGCAGATCACTTGATAAAAATCAGGCTCGATGGGTAACAGTTTATGAACACAGTCCAAATAAATGGGACCTTCATTGGTGATATAATTAAATTCCAGTTGTTCTGCCCGCACAGGAACCCAACGCCCTGATGGAGCTGACAAAGTTGAGTGACTGAATGTGAAAAACAATAAAAAAATAAGTAAGCTTATTACCCTCATGAAAGTTCCTTCTAAAAAAGCAGCTTTAGTTTTGAACTTGTTTTTAAATAAAAATCAATGAATTGTGTTGGACCTATGCAATGCAAATGGGCTCACTTTTGTTCGGGATGTTCTCTTTGGGGACAGACTTATGATCATCAAAAACAATCCAAACTGAATAAGTTAGCCAGTGTCTTTTTAGATTTCCCAAGGGATCAAATTGAATTCAAAAGTTTTGGAGAAAGTGGTCTCAGAAGCCGCTTGGATTTTGTAAAAGACCACAATCTTTTGGGTTTGTATTCTCACCAGACAAAAAAAATAGAGGACCTGCCCACCTGCTTACAATTGAGCCC
>JBKDFX010000060.1:0-9904 GCA_046336825.1 Bdellovibrionales bacterium | reverse complement strand
TTCATCTGCTATCATTTTGATGGCAAACAGGTTTCCTGATCCAGAGTATAGCGAAAACGAATCGACTTCTTCTTTCTTTGTTTCAATTACGGCTTTAGGTGTTGGGTTGATTCTGTTTTCTTCAGCGGCGGCAGGGGCTTCCCCTTCACTCCGCAGCTGCAAACGACCCAAAATGCGAGAAAATAAATTACTAGTTTTTGCCATATCATACCGGGTTGCCCCATCTCACTTTTGATAGTGAGGATAGAGGCATTCTAGATTTCTCGCAAGTTATTCACAAGAACCTGGCGCGGTTTGCTACCATTAGCAGGGCCCACAACTCCTTGGCTTTCAAAAATCTCTATAATCCGCGCCGCCCGAGGATATCCAAGTCGAAACTTTCTCTGTAAAAGTGAAGCACTGACTTCTTTCTGAGCCGAAGTCCACGAGAGAATTTGATCGTACATTTGATCTTGTTCTTCATCTTCAAAAGAATCTCCACCGGTGGCTCCATTTTCTGGATTCGTCTCATTGCCTTCGAGAATGCGCAGTCCCATGGGGTCATAGTCAGGCTCACCTTGCTCTGACCAAAATTTCACGACACTTTGAGTTTCAGCATCTTTTAGATAGGGGCCATGATGACGCATGGGTGTATTAACACCTGGGGCCAAGAACAACATATCCCCATTGGGTAAAAGTCTCTCAGCTCCCGCAGCATCTAGAATAATCCGAGAATCCGTTTTTGAGGCCACTTTCAAAGCTATTCGACCTGGAATATTTGTTTTTATGAGTCCCGTTACAACATCTTTTCGTGGAGATTGTGTTGCAATAATGAGGTGCATTCCACAAGCTCTCGCCATCTGAGTTAGCCTTTGAATAGGCTGCTCAACATCTTGCTTGGCCACCACCATTAAGTCTGCAAGTTCATCCACGATAATGACGATGAAAGGTAGTGTTTGATAATGGTAAGTTTCATTTCTTGTTCTGGCCTCGGCATCCAACTCTTGATTTATTTTTTCGTGTTCAAGAATTTCTTCAGCTGTAAGAGTCAAAATCTTTTCATTAAATTTCTCAATTTTCTCGACGCCAAATTTTGAAAGTGATCGATATCGCTTTTCCATTTCTTTCACAGCCCATTTGAGGGCACCCACGGCCTTTCTTGAGTCTGTTATGTGGGGAAGTGCCATGTGAGGAACTTTTGAAAAAGCTGCCAAATCCACCATTTTGGGATCGATTAAAACTAGCTTTAGCGTTTTAGGTGAGTGCCGAAAAAGAAGCCCTGTGATGATGGATCCGACAAAGACTGATTTTCCAGATCCCGTTGTTCCTGCGATAAGAAGATGCGGCATCTTACGTAAATCCACAATTTTAGATTCACCATTGACCTGTCTTCCAAGAGCCATGGGCAAAGTCACATCATCACGCCAAAAGTCTTCCTCGGCGACCAGATCTTTATAATAAACAGTTTCACGCTTGGCATTTGAGGTTTCAATTCCTATCACATCACGACCAGGAATTTGTCCCACGTAACGAATGGAATCCGCGCTCAGGGCTAATGACAAATCTTCTTCGAGCTCACCAATTTTACTAATTTTAACATCATCGTTGGGTTTAAACTCATAAAGTGTAACCAAGGGGCCTGGCTTTGCATCCGTTACGCTTCCTTCTATTCCGAAACGCTTCAATTTATCCACCATCAATTCTGCTTTACGCTTGATCTCTCTTTCGTCAATTCGAACTCGAGTGGCGGGTGGGTCTTCAAGAAGAGTGATTCGAGGCATGTTCCAACTTTCAATTCTGCGTGGAGGCTTTGCCTTCAGTGTGACTTTTCTTTTAACGGTGGTGATTTGAAAATCATCGTGGCTTGTTTTTTCTTCGTCCTCATCAGAATGATCTATCTCTGATCTCTCTTTTTCTGTCTTTTCTCTGTCTGTTTTTTCTTTAGATAAATCCTCTGGCGAACTTGCAAAGAGCTTCAGCTGAAGCTCTCCACTCGTTCTTTGATGATCTCTTTTTTGAACTACAACTCCTGGCTTTTTCACAAAGCCTTTTTTCAAAGCTGCGAGGGTCGTTCGCACCCCTGCGTAAAAAAGGTCTGCTATCTCATTCACATTTTTTTCAGAGTAAAAAACGATCAGAATCCCAAAAAGCGCCCATAGAACAACTTGAACACCTACGAAATTAAAAGCTTTGGTCAAAGCAAAAGAAACACCTAGGCCAAGGAGGCCGCCTATATGAATTTGCTGATCAAAAAATTTAACTTCAGACCAATAAAGAGACAATAAACTTGTGGTTGTCACCACGAGAAGAACTCCCCACAGAGTTCTTACATTTTTAAAATTCACATTTTCGCCACGAAATATGCGAACCGACATGCTGATAAAGGCGAGAACAAAAAGCCAAGCCGCAATGCCGAAGAACTGATACATCAGGTCTGCTAAAAATGAACCAAACACACCACAAAAGTTTTTAGCTGCTAGTGTTTTCCCTAATGAATTAAATGAGGGGTCTGTCGGCTGGTAGCTCACCAAAGCGAGCGCTAGAAACACTCCCACAGCAAGAAGTGAAATAGCTAAAATATCCGTTTTGAACTTTTTAAATATCTGACTCATTTAAATAACTTACTTGGTTGAGGCGGTCCGGGGTAGTTTCTCTGTCTGGCCCTTGACTTCAGTCGCGAGCCTCGGCAAGACCAGAGTCCTGATATGCTAAAAATAAATGAGATTTTCTACAGTATCCAAGGGGAAACCTCCTACGTCGGCCATCCCACAGTTTTTGTGAGAACCACGGGCTGTAATTTGCGCTGCACTTACTGCGATACAAAATACTCGTATTATGAAGGCGATTTTCGTTCGCAAGAACAACTACTTGAAGAAATTGCTTCTCATGGAACTCGTTTTGTTTGCATCACTGGTGGTGAACCCCTCCTTCAAAAAGAATCGCTTCCCTTTATGAAACAACTTTGTGACTTGGATTATTTGGTTTCTCTGGAAACAAGCGGCTCAAAATCCATAGAGAACGTGGATTCTCGAGTGAAAATCATTCTGGACGTAAAAACTCCCGACAGTGGGGAACCCGATTCTTTTCTTCAAAGTAATTTACAATTTGCAAAATCAACAACTGAATTCAAGTTTGTGATTTGTTCAGAAAAAGATCTTGAATGGTCAGAAAATTTTTGTCGTCAACATGATTTATTTCTAAAATTTGAAGTTTTATACAGTCCATCATTCGGCCAAGTGAGCGAAACCTGGTTGGCAGAAAAAATTTTGGAGAAAAAATCAAATGCACGGTTGCAAATTCAGCTGCACAAGTATATTTGGTCTCCCGACACACGCGGAGTATAGTAATTAATGACACCAAATTTGAATAGTTCTGATCATCTTTTTGTTGCCAACCTCCAAGCTGTGAGCCTGGAAAAGTTGGTTAAGAGTAAACTTGAAGTTCTTTTCACTCAGCAGAAAGAAGCTGATGTTGAGCTGAACGGACTCTACGATATCGTGATGGAACAGGTCGAGCGTCCACTCCTGGAGCTGGCTTTGCGATCCTTCAATGGTAACCAAGTTAAAACCGCTCAGATGCTTGGTATTAATCGCAATACTCTTAAGAAGAAAATTGACATCTATAAAATTAAAGTAAAAAAATCGATTTAGTTTTAATCGTATTGCATCAGCAGGTTCATGGCTTTTTCATCTAGATTAGTCCTGCAAAGTTTTTTTATTACTTTAACTTGCACACGAAGAGGGGTCTGTGGTGGCAGGGCAGGGCGTTTCCCAACCTAGCGGAGTTCGTATTCCGCCACAAAACACTGAAGCTGAGCAGTCTGTTCTGGGCGGCCTCATGCTGTCTCAGGATTCATTCGACCTTATTGCTGATAAAATTGACGCTTCTGATTTTTACAGTCCTGCCCATCAAAAAATTTTTTCTGCCATTCGCGATCTTCAAACCAAAGGTAAGCCTGTTGATTTGGTGACCGTGACGGATCAGCTTCAGAGCCGAAATGAATTTGATGCGGCTGGTGGCTATGTTTACTTAGCCCAACTCCTTGAAAAAACAATTTCATCAGCCAACATCACAACATACGCACAAATCATTAAAGAAAAGGCCCTGCTCAGAAAGTTGATCTCAACAAGCACGAAAATTATCGATCGCGCTTACGAGGGCGGAGAAGATGTGCAAACTTTGGTCGACATGGCTGAAGGTGAAATTCTCAAAGTTTCAGATACTAATCAGCACGATGGTCTCACGGACTCCATGCAAATTGTTAAGGATTCAATTAAAAAAATTGAGTCTCTTTACCAGCGCAAAGAGGAAATCACAGGAATTCCCACTGGATTCACCCAGCTGGATCGAATGACCTCTGGATTTCATCCAGGCCAACTGGTTGTCATCGCAGCTCGTCCATCCATGGGTAAGTCTGCTTTTAGTATTAACTTAGCCGCTCATGCTGCCATGAAAGCTAAAAAATCTGTGGCTTTTTTTTCGCTCGAGATGAGCAAAGAAGATGTCATGGTTCGTCTTTTGTCTTCCGAGGCCCGAGTCCACATGGGATCCCTCAGAAATGGTCGATTGCAAGATGCTGATTGGCCTCGTCTGATTGCCGCTGCCGGAGCTATTTCTGAGAGCAAACTCTATGTCGATGACACTGCTGGTATTAGCCCACACGAAGTACGTGCTCGTGCTCGTCGGTTAAAGTCTAAGGGTGAGCTCGATATGATCGTTATCGATTATTTGCAGTTCATGCAATTGAAGCAACAGCGGGAAAGCCGCGCCGTAGAAGTCTCTGAAATTTCACGTCAACTTAAGTCCATTGCTAAAGAGCTCCATATCCCCGTCATTGCACTGGCGCAGCTTAACCGAGCTGTTGAAGGCCGTACTGATCGTCGTCCCATGCTAAGCGATTTGCGCGAATCAGGCTCAATTGAACAAGATGCAGATATCATTATGTTGTTATTCCGTGAAGAGTACTACGATAAGGAAGACCCAGAAAAAAAGGGCAAGTCCATCGTTATCGTTGGAAAACAGCGTAATGGTGAAACGGGTGATGTTCAGCTCCACTTTGAGGGTCAGTTTCAAAGGTTCCGTGACGCAGAATCAGCCCCTGTTAGTCCGCTGCCTCCACCACAGGCGCCCCCTAGCTATATTAACCAGGGTAAACCTAAGAATTTCGCCCCCGGCGCTAACATTTAAAAGATTGCTCATATTTCCTAGGACCTCTGTCTAAAAATAGTTTCTAAAAGTAGATCTATTTGCGAACCCATTCACCGCTTGATCTGATGATGTTGTCTTTAAAGAGAGACTTCTGCATGGAGGCGGAAAATGACTGGTTTAACTCTGTATGAGTTGTTGTATTCATCTCTAGATTTGCCCGAGGGCATTAAGCACACACAGTTACAAAAGTTGCTGAGTGAGCATAATTTGAATGCTGAGGAGCTGACTTTAGATAATTTACGCACAATTGTTTCAAGCTTGCTCAATCATTTAATTCTAGAGGAAGTGGAACAAGAAAGCTCTTTTCCTCAATAGTTATAAATAAAAAAAATCCCCGAGAGATTTAAGCCTGCTCGGGGATATAAATTAATGCGTTCAATTTTTAATTACTAAGCGCGCTCAACTGCAACAGTGATTGAGGTTTCTAAGCCTTCACCGTATTTTACAGTCGCTTTGTGCTGACCCAAAAGCTTGATAGGCTCAAGCAAGTGAATATCGCGACGATCAACTGAAAAACCTGCTTTTTGCAATTCTTTTGAAATTTCAGTTGTGGTTACGGTTCCAAAGAGTTTATCCGTTTCACCAGCTGCCATTTTAAACTTCAAAGTGATACCGCTCATTTTATCAAGCATCTGCTTTCTTTCAGCCAATGCCTTTTTCTTTTTAGCTTCTGCCATTTGCTTAAGATGGTTGTACTCTTTTACTTTTTTCTCAGTTGCCTCAGCAGCCAACTTGCGTGGAAAAAGAAAATTACGAGCAAAACCTTCAGAAACAGTAACGAGATCGCCAACTTTTCCTACTTCTTTAACATCTTGAGTAAGAATGACTTTCATAATGCCTCACATTCCTGTCGTTTGCGTATTGGATTTCATTTTGCGGAATCGATCTCTGAAGTCCATCCAGAAGTCGATGAAACCTATGAACGCAAGTGCGACAAATAGTTGAAATACAAACAAAAAATATCCGAGCGCGCGAACAAACCAATGGGCCCGTATCGCGTTGAAAAAACACTCCAAGATCGCTACACCTTGAAGTAGAAATAAAGCCACACAGATAATAAATAAATTCTCAGCTACGGGTTTTCCTGGCCATGTTAAAAATGAACCTAAAAAAGACACCATCGCTATCCAAACAAATATATCCGGTAGCTTGAATTCTAAGAGTCTAACTTGGCCTGCAAATCTTTCTCTGGGAGCTGCCAGAAATTGATAAACGACTTTTTCAAAAATAAGTGCGTGTGCCAAAGTTAAAATTAATCCTGCCACAACAAGACCCGGTAGAACCTGAAGCAGATTTACCATTTGATCAATTGTTGGGAGTTGCCAGAATTGTGAATTTTTTAGCAGTTTATGAATCTCTTCCGCAATTGATGTGAGTGTGGTTAGTTTTTGCGTTGAAAGCCAATAAAAAGCTCCCCCCGCTAATACTCCAGAACTCACAGAGAGACTTGTAAGACCACTCCAAATCCAACGAATTCCCCGAGACTCTAATTCGGAGAATACGCCCACCAAAATCCAAACTGCTCCTGCCCAGCTTCCACCCATAAAAATAAAGACAGGAAGAAAAGCAAAGCCTGCAAGCCAGTATGGTAGTGAGCCAAAGCGTGACCAAAGAACTCGAAGAAAAGGGGCGCCAAAAAATAGCGTCAAAGATGAGAGCAAGACTCCCAAAAACGATAACACAAAGAAAGAACCCCTAATTTTTTTCAAGTTTTAGTTGCCTTATATTTATTCTGGTCTGTCAGATCGTTCGGCGCGAGCTGCGGCCATGGCGGCTTTACGCAATTGAGCTTTTGCTTCTCTTTCGCGTTCACGGTTAGCAGTTTCTGCGAGACCTTTTTTGAAGTTCTCATAGTGTTTTGCCAGGGGCGTGCGCTCGTCTAAGCGAGTGTGAACAAAGCGAAGAACTTTATCGTTGATGCGCATAGTGCGCTCAAGTTCCATGACTGAGTCACCTGTAGCTTCAAAAAGCGTGTGAAAGAAAACAGCTTTTCTGTTTTTCCCAATTGGAGTTGCAAGAGTTCTCTTGCCCCAAGTGTCGAGTTGGAAAACAGAACCTTTGAATGATTCAATGGTGGCTTTGTTTTTCTTAAACAAATCTTTTTGTTGTTCTGATGTGGCGTCGGGATGTACGACGATCACGGCTTCATAGAAGCGTTTTTTGGCGTCTGCCATTAGGATCCCTTCGGTTAAAGCCCTCTCCCCCATGGAAAGAGCAAGGATTTTCGATTGTTAGGGGTTATCACGCGAGCCCAATCGAGGCAAGCCTCGTCTTCAGGACTTGGCCCGAATCCAACTCATCTGTAAGCTTTATAGTGATGGTAATGTTGCTCAAGGGGCTCGAGGGTCCCTACAAAGATCGATATTTTGTCTTAAAGGCTGGAATGACCATTGGCCGCAAGGCTGGAGACATTCTGCTTGAAGACGACCCCATGGTTTCCTCACTTCACGGCCGAATAATTGGACGAGGAGACGGTCGATTTATGCTTGAAGACGCGGGGTCCCAAAATCAGTTTCTTGTTAATGGTCTTCAAATGCCCAAAGTGGACTTGAATGAGGGGGTCATTTTTCAGGTCGGGCAAAGTGTCTTTGAGGTTTTTAGCGCCAGAGAAAGCGATTTAGAAACCCTCAAACCTGAAAAAAGTTGGAAAGAACTCATATTTGACCTGCTTGAAAAAAACCACAACGTCAGAAATGAAGCGAAGCCCTTAAACCCTGCCGTAAGAGTTGATTGCACCCAAGGCCCCAATGCTGAAGACTCATGGTACTTGGGTTTTGGACCTCGGCTTTTGGGGCCCGTTTGTGATGATATTGAAATTTTAGAGAGAAATGCCTCCGATGTGGCGTTTGAAATTAGCCAGGGCGAATACGGTCCGGTTTTAGTTAATAAATCCAACGAGATGTTTATAAATAAAACTAAAATTACTCTTGGTGGACAGTGGGAAATTCGCGATGGTGATGAAATTGAACTTGGCGTGAGTCATTACATTTTGAGATTGGTTGAGTAGTGGAAATAAAAAAAGAAACTGGCTTTGTTAAGAGCTTTGATGGAACTCCTATTTACTATGAATCTCGAGGTGAGGGAGAGGAAACTCTTGTTTTTATCTATGGCATCGCCTGCCTGATGAATCACTGGCATTATCAAGTTGATCACTTTGCAAAAAAATACCGAGTCATCACCTATGATCTAAGGGGACATCATAAAAGTGGTCCACTTGATCGTTTTGATAATTTAACCATGGAAACATTGGCACACGATCTTCTGACTTTATTAGAAAAAACAAATGCAAAAAAGGTAACTGCCCTTGGCCATAGCTTTGGTGCTCCTGTTTTATTGGCTGCCCATGAACAGAATTCAAATGCCTTTGACCGCTTTGTTTTTATTAATGGCTTTCAGAAAAATCCCATAAAAAATATGTTTGGGCTCAATGTGGTTGAGCCCTTTTTTTATTTTGTAAAAAACCAGTTCCAAAAAAGTCCCCTTTTTTGGAACTCACTTTGGAAAACCCTAGTTGACAACCCTATTGCCATGAATGCTGCTGCCATTGCTGGTGGTTTTAATTTAAGGCTGACTGAGTTCAAAGACATTGAAATTTATGTACGTGGAGTTGGGCAGTTAGATCTTGAGGTTTTTATACCTCTTTTTGAACAACTCATGGCCTTTGATGGTTCAAGCATTTTGCCAACAATTCAACAACCCACTCTGATCGTGGCGGGTCAAAACGACAATATCACGCCTAAAAGCTTTCAATATGAATTCAAAGAAAAATTGCCCCATGCTGAATACATAGAGGTGCCTTATGGTTCGCACTGCACCCAACTTGATTTTCCTGATTTTATAAATCTTAAAATAGAATCCTTTCTTTCGGCTCGGCCGATCAGCGCCGAGCTGTGAAAGATTGTCTTTCAAGCCGACAAATCGGAATTGCTCAAGTTTTAATGTCGGGTGTTTGTTTTGGATTTTTAGGCGTTTTTGGACGCTGGGCCTTTGCCTCTGGTGTTCAGCCTGAAGAGCTACTTGCGCATCGTTTTTTACTCGCCTCAGTCTTGCTCGGCTTATTTCTGGTTTTTCAAAAAGGGCCCTCAGCTTTTAAGGTTTCACCAAAACTTCTGTTGTACTGTGGTTTGCTGGGAACTTTTGGCTATGCCGTATTTGCCAGTTTTTATTTTTATGCGATTAAAAGTCTTTCCATAACTTTAGCAGTTCTGCTTCTTTATACCTTCCCGTTTTGGGTGGTTCTTGCGGGTTGGATTTTTTTAAAAGAACGCTTGCTTGCCCGACAGGCCTTTGTTTTTCCCTTGGCATTTTTAGGGCTTGTTTTGTTGATTGGTTTAGATTTTAAAAAGGTGGGGGTCTTGGGTGTTTTCTTTGGAGTTTTATCAGCGCTCACTTATGCTGCCTATATAATCTTAAGCCGAAGTTGGTTACAAAACATCAACTCCTTAACTGCTGTATTTTTCATTCAATTCTTTGCAGGGCTTGTTTTATTTATTAAGAGCTTTCAAAGCTTAGAGAGAACTTTAAATGTCATCCATTGGGCCTGGCTGTCCATATTTGGTTTAGCTTTGGTTTGTTCTGTTTTTGCCATGGTGCTATTTCAGTCCGGACTACAAAAAATTAAAGGATGGGAAGCTTCTCTTCTGAGTACAACAGAACCTATCATGGGCATTATATTGGCGTTTTTTCTTTTTGATGAATCCCTTCATTGGCAACAAGC
>JBKDFX010000059.1:0-17061 GCA_046336825.1 Bdellovibrionales bacterium | reverse complement strand
ACCCTGGATGCTTTGGCAATTGGCGGAAGATCAAGCTTTAGAAATGCCTGATGAGTTAAGGCATCGAGAAGCTCCCCGGTCATCAGTTGAAGAGGGCGCTGAATACGGTCGAGCTTTGCAAAAACTGATTCAGTTTTCAGGGGAAGCTTTTTCTGAGGATCTGGCCCTTAGGAAGTTGAGATTTTATATTCGCACAACCAGTGTTTGGCTTTTGTTTGGCCACACTTTGGTTTCTATTTCCACAAAAGCCAAAAATCTGACTGAATTGCAATCCATGTCCCTTGATTTTTTTAAGCAACCTCAAGAAATGACAGGTTGGACAGAACTTCGGCAATAATTAATTTTATTTCAAAAGTTTATCCAATTCGCCATTTTCATCGAGTTCTTTGAGATCTGTATAGCCGCCAATCACTTGGCCATTGATAATAATGATAGGGACAGTTTTCCAGCCGTACTTTTCTTTTACGCTAGGTAAATCTTGCATTCGTTCCGTGTAATCAATGATTTCGAATTCAACACCTTTCGAGCGCAGAAGATTAACAGCTCGATCGCAAAACGGGCAGGGATCTTTTTTATGAAGTTCAATTTTTGCCATAAAGGGCCCTTTCAAGTGCAGGTTCAAAGATTTGAGGTTTCATTAAGATTTTAGTTTGGTCAAAGACATTTTTAGAGTTTTCACACTCAAAAGAAAGGTTTCTCAAAAACTGTTTTGTGCGAGCTAAAGCGTAGTGAGAATTTATTTTTTCTTTGCTGGCTGTATAAAAGCCCCAAATTAAAATTTGTTTTTCTGGCCAAGCCAAGGTTTTTATTTCAGGCTTGCGAATTTGATTAAAAACATGGGGATTTTTTAAGGCTTGGCGGCCAATCATAAAATTCTGAAGCCCTGAAATTTCCTGACATTTTTTTAAGCTTTGAAAATCTCGAATATCACCATTGGCCGTGATAGGTGTCATTGGCACAGCTTCTTGTAGGAGTGGAAGCCATTCCCAATGAGCAGGAGGTGCATAACCTTGTTTTTTTGTTCGACAGTGAACTGTTAGACCTTGCGCACCTGCTTCTGAGAGGGCACGAGCATTTTCTAAACATAAAAGAGTGTCTTCAAATCCCAGCCGCATTTTTGCTGTGACGGGTATATGTTGAGGAACTGCCGATCGAACAGCCTTTGCAATTTTGTGCAAACGATCGGGATATCTTAAAAGACTGGCACCACCATCGTGACGATTCACTGTTTTGGCTGGGCAACCAAAATTAAGATCAATGCCCTTCGCTCCCAATTCAGCGGCTCGATGGGCGTTAGCTGCCATGGGTTCTGGTTCACCCCCCAGAAGTTGAATAAATAAAGGAGTGCCAGCTCGAGTTTGAGATCCCATATGGAGTTCAGGGGCGTATCTAAAAAATACTTTGTTAGGGTGGAGATTTTTCGTCACACGAATAAATTCTGTGGTGACTTGGTCCACGCCCCCAATTTGGGTGATCAGATCTCGAAACACCCAGTCCATGACGCCTTCCATGGGAGCCAGTTTTAAAATCAAAGGCCCCCCATTTGGCAGACAATTTCAAAATGTTGAGGACTCACCGGTTGCACACTCAAACGAGAGCCTTTTTGCAAAACCAGCATATCTTTAAGTGAGGGATTGTCTCTTAGGTTTTGTAGGCTCACAAATTTTTTGAAGGACTTCTGAAAACCCACTTGAGTGCAATACCATATGGGCTTTTCACGACTGGCTTTGGCATCAAAGTACTCAGATTTTTTATCAAATTGCAATGAATCAGGCTCTGCTAATTTTGTAATTTGTGCCAGCCCTGCTACTCCAGGGGGTTCAGCGTTGGAGTGATAAAAAAGCACAAGGTCTCCGACCTGCATGTCCTTCATCATAAAGTTGCGCGCTTGATAGTTTCTCACCCCCGTCCACCAAGTGCTTTTATCTTTTTTAAGAGCATCAAAGGAATAGACATCAGGTTCTGATTTCATCAGCCAAAATTTTTTTTGAGTGGTTTGAGTCATAGATCCTGTTTTGGTGGTACCTGGATTCCGAGTCAAGGGCCAAAATGGCCCTGAATGAATTGGTCTCAGAATTGAATTGATTGTGGGCAATACCGTCTTAGGACAAAAAAAGGGGGCTTAATGTCATTCACTCAAAGTATTACTTTTATAGTTGTTTTCTCATCGCTGAATTTGGGGGTTCTTGGCTATGCTCAAAATCCACCAGCACCAGCTCCCAGTTGTTCGCCCCAGGAAATTTCCAGATTACAATTGGAAGTGGAAAGAGCCACATTGGATAAAGTTCGCCAAGACATCCGTGCTGAGGGGCGGGTCCAAGCCTCAGCTTTAGGTGTTGATGACAGAGATTGTTTGGAACGTGCACGAAGATCAGTCATGGATCAACAAGGACGGGCCCTTGAGCAATGTGTAAGGCAGACCGTGTATTTTAAATCCTGTGAAGTGGCAGATGTGAGAATTTCCAGAGCGCCCTCGAGAATTGAGGCCGTGCATGGACACTATAAAATCGATGAATATAAAACAGATGAAGTGAACTGTAAGGTGAATGCACAAAATTCAGCCGTGCAAACAGCTTTAAATGGATGTCGCAATGCCTACGGTCGATCTTGTCGAATTGTGGCGGGGCCCACTCCTGCAACTCACTCCATTGAACGTCGTCGACGTTATGGAATTGCGGGGCCAAAAGAAAATTTTCATGTTTGTGTTTCATCAGCTTCAGCTTTGCCTGATTCTCGAGAGCAAATTCAATGCTCCATGGAACTCGTAGCTAAAGTCAGAATTTTATAACTGGAAATGAATTAGCCTGTTGTGGTGGGCTCATTTTGATTGCGCATATGATCGGCCAGTCGACCAATGGATAGCCACAAAATTTTACGAGCGGGGTCCTGAATTCCGCTCTGAATAAGAGCTTGGTGAAAACAAAAGAGCCACTGATCCCGCTCTTTCATGCCAATTTTAAAAGGTAAATGTCGGGCTCGCAGTCGGGGGTGGCCGTGTTTTTCGATGTACAATGAAGGCCCCCCCATCCAACCACTTAAGAATTCAAAAAGCTTTTGATTGGCCTCGCTGAGATCAGCCGCGTGCATGTCTCGAATCTCTTTGGCCTCGGGCGCAATGTCCATGGTGTGATAAAAGGCATCCACTAATTTTTTGAGAGTGGGAGCGCCGCCAATTTGATCATAAAGGGAAATTTCATCGGAATTTTCAGACATATTAAGATTTGTAACATAAGGATTTTAACTTGGGCAGGGTGACGCATTGTTACTTACTTAAGTACCTGTCACATCATGGGTTAGTATCACTCAAATGAAAACAATACTTGTTACCGGGGCCACCAGCGGAATTGGTCGGGCGATTGCAGAGTCTTTTTTAAAAAAAGGTCACACGGTTTGGGCCGTGGGAAGAAGGTTAGATCGTTTAAAGTCCTTAAAAGCTGAGTACGGCAAACTATGTGTCATCGAAAAAATGGATGTGACTAACAAAAAATCCGTGGAAGATTTTTTTAAAAAACACAAACCTCAAAATTTAGATGTCATCATCAACAATGCGGGTCTCGCTTTAGGCACTGAAAGTGCTCAAAACTCTAAAATTTCAGACTGGGAGAAAATGATTGAGACCAATATCACGGGTCTTCTTAGGGTCACCCATCAAGTGTTACCCCATCTTGCAAAAAAGCCAGGATCCCACATCGTCAACATAGGCTCTGTGGCCGGAGTTTGGGCCTACCCCGGTGGAAATGTTTACAGCGGTTCAAAAGCTTTTGTTCGACTGTTTTCCCAGTGCTTGCGTCAGGATCTGTTGCATACTGGAGTCAAAGTCACCAATGTTCAACCAGGAATGGTGGAGACTGAATTCAGCGTGGTGCGAACCGGCAGCCAAAAGCTGGCTGATAAAATTTACGAGGGGATGGATCCTCTCACGGCTCAGGACATTGCGGACTCTGTGGTGTGGTGTGTGGAAAGGCCTCACCGAGTCAACATCAGTGAACTCACTCTATTTCCAACAGATCAGGCGGGGGTGGGTCCCCATTTGGTTTCACGAGGAAAAAATAAATAATTTTAGACTAAATTACTTTTTATTTACTAAGGAGTTAATCAGATGGAATACAGAATTGAAAAAGACACCATGGGAGAAGTCCAAGTTCCAGCGCAGGCGCTGTGGGGAGCTCAAACTCAAAGATCTCGGGAAAACTTTAAAATTGGGGGTGATAAATTCCCTCGAGAAATGATTAAGGCCTTGGGGATTCTCAAAAAAGCTTGTGCTAAAACCAATGCGGATTTGGGCCTTTTAGAAAAGAAAAAAGCCGAATTTATTATCAAGGCCTGTGACGAAGTGATTGCGGGCCAGTGGGACTCTGAATTTCCTTTGGTGGTGTGGCAAACAGGCTCCGGCACTCAAACCAATATGAATGCCAATGAAGTGATCGCCAACCGAGCCATGCTGATGCAAGGGTTGAAGCTTCCCAGTAAAGAAGTTCACCCCAATGATGATGTGAACAAAGGACAAAGTTCTAACGACACATTCCCAACAGCCATGCACATCGCGGTGGGTTTGCAAGTGCACAACCGGCTGTTACCCAGCCTGGAAAAAATGTATCAAGCTATGGTGAAAAAACAAAACGAGTTTTCATCGATTGTCAAAATTGGACGCACCCATTTGATGGACGCAACCCCTTTGACTTTGGGGCAAGAATTCTCTGGATATGCCACCCAATTGAAGCATTCTCTGACAAGAATCAAAAACACTTTGCCTCATTTACATGAATTAGCTCTGGGGGGAACAGCCGTCGGAACGGGTCTCAACACTCATAAAGAATTTCCCGTTAAAGCAGCAGCTGTTATTGCCGGTGAAACTCAAATTCCTTTTGTGAGTGCTGAAAATAAATTTGACGCGCTCGCCACCCACGATGCTCTGGTGGAAGTCAGTGGTGCTCTTAAAAACTTAAGTGTAAGTTTGATGAAAATTGCCAACGACATCAGGCTACTGGGAAGTGGACCTCGCTGCGGTATTGGCGAATTGCACCTGCCAGAAAACGAACCGGGATCTAGCATTATGCCTGGTAAAGTCAACCCCACGCAGAGTGAAGCGATGACCATGGTTTGTGCTCAAGTCATTGGAAATGATGTGGCCGTGTCCGTGGGAGGAATGAATGGTCATTTCGAGTTGAATGTTTTTAAACCAGTTATTGTTTTTAATGTGCTGAATTCTATTCGTTTACTTTCTGATGCCATGGATTCTTTTACTGACAACTGTTTGGTGGGCATAGAAGCCAATACAAAAGCTATTAAAAATCATTTGGACAATTCACTGATGTTGGTGACAGCCCTCAATCCTCATATTGGTTATGATAAATCAGCTCAAATCGCTAAAACCGCTCATAAAAATGGGACCACTCTTAAAGAAGAGGCCATCAAGTTGGGTTTCATGACAGCTGAGCAGTTTGATAAAGCGGTTCGGCCAGAAGATATGATTGGACCCATCGGCAAATGATTAATTTCAAAGAGCTTTCACTCAAAATGCCGTGGCTGGAATCAGGAGATATTAGACCCTACGTTTTTGTCCGGCCTGAAAATGCCATCAAAAACCCAGGTGCCCGGCACAAATGTGATTGGTTTCCCTTTGAGCCTGTGACAAAAGATCCCCTGGATCTCAAAGAAATCCATTTTGCTGACCGAATTTACGCCATCGAAGAGAGGGCTTTCGGTCCGTCCAACATGGCCATGCCGCGCTGGGTTTTTTATGATTGTGCGGTGATGCCCGGCTTTGTGGCAGGTTTTGCGGCCAGGCCCCAGGCTCTGACTCCGTCTCAGCGAGAAGCCCTGGATCCCATGAAGGTAAAAGCCACGGGCTCACCCTTGGAAAAGACTCATTTGCTCCCTGCTATTAACTCAATAGACGATATGGACTGGGTGCCACTTTCCTTGTTTATTATTATTCCAACCATGCACAAGGGTGAGTGGGTGGCCCATAACTTGTGTTCAGTTAACTCGCTTCTCAAAAAAGAAGATCAACTCTATGGCTTGGGTTTTATGTCGAAAGCCTTTGGTCTGTGGTACGCCAATGTGGAGCAATGTTCAGGAATGACTCAGTGGGGCAGTCCTGCGTTGAAGCTTCATTCCCATTATGGCTGGTTAGAGGTCATTGGAGCCTATGCTCCAGTTCATTCCCACCGACAAACAGTGACTTACAGGGCCGACGTGCATGTGGATTTATGGTCCCACTTCTTTACCAAAGAAGAGGATATGACCTTTTTAGAAAACTTTGGTCAGACTCAATACGAAATTGACCCTCAAAATGAACCTTCCATGGTGAAATTACAGGAGTTGATAGAAGGAGACGGTGGGCCATTTTATTTAAGTGCCCATGAGATTGCAAAAAAATCACTTTCTGATAAACTCACTGTCTACCAGCCGAAAAGTACAATGAAAGAGGACTAAGAATGAGTGCACTTCCAGCCGTCGCTAAAAGTTTTTATACTTTCTGCAAAAAATGTAACACTGACCGCTACCACATGGTGCAGAATCACCCCACACCCAATTCTGCCAAAATGAAGTGTGAAGTTTGTGGAAAAGTTCAAACCTGGAAACCGCCAAAAACCGCCTCACAGAAAGCCGCCATTAAAAAAGAAGGCGTGCAACGTAAAGCTCGAAATACTCACAAAGATCAATGGGAGCTATTCCTTCAGAACCATGGATCAGCTCCTGAAGTCGAATACAACACCAAAAAGAAATTTGAACTTAACTCTGTTGTGAAGCATCCCAAGTTCGGTCGTGGCTTTGTAAAAGAAGTGATGACTGATAAAATTGAAGTGCTTTTTGAAGATGAAGTTAAGTTTTTAATGCACAATCGACAGTAAAAAATAATTTGAAAAATTCCTATTGGACAGACGGCTTGAATCCTGAACAGATTCAGGCCGTTTTACATGATCATGGACCCTTACTTATCCTGGCCGGTGCAGGCTCAGGAAAAACCACAGTGCTTGTTTCTCGCACTGGTCGATTGATTTCAGAAAAAGTCGTACCGGCGCAAAATATGACGGTGCTCACTTTCACCAATAAAGCCGCCCGTGAACTCAAATCTCGAGTTGGAAAAAAAATTGGTGAACAGGCCAGGCAGATTTGGACGGGAACCTTTCATGGTTTTGGATTGCAGATTCTCAAAACTTTTCCCAAGGAATCGGGACTGGACACTCACTTTGGAATTTTAGATTCCTCGGACTCTTCTAGTTTAGTTCGAGAGATTTTAAAAGAAACAAGATCTGGGGCTAAAGCTGCTTTTGATCCAGATCGATTACTGAATATTATCAATGCCAAAAGATCCAAACAAGCCTACGCCAAAGTGGAAGATGAATATGAAGACATGGCGGAAGTTTTAAAAGAAAAATATGAAAAAAAATTAAAACTTTTGAATGTGGTGGATTTTGAAAGTCTTTTGTTACTCCCTCTGCAGTTGATGCGAGAAAATGAAGAAGCCCGCACTCGAATTCAGCGGCGAGCGCATTTTTTAATGGTGGATGAATTTCAGGACACCAATTTTATCCAAATGGAATGGATCCGACAAATGTTAGGGGAGCAGGAAAACATTGCGGTGGTCGGGGATGACGATCAGAGCATTTATGGTTGGCGGGGAGCGGTCATTGCCAATATTTTGGATTTTCCCAAAGAATTCAAAAAATGTCGAACCATTGAACTCAATCGAAACTACAGATCCAATGCTCCCATTTTAAATTTAGCCAATCAGGCCATTCAGTTTAATGAAAAACGCCACGGAAAAGTTTTGAAGTCTCAACGAGAATTTAAACGTAAAGATTTGCCAGAAGTTTTTGTTTTTGAAAATGAACACGAAGAGGCTCAGGGAATCGTCAGAGAAATTCAAGATCAAATTCGTCTCGGGAAAAAACCAGGTGAAATTGCGGTGCTCTATCGATCCAATTCTCAAGGGGCCTTCATCGAAGGGGAGCTCAGGAAAAATCGCATTCAGTACGAAATCACGGGTGGAACTTCCATTTTTGAACGTAAAGAAGCGAAAGACACCATTACCTATCTTGAGCAGAGTATCAGATCCCATGATTTAGGATTGAAAAGAATTTTAAATATTCCATCGCGAGGATTGGGCGATGTGGCTCTGGAAAAATTGGTGAACTACACCAAAGAGAATGAGCAGCCCATGAAAAAAACTTTGTCTGAAGTGAGTTTGGTGGGTTTGCAAGCGCAAGCGGTGGAAGGGGTGCAAAGTTTTATGCAAGCCCTTGAAGTTTTGCCAGAAAAGATTTTATCCTCCAGCCATGAAGCTGGATTTGTCACCCAGGCTTGGAAAAAGTTTTTTGAAGAAATCGGCTACTATCAGTACTTACAAAAAGAAGCGACAAAGCTTGAAACAGCTCAAAGTCGCTGGATTCGCGTTGAAATTGTAGGTCGCATTTTAGAAAATCATCTTTTGCAAAATGGCTTTTCTAAGGAATCCCTGAGAGAGTTTTTAGATAAAATCATTTTAAGAAATGATGACAAAGACGAAGAAGATCGAATTCATTCTGTACAACTGATGACTTTGCACGCTTCAAAAGGTTTAGAATTTCCAGTGGTCATTTTGGCAGGACTTGAAGAGGACATTCTTCCTCACAAAACTCTGGGTGAGCACATTGAAGAAGAGCGGAGACTTTTTTACGTGGGTGTGACCAGAGCTCAAGAGCATTTGATGATGACCCGTTGTCGTATGCGCCAACGCTATGGACAACTTCGACCTGTTTCACCTTCACGATTTTTAGTTCAGCTGGATTCAAGTCTTTATCTGGAGCATGAGCACGGAGTGCGCCCTTGGAAAGCCGAAGAACGCGCCAATATGGTCGCCGCCTTCCTCAAGAAGTGACAGGTGACAGGTACATAGATCGTGACGGTGCGTCCAAAATATAATTAATCAGTTTCGTCCACAGGATTGTTGATCAAAAATCTTACGAACTTCAATTTCAGTTAAAGCCGATGACCAGACAGTGAACTCGTCAATTTGCCCACTCGTCAGAATGCTTGAACTTGCATAGCGTCCTATCGCAAAATCGTCGGATGATGAAACAGGATTGGAGTGCACAGCTGGAGTCGTTCTGTCAGCTCCATTTATATAAATTTTGACAGAGGATCCATTTCTTACAATGGCCAAATGGTACCATTTGTTTATCACAAGGTTTTCAGAGGAACGTGAAGACTGACTTGTGCCTGCTTGATTCGTTAAAAACGAAATTTGACCAGCCTCCGAAACCTGCAAGTAGTATCCATTTACCTGATAGGAGCCTTTAAAAAATACAACGGGCCCTTGTGTTGGTGAAGGAGTCGACAAAGAATTTAAACGAAGCCAAAATGAAAAAGTAAAGGCCCCCGAGGTAAAATTGAAGGCGGAAGCGACACTTGCAAATTGAGTCGAACCGCTATTGAGTGTCAGAGCGTGTGATCCCACACGGGAGGTGGTGGTAAATCCAGCCCCATTGGCAAGGGATAAGTTATTTCCGCCTTTGGTATCTGAAGCTGAATTGTTATGGGATAGTAACTGACAACTGAGGCCCACTGAGGAGTTGAGCTTGAGTCTAAGGGTAAACAAGTTGAATAATTTGCGAGCTGACCTGCAATTGAATTAAACGCCTTTGCTGGAAACAAGAAAAAATACGTACAAATCAAAAATAAATTAAAAATGAATCGTTTCGAATTGAGCGTTATCACTGATATCCTGTGGCCCAATTGATGTAGCAGTTCGTAATAGGATCATCAATTATAACAAAAATTGTATAAATGGTATGACTTGAAGTTGTTGTCGGAGCATTGGCCGGTTTGAAGTAAGAATTTGTACATCCTGAAAAAGTATAGGTTCTTGAAATCGGATCAGTGACTAAAATTGTGTAGGTAGCTCCGTGGGAAAAATTGGTCAGGGTAATAATATTACCACCAATATTTGATAATGTATGAGTGTTGCTCAAGGCAAGATTGACAGCACCACCGCTTGCAATGGCCTGTGGTTTGCTAACTATGGCTCCTTCGACTTGAAGCTTCGCTGTGGGATTCGTAGTTCCGATGCCGACGTTTGCTCCTGATACGATAAAATTTCCGCCACCAACACTCGGAGTCAGTGTAAGGTTATTATTTGACGCATAGTTGGCCCTGAAGTCCCACACCGCGGCATCCCCTGAGTTAATTCGAAAAATATTGTCGCTACTATTAATCACCTGGAACGCATTTCCAGAAGCACCCGTGTTCGCAGTGATTGCACCATTCCATCCTACTGTGATTTGAGAAGCCCCATTGCCACCCACAAGGTTGAGCGAACTACCTGATGTAGAGCGAACTTCGGAATGACCACCAACAGCATCAGGAGTGAGTCGAAGCCTTGCAATGCCAGAAGAAATCTCAATGTTTGTGCCATTATCAGTCATTATTGAGTCACCGAGCGCACTCGATGAGGTAAACTTTGGCAATCTTCCAGTCGTTCCAGATCCTGAGATACTACCTCCGCCCACTAAATCCACATAAGCGCCACCATTTTCACTGACCTTGAGCTTTCCGGAGGCGGCGTCAAAGTAGATTCGAGACCAACCTCCGCCGCTCACACCTGGTACAACTTGCGGTGGGTTGATACGAAGAACTGAATTGAGCTCCGTTGTCGTATTAGTATTGACGTCCGTTAAGTATGTTCTTAAAGGATAGAAAGCTCCCAACTTGTGGGCGACTGAGCCGCTCCCTGACGAATTCCATATTTCAATATCTTGACCCAGCGCCGAGTCAAGGCCTATGCCGGCGTTGACATTGCCCTCGGAACCACGCCTAAAGCCCAAACCTCCAGCATTTCCGGCGTCCCCAAGTAAAAGATGATTAGGCCATGTCCCTCGTACATCTAATCTTGCGGAAGGTGAACTCGTCCCTATGCCGACGTTTCCACCGGTTCCGATTGTCATACGGGTGTTCGCAGCGTTGCCATCCTCTGTGAAGATAAGAGCTGTTGTGTCTGCAATGTTGCGACTGATTCCAAAAGTCCATTTTGGTGTGGCACCGTACCCAACACCAAATCCGCCCCAAGAAGTTCCTGAATTGTTGGCTGAGGCGTAAAATCCGGCTCCTGAGTTAGCCGTAGAAGTAGCGGCCACGAAGGCCCCAGTACCATAGATGCCTGGAACAGCCGCCGCGTTGGATTTGATATTTCCATTGGTATTGATAGTTCCATCTGAACTGAACGTGAGATCCACAGCTGTGTAGATATTACCACCGATAATGAAATTCATTGTACCACGAGTCGTACCCCAAAGAGATTGACCGCCACCACCTCCATCAAACATGAAAGAGTGTGAAGACAAATCACTTTTATCACTGGCTAAAAATTGCCCGAAGCCTTCGCCGTAAGCATGTACTGTTGTGTAACCAGGGCCCATTTGGTCCACATAAAAACGATTGAATGCATTGTTTGAAATATCAAAAAGATAACCGGGATTAGTTGTGCCAATCCCAACATTACCTGCCGAGGTGATTCGCATTCTTTCTATTGAGTTGGTAGAAAATTGAATGGTGTCAGCCACAGAGCTAAATACTCCTGTGTTGGTATCGCCTGAAAAAGCATAGCCCGGAGCTGCGGCTGTCCCACCGGCAGCAGGAAGGCTCCCGCTGGTACCACCAGCTGTTTGCCAAGCTGATCCATCGTAGTATTTTAATTTGTTGGCATCTCCTGAATCCACAGCGATATCACCCGCAGCAGGAGTTCCGGGTAAGGCCGAAGCGGTCAAGCGCATAGGGCCATTGACATGCAAGAGCTGGGTAGGCGTTGTGGTGCCGATACCGACATTTCCTGCGCTTGTTATACGCATTCTTTCGCTGGCTGCACTTGCATTATTAACTGTATTGAAAAGCATAGCACCGGATCTAGTAGAATGAGTTCCGTCAGTTAAAACCATTTGTAATGATCCTAGCTCGTGCACCGTGCCGCTGGTTGTTTCACCTTTAAATACTAGCCCTGCTCCGTCACCAGTAGCGCCACCACCGCCGCTATAACTGCCACTTAATGTTAGCACAGGGGCAATTCCTCGTGGATTAATATTATTTCTAAATTCTACTGCACCAGTTTCATCAGATGAAGAGACCTGTAGCAGGTAACTGGGGTTCGTCACGCCTATACCCACATTTCCAGCCGCTGTCAGCGTCATACGGGTAGTGCCTGCTGTTTCGAAATTTAAATCAAAACTGTCATTGAGCCCAAGAGTCGAATTCCCAGCAAAAGAGTTTCCGTTATTAATAAATCCACCAGCGGGAGTCACGGCTTGGCAAGTGGGAGTGCCCATTCCATCAAAACTAAAAACTTGATTGAGTGGACAAGAAAAATTCACCAAGCCATTGCCTGCGCCATTGGAAATCACAGCTTGGTTGGCTGTGACGGATATTCCACTGCCAGCTGCTCCCCAACTCAAGACCCCATTGCCATCAGTGGTCAGTACTTGTCCCGCTGTACCATCATCAACAGGCAAAGTAAGAACGTAATTAGTGGCCACCACGGAAGGTGTTTGCAGATCCACGTAGTTGGAATTATCAGCATCAAAAAGCCTGAGACTGCGTGAGCCCAAACTTGTAGAAGAAACCGAATTCACATTGGTGATATTTTGATTTCCCATATTCAAAGAGCCAGTCATAGGAACTGAACCATCCAATGGAAGTTTTGTGTTGTCATTGACGGTGGCAGTGGACACTGCAGTCAATCTACCTTTGGCATCGTAAGTGATCACAGGAATAATTTGTGCACTCCCAGTGGGACCACCAGCCGTGATCAGATTAGGTAGACTGACCACACCCGCCGCCACTTGAATTCCGCTGGTGGCTTGATCAGTTAAAAACTGCACAGCGCCTTTAGCGGCATAACTGGCATCTCCTGGCATGCCTTCGTTGGCTGGTGCCCATGCAGTGCCATTGAATTTCAAAACCTGATTTAACACAGGAGCTGTGGCAAGGACTGGAACATTTTGAATTCCATCCACCACAGGAGCCGCGAAAGTGCCTGACAGATCTCCAGCGGCCGCGTCACCAGGTTTTACGAATAAAGTGGTGGTACCCGCAACAATTTGCAATAGAGTATTCACCTGGGCAATGGTTAGCGGTGTTTGTGAAGCTCCAGAGTCCATCTTTAAAAACTCGGTGGATCTAAACCCTTCTAGGTTGAGAGTATTAAAGCTCATGGGAACAAAATTAAGTTTGGCCAGGGGAATATCTTCCCATGTGGGATCACTGGGATTTTCCTTGAAAGATACTCGAATCACTCGGGCATCACCCGCATTGGGGTTATAAAGGCTTGGAATTGTACAGCCAGTTAAGCTTGTGAAGGCTGCTCGGTTGGAAAAAACTCGATCTAAACCCCAGGCATAGCCATCGGTTCGCAAGTAGTTGGTAGAAATATCGCTGGAGTCTGAAATGTTAATAGAAAATGTTCCGTTAGTGGCAGATAAATCTTTAGTTTGTTCCTCTTGCCACAAAAGACAATTTTCTGCTCCAGGAGATCTGATTTCTATTTTAAATCGGGTATTCGGTGAGGTGAGGGGACTGTTGTTAGATCTTAAAATACGGCCATGGTAAGTGATTCCACTGGCCACACCCAGTGATGAAAAAAGAAGTAATAGTAATAGACGACTAATAAATCGACAAAACATTGATAATTTATCGGCTTTTTTGTGAATTTGCTTAAACGTTTCAGTTAGAGACAAATAAAAAAATTTTAACAAATTATTAGGGATTCACTATACAAATCAAGGCCTGTTGAGAGCTGCAATTGGTCGCGCCCACATTCCACCGACTGCCGTCTGTGGCGCTGGGTGTGCCGATGGCTCCGTTGTTGCCAGCGGAATTATCAAAGAAATCTGAACAACCATCACCACCGCCTCCCTGATTATGAGGAGTCGTAGCAAAGGCTGTACTGCTTGAAGGGCCTCTTCGAGTCCAGTAATTTTGCGCACTAGAAAAATGGTTGGCAGCTGCCCAGTTATTATTATTGAAAGGTCCCACACCGTTGGAGTCTGTCGTGAATTGAGCACCGCCCGCGATTGAACTGCTCGCCTGTGCAAACTGATACGTAGTTAATGGAAGAAGGTTATTACAAGATCCGGGTGTGCAGAGCCAGGCTTTAACTTTGGAGGCCACCAGTTGTCCGTTGGCCAGTGCATCAGCGTAGCCTCTCCAATTCGTATAGGTTGAACTTAATTCTGTTAAACAAAGACTATTTGCACCATTAATTCCACCCAAATTTCCGTTCCATAAAGTTTCAGTCATGACAAAATATCCTGTGCCGGGATTAGCCGTGATCGATTCACTGCTTTGAGTTGTGGCGATTCGAACCCAGCTTCCATTAACGTAGGCTTCGATGGCAGAATTCGTAGAATTATATCGTAAGTCGCCATTGGCTGGAGTTGCGGGTCTTTGAGCTGTGGTTCCCGCGGGTAGACGTATTGAACTTGTTTTTCCACTGACATCCAATGCGACAGCTGGGTTAGCAGTTCCAATTCCAACATTACCTCTTAAGTTGGACAGAATCACATTTCCGTCAGTTCCTGTTGAGTTTCTGGCTCCAGGATTGATGACCACATTAGCCCCATTATTGGCTCCAGAAGTTCCACCATTACCAGCGGTGATGGAAACGGCTCCTCCGTTACTTGTGGCAGCTCCTCCATTACCTGCGATAATTGAAATATTTCCTGCGTTGACGTTTCCATAGCCAGGGCTCACATTTCCTGTCTGTAAAACTAAACTTCCCGTGGCGCCGGTTGTTCCATTTCCATCACTAGTTCTCAAAGTAACGCTGCCTGTGGTGACAGATCCCGATCCACTCAGAGTTAATGAAGGGGCCCCACCTCCACCAAAATTTCCGCCAAGGATTGTTGTGGTGGACTGACTCCAGCCAGTGCCCGGGGCAATGTTAATATTTCCTGCGCGAGTGTAACTGGCGTTCACACCATCACCAGAAGTGATGTTCACATCTCCTCCAAGTCCCGTTCCTGTGGCATTTCCACCTGTGATAGAAATTCCACCACCAGATCCATTCCCAGAGGCAAAACCGTTTCCACCGTTAACGATCAGCCCTGCAGCACCATTGGGTGAACCGGCTGTTCCAGTGGCACCAACAACATGAAGGGCAGCGCTAGGCGCGGTAGTTCCAATTCCTAAACGTCCACTTTTTGATAGCGACATCAGATCATTCACAGTTGATGCCCCTGTTTTCTGACTGAATAAAAAAGCCAGTCCCGTCGTGGAAGATAGATCATAGGCATTGTACAAATTGACTTCAGCTTGTCCACCACCACTCAATCGATTCCAACCCACAATGAGTCCGCCATTGGTGTTGTCACTGGGGGGGATGCTTTGAGAATTAACGCCAGCATGAAAAAAACCACCGGAAACATCCAGTAAGTAGTTGGGAAGATTATTTCCCACGCCGACATAACCCGTGGGGTCCACACTCACGCCTTCATTACCACCATCGCCAGAAAGCCAATTAATTCCTAAGGCGATATTTTGAGTGGCCGTATGGTTTCCTAAGTTATCTGAGCCTCCACCGACTAAATCGACGTAGGCACCACCATTTTCTGAGACTTTGAATTTATTTTCTATAGAGTCAAAATAAATTCTTCCCTGATCGGCACTAGAAAGGGCAGGGGCTGCCATTTCACGAACTGTCAAAGCGCCTGCCACATCTAAAATTGATGAGGGTGCGGTAGTTCCGATACCCACGTTTCCATCCACCAGTAAAGAACCAGGAGTTCTAAGCACATTATTAGAAGACCGATAGATTCGAGTATCGTAGGGAGAGCAATTTCCCTGAGCGAATTCGAGGCCCGGACGCCCATTGCCACCATCTCCTTGAAGCTTGGCGTGCTGACAACCAATGTTAGTTGAAATTTCAATGTTTCCCCAATAGTTGCTCATGCGAATTGAATCTGTAACTTCAAGTCTCCTTGTAGGACTTGTCGTCCCGATTCCCACATTTCCTGTGTTGCTGATGTGCAATCGAGGTGCTGCATTGGTCACAAGACTCAAAGCAAAATTGTCGTTAGTTCCAATTGTCGCATTAGCACCAAAAGTATTTCCACCGTTCCGTATGTCGCCAGAGCCTGCACCATTGTCCACCCAACTCAAGACCCCGTTGCCATCAGTGGTGAGCACTTGACCAGCGGTGCCGTCATCCACGGGCAGAGTGAGTGCATAATTGGTGGCCACAGCCGTGGGAGTTTGCAGATCCACGTAGTTAGAATTATCCGCATCAAAAAGTCTCAAACTTCGTGATCCCAAGCTTGTCGCGGAAACCGAATTCACATTGGTGATGTTTTGATTTCCCATATCGATAGAGCCAGTCATGGTACCGCCAGCGAGTGGTAGTTTGGTATTGTCATCGACAACGGCCGTGCTCACAGCCGTGAGCCTTCCTTTAGTATCATATGTAATCACAGGAATAGTTTGCGCATTTCCGGTGGGGCCTCCAGCTGTGATCAGGTTGGGAAGGCTTGCCACGCCTGCGGCCACTTGAATTCCACTGGTGGCTTGATCCGTTAAAAACTGCACGGCCCCTTTAGCCGCATAACTGGCATCACCCGGCATACTTTCCGTGGCCGGGGCCCAGGCGGTTCCATTGAATTTTAATACCTGATTCAAAGTAGGAGCTGTTGCACTCACACCGACTCCTTGAATTCCATTTACCACGGGAGCAGCAAAGGTGCCGGAGAGGTCGCCAGCGGCGGTGTCAGCGGATTTTAAATACTGATTTGATGTGCCATTGATAATTTGAACTAATGAATCCACTTGGGCATTAGTCAAAGAAGTTTGAGAGGGGTAGGGATCGATTCTTAAGAACTCGTGGGGTTGATAACCGGCCAGTTGTAATGAATTGAGTGAGGCGGGTACAAAATTAATTTTAGAGGCGGGTATTTGCTCCCATGAGGCACCGCTATTTTCGCGAAAAAAAACCACCAGGCTTCTGCCATCCAAGGTGTTGGGATTGTAGGTGGTGCCCGCTGTACATCCCGTCAATCCCGTAAAAGTAGTTCGATTAGAAAAAATTCGATCCAGTCC
>JBKDFX010000058.1:0-7289 GCA_046336825.1 Bdellovibrionales bacterium | reverse complement strand
CTTTAGGAAGTGTTTTGTTGAGTTCATCAGTGAGTTGAACCACATTTTTCACCATCATACGCATATTGTCGCTCTCTGTGGCTTGCATGGAAAGTTTGGTCACTTCCAAAGACATTCGGTTCATGTTCTTAAGCAAAGGGTTCAGCTGATCAAAGATTTGTACCATTTTTTCGGTTCGATCCTGGCTTAAAAAAGCTTCTAATACGGTTTTTAAATTTTTCAACATGGAAGTGGTTTCTTTCATGTACTGCCCCAAATAACGACCACTCATCACTTGCATCAAATCCATGGACTCTTCCGATTTTATTAAGGCACCCGGTTCAATGATTGAGGCATTTGAACTGCCCACTGTCACATCCATGATCCTTTCACCAATAACAAAAGGTCGGATCAACTGAGCTTTAGAATCCTCACGAACTTTGTCTTTAAATTTACCTAGGATATGAAATTTCACACGAATTTTATTATCAGCTTCCAAGTCAATTTCATCCACAGATCCCGCCTGTAGGCCTGCCATTTGAACTTTAGTTCCCTGGTGCAATCCATCCGCATTTTCAAAATAAGTGATGTAATGAACTTTCTCTGAAAACCATCCTTGTTTGATGGCCGCTGTGGTGACTGTTAATACACCTCCCAAAATGGCCACCAAAATAAAGAGACCCGCCACTCGCTCAAAATAACTCAATTTAATTCTAAATTGGTTCATAGATTGGCCACCTTTTTGGTGTTTTCATTCACGTTAAGATAAATTTGTCCTCCATCAATTTGCAAAACTGACGGAGAAAATTTTTGCACTAATTTTTCATCATAGGAGGACAAAAACACAGATTGCATTTTTCCCCTGTGTCTGGCTTCTTGAACTAATTGAATGAATTTTTCGCTAGTTTCCTGTCCTAGCCCTACGAAGGGGTCATCTAAAACCAAGAGATCAGGTTCATGCACCACAGATCTCAGCACACAAGCCAATTTTCTTAATCGACCTGATACATGGGCTGGCCTCTCATCAGCCGATTTTTTAAAATCAAACATGTGAATTAAATCATCGACTCTTCGATAAGCTTCTCGCGTCGGCAAAAGACGATGATACAATAGCGGTAGCAATAAATTATCTTTGAGAGATCGATTGCTGATCAAACCGCCATAATCGAAGGAATAGCCAATTTTTAAACGGTAAGGTAAAAACTCCTCAAATGACATTTCACGAACACTAGCCCCATCGATGTAGTACTGACCCAATTTTGGCATTTCCAGAGCTGCTAAAATTTGCAAAACTGTGGATTTTCCCTCGCCCTCTTCAGATTTGATCCAACACACTTCATTTTCAGGAAAATCAAAATCCACTCGACTTAAAATAGGTTCCTGATGGGAAAAGAAGTAACTGACGTCTTCAAATTTTAGTTTCATATTACAAAACTCCCAACTCTTTCAGTCGCCCGATGTAAAAAAGCCCTGAGACAAGTAAATTAAAAAGTGTCACGTACAAAATGGATTTCACCACAGCCTGTGTGGTGACTTGTGGAACTTCGTGGGGGCTGCGCTTAACACTCAGACCTTGAAAGCAGCTGACAATAAAAATAATAATTCCACCCGAGAAACTTTTTATCAGAAATATAAAGACATCGATTTTTTCAAAAGCATTGAGCAAACTGTCCAAATAAAAATTAAGTGGCATTTTATGTAAAAACTGAGTGATCAGAAATCCACCCATTAAACCAATCAATATAAAATAGAAACAAAGGCCCACTACACTGATCACTCCCCCCACCAGTCTTGGGAAAACAATGTAGCTGAGTGGATTGATACCCATACTTTCCAACGCGTCTATTTCACGATTGGCTCGCATACTGCCAATTTCTGAGGCCACGGCAGTACCACTTCGAGCAATAACCACAAGGGCTGTCAAAAGAGGCGCCACTTCACGAACAAATAAAGCAATCAAAAAGGGACCCAACATCTGAGATCCCCCCACGAGAGTGAGGTTGCTCATTCCCTGCAAAATCAAAAGTCCTCCCGTGGCCAAAGCGAGGACCGAAATCAAGGGGAGAGCCTGGAATCCGGTAAAATAAATTTGTGAGGACAAAACTCCGATGATGGTGCGAAGGCCTTGAGCTTGATCTAAAAAAGTGGCCCTCAAACTCAAATACACCATGGCCATCAATTGCCAAATGTACTCAATTTGTAGGACTAAAAATCGACCCCAAGAGTCGACTTTTTTTAAAACAAAATCCATGAATTCTCATCGGAAGACGAGGGGGGTAGATCAATACGCCCAAGGTCGATAAAAAAGAGATTTAATGACCTCGAGAATGGAGTCAAAAATATCAAAGTGCCTACGTGGAGCTAGCACAGGATGTTTAATAAGTGTGATCTGCTCAGGATAGACCTGGCGAAATGTCTGGTAGGACCTAAAAAGGTGCAATTCTGAAGTGATCAGCACCATATCTCGACACTTCAAAGCCTGCGCGTACTGACTGCTTTGAATGGCATTTCCGTAGGTGGTTTCTGAGCGTTTTTCCAAAAAAACAAACTCTTCAGTGGCCTTGCCATAGTAGGGCCAAATGGGGAGAAGATCCCGAATGGAATTGTTGGGGTTCACTCCCGAAATAATTAATTTAGAGAGTTGCCCTTGTTCAAGTAGATCAAAGCCTTCTCGAACACGCCCCACACTGCCCGTTAACACTACGCCACAATCCGCAGAATGCACGGGCACAGGCCATTTTCCGATTTCAGCGTGCACCAATTGCCACTCTCGCCAAAATCGAAAACCAAGACCTAAAACTAAAAGCAAAACACCCACCCAGAGAAACCCCATTCGCTTAGGTTTCTCGTCGACATTAGATGTGGCGAGCTGCGGTAACTTCAATTTCGACATTTACACCTTTGGGTAATCCCTTAACGGCCACTGTAGAGCGAGCTGGAAAGGGGGCCGTTAAGTAACTCGAATAAACCGTATTAACGGTCGCAAAGTCATCCATGTCTGTTAAAAAAATTGTGGTCTTCACGATATTTTTGAAACTCAAATCAGCTGCTTTTAAAACAGCTTCAATATTCTTCATCACTTGATGGGTTTGCTCCTCCACGGATCCCAAAATAACCTGCTGATCTGCGGGATTGATGCTAATCTGCCCTGAGCAAAATAGAAAACTTTCCGTCATCACCGCCTGTGAATAAGGGCCCACCGCCTGTGGCGCCGAATCTGTTTGAATTACTTTTTTCATAAAGTCTCCCTTGAAAAATGAGTCAATTCTGAGCTTACCTCTAAGCGAGGATGAATCAATTTAAAATACAGGGGTGGAACCAAGGCCAAAAGCACCATCACAGAATATCCATAAGGGAGGATTCGAGAATCTGGCTGAGCCTTTAATTCCTGAAAGGGCAAACGAGCTTTTAAGTGATGATGGGAGTGCAATCCGAGATTAGTTAAAACTAAATTTGTAAAAAGCCCCTTAGTGTCCCAGGAATGATGAGCTTTAACAGGTTCGTACAGCCCTGTGTCTTTGAGGTTTCGAACCAAACCGTAATGCTCAATGTAGTCCACTGTCATTAGAAGTAAAATAGCCACAAAAGAAACAGCCCACCAAAAAAATAAAACTGAGATCCCCCCAATCTTATAAAGCACCATGCTCACAACTAAAGAAAAAAGGGTGTAAAGAAAAATACGATGGCGAAATAAAGATTTTTTAGAGTTTATTAATCTATGGAATTCAAATCTCCAGGCATGGCTGTAACCAGCAAAAAAATTTTGAAGCCAGAAACTGTAGACGGTTTGATTTTTCCGAGCTGTGGCGGGGTCTTCAAGTGTCCCCACATTTTTATGATGTCCAAAAACATGCTCCACTCCCCAGAATGCAAAATTGACAAGTAGCAAATTCCACACACCGAGGGCCCGTTCCCACTCTTTAGGTCGATGAACCAGCTCGTGGGCGTAGGTAATACCAAAGGCCCCCAAAAGTGACCCCGCACTCAATATCAAAGCTCCCTGATCTAAAAAACTCTGAAGCTGAGTATATTTATACCCTGCAAAAAATAAAAATAGAGTGAGATATAGAGGACTTATCCAAATCCAAATATCACTCCAGGGACTGAGAGTGGGTTTTTCAGGCACATCAATTTGTGGGAATAAATACTCAAGTGAAGGCACAAGAAGAAATAAAAAAATGAGGCCCCACCAAAGCCCAAAACCTTCACTATGAATTCCATAGGCAGAGAGGCTGACCATTAAAATCCCAAGACCATAAAACAAACTTTGCATGCCAAAAATCTATCAGCTAATGTTGGCGAATGAAATGGATTTCCCATCAGGTTAGTCTTCTGCAACGCTTTGCAAATCGTTCTTGGTATCCCTCTCTTGTTGGCTTCCTGGCTGCCCTCGACAATATCATTCTTGTCGTTCCCAACGATGGCATTTTAATTTCAAGCAGCATGCTCACACCCAAAAGGTGGTGGCAACTGGCTCTTCTCACATCTCTTGGATCCACACTGGGAGCCTTGGCCCTCTGCCTGCTCGTCAAAACCTACGGGTTAGAATTTATCTTAACTCTTTTTCCTAGGGCCCAAGAGGCCCAAACCTGGCAATGGACTTTACAGTTCTTTGATCGCTGGGGAATCGGATTGGTATTTCTAGTCGCCGTGGCCCCTGTCCCCCAACAACCCGCAGTGGTTCTGGCCTCACTTTCTCATCTTCCTGTCTCCCTTCTTCTTGTTACAATTTTTGTCGGTCGACTTATCAAATTTACAATTATGGCCTGGGTGGCCAGCCATACTCCCCAATTACTCAAAAAAATGTGGGGACTTAAAAGTGAAATGGAAGAAGTGGGAATTGATCCTGAAAATCCTAAGTCAATGCCGCCAAACATTTAAACAATTCTAGCAATCTCTATCCACTCTATGTTCTCACTTCGCTCTTCTCGCTCTCTCGCTTAATATGCCACTCAGTGATTAAATTCTTTATTGTCTTTTTATTTATTTTTAACTTGGCTTCAGCTGAACTGATCGTATGGCAGCCTGTGGGCCATTTTCAAAATTGGTTGCTCTACAAAAACCCCAAGGAATCCCCGCAACAAGCCATCCAACGTTTTTTGCAGGCCAACCAAGGACATTCAGAACTCAAAAATTTCACAAAAGGCCTGAAAATCAACTCTCAAGATAAAATACGTGCAGTTACTTTTAATGAAAATACTTTACTCATTGCCAACAGCCACTCAGATCACACGCAGGAAGCCAAAAGACTTCGTCAGGTCCATTCAAGGTTTCTGGATATGAAAATGCCCACAGTGGCCCTCCCCGTAGGAGCCACTGCAGGACTTGGGAACATTAAAAAATTACGATTTTATCGGGAACTCAGAAATCATTTTCAACTTCTCGTTGCGCTTGGTGGTGATGATGTTCACCCCCTGCACTACGGAGAAAAGATCACTTGGGCCGTGAACCTAAAAAGCCAAAGAGATGCTTTAGAGATTGAATTGATTCAAGATTACTTTAAAAATGGAACTGGTCAAATTTTAGGGTTTTGTCGAGGACTGCAAGTGACCAGTGTGGCTTTAGGTCACAAACTCAACCAAGATTTAATTCAAGATTTAAAAACGACTCTTTCCCATAATGATGGCGCCTTCCACTCAATTAAAATTCTTCCCACCACTCAAGGGGTTGTTTCACGGATATTTTCCCAACAACACCAGCTTTATGTTAATAGCTACCACCACCAGTCCATCAAAGCTGACACTCTGAATGAAAGTAGTTATTTGCAAGTGGCGGCCACTTCAGAAGATGGTGTCATCGAGGCCCTAGAAGGTCGAGACGGGCGAGTTGTCTTATTCCAATTTCACCCCGAAATGGGTGATTTGTACTTCCGACTGGGACATCAGGTCTTTGAGTACTTTCAAAAAAACCAAAAAAAAACCCAGCCTCCTTCTTGTCGAAAAACGCTGGGTTCAAAAGCTTCCTAATCAAAGACTGATTAATTAAACAAATGAGACTTTTTAAAAAACTTACGAGAGGCTTCTAAAACCTGGTTATCTGTAACTGAATCCAAAGTTTCAAGGCCCACAACTTTTCCTAACAACTCATTGTGATTGTGCTTTTCCAAGTGGTGCTTAAAGTGAGTTTTTGCAACACCCGGCCCCATAATCAAAAGCTCTTCCACATGACCAATAGCTGTGGCTACGTCATGATAAAATTTATCTTCTGCATTTTGTTTGTGATTATCATGGTGAGCACCAATTGGTGGAACATCATGATGCTTCATTTCTTTTTTATCCATACCACTTGCACTCAGCTTAAATATTTTTGCGTTTTCTTTATCGATCCAAAGTACACATGTCGACATAGGTTTCTCCTTTTTATAAATTTAAGTTTTCAAATTCCAGCCAAAGAAAGTTGATTAATAAGTTCACCTAAAGTTATTTTGGTATCCTGGGTCACCAGGGGCAAATTTTCCTTGTCTTCATTCAGGCTGTGGGCCAAAAACCACAATAGGTCATCTGTTGTGACAATCCCACGCACTTGGTCATGAGAATCGGCCACAATCAAAGCTGAAATTTTATTTTCTAACATTTTAAATATGGCCTGACGTAGTGGAGTCCCAGGGTCCACCGTGATGATAGGGGTGGACATCAGCCACTCCACTGCCATTTGAGGCTCCAGTTGGGACAACTGCAATTGTCGATCTGAAAGGATACCCACCGCTTCTTGTGTTTCAGAATCAATAACCAGTAAGTGGCGAATTCGCTTCTCTTTCATGAGGGTTTCGGCAGAAGCTAAAGAAGCCTCACTAGAAACAGTGACTAATTTTTGTGTCATGGCCGTCTGAATAGATATTGTCATAATATAACTCCTATTTCCAGACTATGCGCTCAGGCAGTTGGGAAATACCCACACCCGCGACTCGATCATGACAGGCCATACAAGTTTTGTTTAGGTCACGGGCCTTTTCAAGAGCTCGAGGGTCCTGCATTTTTGCCATTTCAATAACAGTCATCACTTCTTGTTCAGCTTGTAAGCGGTTTTCAACTCCCATGTGATCAAAACGATTGATTCCTAAATCCCGCAACAATCGAAGAATTTCATTAGAAACAGCCACAATTGTATTAGGATTGTTTTTCTTAGCTACATAAGCCGTCACAATGTGATTGTAGTTGGTTGAAATGGCATTCATTGTTTTGCAAAGATAGGGATTTTTACCGCGCTGATGGCACTCGTTATTAATTGTTTTCCAAGAATTTCCGAACATTTGATTCCAGGAAGTAGATCCTTCCTCGGTTGGTAAAGCCATATGACAATTTAAGCACTGT
>JBKDFX010000057.1:0-7449 GCA_046336825.1 Bdellovibrionales bacterium | reverse complement strand
GGCTTCAACTGCAGCTTGACCCACCCCTTTGATAGCCCCCAAGCCAAAATAAATCAGTCGATCCATACAGGTGAATAAATAATCAGAAAAATTAATATGGGGAGCTTTCACTTCGATATTGTGTTTTTGAGCGTCTTTCACGTACTTAACGACGTTGTCCGTGTTGTTCACTTCAGTTGACAAAAGAGCTGCAAAAAATTCCACGGGATAATGGGCTTTGATCCAAGCTGTTTGTAAAGTGATCACCGAATAGGCAGCTGCGTGGGATTTGTTAAATCCGTAGTCAGCAAATTTATACATAAGATCAAACAGCTCTTCGGATTTCTTAGGGTCGTGTCCGTTGGTGGCCGCTCCTTTAAGAAAACGCACCCGGTGTTGATCCATCTCTTCTTTGATCTTTTTTCCCATGGCTCGACGAAGCATGTCGGCTTCACCCAAACTATACCCTGCAATCTTTGAAGCAATGGCCATCACTTGCTCTTGGTAAACGAGAATCCCGTAGGTTTCCTTTAAAATCTCAGCCGTATCACTCAATAAAAATTCAACGGGCTTTTCACCATGTTTTCGAGCTGTGTACTCAGGAATATTTGCCATGGGACCAGGTCGATACAAAGAGGTGATGGCCGTCACATCGGCAAAACTCGTGGGTTTGATCTTTTTGGTGGCATCGGTGATACCATCACCTTCAAATTGAAAAACTCCAGCCGTATCACCCCGACCTAAAAGCTCAAAGCAGGCTCCATCGTCCATGGGAATTTGATGGGGAAGAACCGTTTTTTTATGATTTTTTTCAACCAGTTCAAGAGCTCTTTTAATGTGGGTCAAAGTCTTAAGGCCTAAAAAATCGAACTTGATCAGTCCAATTTTTTCAGCGTGCTTCATATCATACTGAACAACGGTCTCATTATCCGCCCCTTTAAATAAGGGGGCATGTTGAGTGATTTGCCCGTCTGCAATGATGACTCCGGCTGCATGGATACCAGCATGCCGGACCAGACCTTCCACTCGCAGGGCCAGATCCACCAAAGTGGCAATTTGAGGGTTGAGCTCCATCATTTCTCTCAAGCGAGGTTCAGTCTCAATGGACTCCTGCAGACCAATTCCCAACTTATCGGGAATTAACTTGGTCACCACATCCACTTCAGAAAAACTCATTCCTAAAACTCGCCCCACATCTTTTAAAGCAGCGCGGGTTTGCAGTTTTCCATAGGTGATAATTTGACAGACGCTTTCAGCTCCATACTTTTCAGTCACATACCGAATCACATCCGGCCTTCGATCCATGCAAAAATCAATATCAAAGTCAGGCATGGAAATACGTTCAGGATTTAAAAAACGCTCAAACAGCAAACCATAGGGAATGGGATCCAAATCGGTGACTCTTAAAACATAGGCCACAAGAGACCCAGCTCCTGATCCCCGGCCTGGTCCCACAGGAATTTGGTTTTGTTTGGCCCAGTTGATAAAATCTTGAACGATCAGGTAATACCCGTTGAAACCCATACGATCGATGATCGACAATTCAAAAGAAAGTCGGTCAAAGTATTCTTTTTTCTTTTCTTCAAAAATGGGTTTGCCTAAATCGAGAGCTTCTTGAAATCTTAATTCCAATCCTATTTTTGCACGGTGCTCAATCTCTTCTTTAACTGTCCGATTTTCTTCCGTGGGAAAATTGGGCAAATGGTAGATGGGTTTGCCTTGATCATTTTTTAATTTAAATTTGACCTGACAACGCTCACTGATCTCAAGAGTCCGACTCAAAGCTTCGGGGATGTCATGGAAAAGTTTTTGCATAGCCTGGGGTGACTTTAAATAAAATTCGCTGGAGCCCAACTTCTGCCTGGATTCATCGGACAAGGTTCGATTCGTCCCAATACAGACTAAAACTTCCTGAGCTATTTGGTCGTCTTGTTTTAAATAGTGAACGTCATTGGTGGCCACCACAGGCACACCTACGATTTTAGAGGCCTCAAGCAAGAAATCATTGATTTGATTCCATGCCGGCAAAGTCCGATTCATTTCCAAGTACAACCGATCATCAAAAATTTCTTTTAAAAAACGAATTCGCTCCAGGGCTTTTTCAGGACCCTCTTTCAAAAAAAGATCACTGATCTCACCACGCAGGCCACCCGTTAAGCAGATTAAATCCTGGGAATGACTTTTAAGAAGCTGATGATCAATGCGAGGCTTCCAATAAAAACCTTCCGAAAAACCCTTAGAGGAAAGCTCACAGAGGTTTTGATAGCCATTAAAGTTTTGCGCTAGCAACACCAATCGACGGGGCCCGAGTGAAGCTTCACGGTCTTGTTTTTTTTCAAATCTGTCATGGGTGACGTAAGCATCCAGTCCTAGAATGGGTTTCACTCCCTGATCCTGGCAGGCAAAGTAAAACTCAATGGCCCCAAACATGTTCCCATTGTCAGTCAGAGCCAGTGCTGGCATTTCAAATTCTTTTGCTTTTTTAGCTAGGCCCTTAACTCGAGCCGAGGCTTCAAGAAGGGAGTATTCCGAGTGGGTGTGCAAATGAACAAAAGACATTTCTTACAATTAACAAAAGGAGCTTTTTAAAGCAGGTCAAAAGCCAGATTACGCAAGGCATTATTTGGCCTTTTTGTCGGATAATGTTTCACGCATTTCCAGCCAAATATTTTTCATTCGATTGAGAGTGTCCTTCCACCTCGAGAAAGTCATAGCTTCATAGCTCAGCTGCGTTCTCTTTGGTAATGTCCACCAACTATGATCTTCCAATAGATTTTCAGAAATTTCCGGAATTTCCCTTTTCGCACTGGCTCTCCAGAAATTATTGATCATTCTATTTTGAGGCACTGTTTTAATTTCGACCCACTCACTGAAATCCCATTTTCGATTCTTATTGTTATTAATAAAATTGATCAGGGCCATCATGTCATATTTTATGTTTTTCCAAAAAAAATCTTCAGCTGAATTGTTATTTATAATTTGAAACATTTGCTGGCGAAAATTTTGTAGTTCTTCTCCTGAGTTGATCTTAAAAAAACTGAGCATCATTCCACTCACAACAAGCTGACTGATTAAAACTTGTGGTGCTTGAAAAGATCTCAACAACAAATCGGCTGTGTCTTTTCTATGTTCTTTCAATTCTTTGTCCATTTTTTTTATTTGATAATAGCACTCCTGTGCAAAAACATGATTGGCAAAATTGAGCAAAGCCTTAACCCCGTCCATTGTGTCCACCAGATCAGTCCCTCCAATGGAAATGGTTAAATTTTTTAAATGGGGCTGAATAAATTCATCAAAATGCTGAGTCTTTTTTTGGAACTCTTCCCAGTTTTTTAGAAATTTATTTTCATCTTCTGGGCGAGGTTTTTTTTCTAAACAGGGAACAGATTTTGTCAGGTTTTCCTGCTCATAAATACGAGGATTCAATAAGAATTTTCGAGTCTCATTGAAAGCTCTCATTTCCTCTGAGGTGATTTGAATAAATTCTTTGGCCTCAGGCTCAAGAGCTTCATCTTGAAGATAAACAAAAATCACAACTGATAGAATTCCCGTGAGCAACAGTCCCAAGAAAGAAACAAAAAATATTTTGAGCTTTTTCATACTCAACAGTTTACTCAGTATTAAAAATCAGTCCAGTCTAGATCGAACACTCAAAAGCAACAGTCCACTGACCTGGTTTCAAAGGTTCAGAAAATAGCAGTCGGGTGTCCTGAATAGAAAATTGATCACTCGAAAGTACAGAAGTCTCAGATTTAACTGATAGGCTCTCAAGCACGGGTGAACATCCCAATTCTGTCATCACTACTTTTTGACTGACCTTTTCACCGATCATTTTAAGTTGGCTTGAATAATCTTCAGCGCAAACGCTACCCACTATTCCCTTTGTCTTCTCGGACAGCCAAGCGTACTGCCGCCCGTAAGCCTCATTGTTTTCAGCTTTGAGGCAAGGGATATCTCCCTCTTGAACTATCAATGAATGAAAATAAAATGACTTATCAGGAAAATTTTCTTTGATATAATTGAGCAGTTTTTCTGGTTTATTTCGATCCTCATAGGAAGTCCCACGCACGGGTGTTTCATCGGCGTCGCTCACTAATATCACATTCAGAGCTGCTGATGGTCTCAGATCTTTTGAGTGCCTCTCTAAAAATCGATAGGTGGCCTTGATTCCCTGTTCAAATTGGCTTCCTTCTCGTGGTGGTCGTTGAATGGTTTTTGCAAAAGCCTCTTCCACAACAGCAGCAGGCATTTGGGAGTGGAGCCAGTACTGATCAGAAAGAGTTTCCCACCTTAAAAGTCTTCCATCTTTTTTTGGCGCATCCGAGGATACATCAGTTGTGATAATTCCCAATTGCCAATCCAAATTTTTGAGCTCCGATGTGAAACTTTCAAAACGTTTCGCCATACTGGACTGCTCGTATTGCATGGAAACTGAATTGTCGATCACCACCAAAATATCGGCTTGATTCACCTCATCAACTTGAATTTTAATTTCTTTTTTTATTCTTTGAGGAATGTTTTCAAGTTCCGGATGTGGAACATCCGCCGTCTTGGGAATCACTGTATTTGCAGCCATCTGACTCGATTTCCAGATCTGTCCGTTTTGACCACAACCCACAAAAAATAGCGGAAAGAATAACCTCAATGTTGAAATTTTAAGTTGATTGATCATGTGCCCCCCAGCTCATGACTCAGACTTCTAGGCCCAAATTATTCATTTGGGGAGAGGCAAAGTTTGTCTTCATCTTGTCAGTTTTACAAAGTTGTTTAAAACCTCATCATTTCGACTTGGCGTTAATTTGAGATCAAATAACAAGCTATTGAAAGACAATTTTTGTCACATAAATTGAATTTTACTCCCACTCAATGGTACCCGGGGGCTTACTCGTCACATCATACACCACTCGATTGATGCCTTTGACCTGATTAGTTATCAAATTAGAAACCTCCCGTAGGTTCTGAGTGGGAAATTCAAACCAATCCGCTGTCATTCCATCTCGACTGGTCACAGCCCTCAACGCCAACACATGATCATAAGTCCTGGAGTCGCCCTGCACGCCCACACTTTGCACTGGTAATAACACACAAAAGGCCTGCCAAATTTGATCGTAAAGTTTTTTTTCTTTTAAATAATTAATAAAGACACGGTCGGCCTTTTGTAAGAGTAGAACTTTTTCAGGAGTCACTTCACCTAAAATACGAATGGCTAAACCTGGCCCCGGAAAGGGATGTCGATGAATAAAATCATGGCTCAAACCCAAGGCTTCTCCAAGTCTTCTCACTTCATCCTTGAAGAGCATTCGTACCGGCTCTAAAACTTTAAGCTTCATTTTTTCTGGAAGCCCCCCCACATTGTGATGGGATTTGATCGTCACACTGGTGCCATGGAAGCTAACGCTTTCAATGACATCAGGATATAAAGTCCCCTGAGCCAGCCAATCAAAATGAAGACCTGATTTTTTGACCTCTTGATCAAAAACATCAATAAAAAGAGATCCGATGATCTTTCTTTTCTGCTCAGGATCCGTGATATTTTTTAATTTTTCTAAAAACAATTGAGAAACATCTACGCTTCGAACAGGAAGCCCCAGACTTTGATAGGCCGTCATCACCTGATACACGTCTCCTTCTCGAAGAAGTCCTGTGTTCACAAACACACATTGCAACTGACCGGGTTTCAAAATTTTATGTAACAGTGTGGCCACCACAGTGGAATCCACTCCACCGCTGAGTGCACACAAAACTTTTTCATGACTTTTTACAGAGCGATGAACAAATTGTTCGATCTCTTCTTGCATAGAGTAGTTGGTCCAAGTTTTTTCTGCTTTGCACATTTGACTGAATTCTAGAAAAATTTTTTCACCCTCTTCGGTATGAAAAACCTCCGGATGAAATTGCACCCCCAGGGCCCGGTCTGATTTTATACAGGCAGGATGATGTTCAGTTTCCGCCAATAACTCAAAACCCGGTGGAATCTCAGAGGCCACATCACCATGGCTCATCCAGGCCAGTTGTGATTTTGATATTCCGGCAAAACTTTTTTTCCACTCTACTTTTTTGCGACCGTATTCACGATTATCAGCTGAAGTCACTTTTCCACCGAGCTGATGCACCAAAAGTTGAAACCCATAACAAATTCCCAGGATGGGCCAATTTTCTAAAAGTTCTTTAACATCTCTATAGGGAGCTCCCTTTTCATAAACGGACTGGGGCCCTCCACTCAAAATAATTCCGTAGGGATTTTTTTCCCGCATGGAATCCAAAGAAATTTGGGGGGAGCAAATCTCAGAATAAAAACCCAAATCCCGAAGTCTTCGAGCAATGACCTGTGTGTACTGAGAACCAAAATCAAGAATTAAAAAACCACGCATAAAAAATTAACTTTCCAATCGATAATTGGGGGCTTCTTTAGTGATGCTCACATCATGCACATGGGATTCCCTTAATCCTTGTGAACTGATTTGCACAAATTGAGCTCGTTTTTGCAGCTCTTCCACATTACTGGCGCCTAAATAACCCATTCCTGATTTAAGCCCACCCGCCAACTGATGCAAAATCGCGGATGCACTTCCTTTATAGGGAACTTTTCCCTCAATCCCCTCTGGCACAAGTTTGTCCTCATCCACCACATCCGCTTGTCCGTATCGATCTTTGGAACCTTCAGCCATGGCTCCAAGACTGCCCATGCCTCGGTAAACCTTATAGGTTCGTCCGTGATACAAAATGGTTTCACCGGGAGCCTCGTCGGCTCCTGCCAACAAGTTTCCAATCATGACAGTGTTGGCTCCTAAAGCGAGGGCTTTGGTCAAATCTCCAGAGTATTTAATTCCTCCATCGGCGATAATGGATTTTCCTAATTTTTTGGCGGCGGCCGCACACTGCTGAATTGCAGAAATTTGCGGCATCCCTACGCCTGCGACGATTCGAGTGGTGCAAATGGATCCAGGACCCACTCCCACCTTCACCACATCGGCACCAGCTTTCATTAACATTTCGGTGGCTTCAGCGGTGACCACATTTCCTGCCACCACAATCACATGGGGATGTCTTTCATGAAGGTGCTTTACAATTTCAATTACGTTTTTAGAATGTCCATGGGCCGTGTCCACGCAAATCACATCCACTTGAGCTTGCACCAAAGCTTCCACCCGATCATAGGCTTCAGGCCCCACTCCCACTGCCGCAGCGGCCAGCAATCGACCTCGAGAGTCTTTACTCGCTAATGGAAAAGCTTGCGCTTTTTCAATGTCTTTAATTGTGATCAAGCCCTTGAGATAACCCGCTTTGTCCACAACAGGTAATTTTTCAATTCGGTACTGTTGAAGAATTTTTTTGGCTTGCTCCAATGTGGTACCTTCAACAGCGGTCACCAACTTTTCTTTGGTCATTAGGTTTTTCACAGGTTGATCGATATTAGTTTCAAAGCGCAAATCCCGATTGGTTAAAATTCCCACCAGTTTTCCTTGAACT
>JBKDFX010000056.1:0-36518 GCA_046336825.1 Bdellovibrionales bacterium | reverse complement strand
CCCCCTGATTGGTGGCCTCACCTACGCCCTTAGCGCCTCCACGTGTGTGATAACCTTTAAAAGAACAAATCAAAGAAAATATCAATCCAAAAACGCTGGCCTTGATCAAGCCTTCCATGATGTGTTTCACCTGTACAGTTTGGTTAATTCGATCAAAAAAAACGGCTTGATCCAATTCCACTAGTCGCACAACGAGAAACCAACTTCCCACCATGGCAACAAAGTCAAAAATGACAGTGAGCATAGGCATACAAATAAAGGCTGCAATCACGCGCGGAGATATCAGATACTGAACCGTGTTAACACCCATGACATCAAGAGCGTCGATCTGCTCGTTGACTCGCATCGTGCCTAGACGAGCCGCCATGGCTCCACCAGCTCGAGCGGCCACAATTAATCCAGTAAGAACAGGACCCAGCTCTCGAAAAATACCCAAAGCGACAACGGGCCCAACAAGGTTAGTGGCATTGACAATTTTAAATCCTAAATAGACTTGAAAGCTCAGAGCAAGACCCGTGAATAGACTGGTCAGCGAGATAATTCCCACGGATTGATTTCCAATAAACTCCATGTGCTTGAAAATTTCACCCACTCGAGAAGGACGGTGAAAGATGAGTCGAATTGAATTCGTAAACATCAGACTCATCTGCCCGACTTCGTTGATAAAGTTTCTTAACTTAGAAAAGTTTTGCGTAGTGGATTGGTCCAGACTTGAGCACCCTCTTTCTCTAAATTAGAATAGAGGGTGCTTAGATAAAACTCAACTTAATTGCCTTGGTGTGGGATTTCTAAATATTCGCCCACTTGAATAAGGCGAAACCGATTTTCATCCGGTGATTTCATTAATTTTGCCAACAACCACAAAGCATCTGTTGTCGTGAAAATCCCTAGAACTCTTTTTTGCACATCGACCACAATGGCAGAACCATACTTTCGGTCAGCCATGATCTGCGCCACTTCAGATACTTTGGTATAGGATTCAACACAAAAGGGATCCTCAATCATAATATCAGTAACAAATTCGTGCCCCCTCAACCCGCTGGCATAGGCTCGACTTATATCACGATCTGACACAAGGCCGATCAGCTGATCATTGTCATTTGTAATTGGCAGATGTCGCATACCCCACATTTGCATCACTTCCTGAGCTTCTCGGATTGAGACATGCGTACCAATTCTAACAGGTCGAGTTGTCATATTTTGTCCAATCTGACTCTTCATTTGAGCCCCCTTTAGTTTACTCTTAAAGCAATAAAGCAATTCTCAAACCTTGCGCTAATCTTATACCTTCCAGCCGGCCCCATTGATGGGACAAAAAATCCTATTTTCAAAAATCGATTGAGAAATATAGACTCAATGCAAAACCTTAGATTCGATTTCAAATGACCCCTCAAATAAAAAATTGAATAATATGAGTGTGAAATCTTGGCAGTATGTTTGCGAGCAAATGGAAAAAGTAGGTCAGCTGGGCTGGTGGGAAATGGACTGGAAGACCCGAGAGGTTTTTTGGTCGCGTGGATTTCACGAAATTCTTGGCACTGACCCTGATCAATTTAAACCTGTTTTTAAAATTGGTTTATCATTTTTAACTCAAGAGTCCTGCGATAAATTTGAAAATTTAATTGCAGCTGCCGAACTCAATCAAAATATTGATGGAGACTACGAGATTTTTACTGTTCCCATTAAAGGTGTGAAAAAAACACTTTTATTTTCAATTCGCTCAGAGCGGCTGAATGATGAGATCTCTAAAATTTTTGGCACATTAAGAGATATCACCCATGAAGCCAATCAACGAGAATCTTTGAAAAAGTCAAATCAAGAACTCAGAATCAAAATGAAAGACTTAACTTAGCAAAAAAATCGGTTGGATTTGGTGTTTGGGATTGGAATATCAAAAGCGAAAAAATCAATTGGGACGAAGATCTCTACCGACTCTACGAAGCTAAACCCAATTCAAGTTTAGACCCTGATTACATTTTTAGAAATATTTTGAATGCAGATGATTACAATTTTATTGCCTCCAACGCCATAGAAGTTTTTAAAAGAGGAGAAAATCAATACTCCCTACAATATCGACTCAAAACTGAACCTGTTCGTCATATCAAAACTGTTGGAAGAGTTTTTTATGATAACCAAAAAAAGCCAGAAAGGGTTGTCGGATTTTCGTGGGATGTGACTTCAGAAGTTGAAGCTGAGAATCTACTGCAGGAGCAATTCAGTCAAATTGTGGCCAATGCAAAGCTGGCCTCCCTGGGAGAAATGGCTGGCAATATGGCCCATGAAATTAATAACCCTTTGGCTATTATTTCAGGTCGCGAGGGACTGATGAAAATGAGGTTAAAGAAATATCCAGAACTGATGAATTTATTTGATGATGATCTCGATATTATTTCTTCAACTGTTAAAAGAATTGCAACGATCATCAATGGAGTAAGATCTTTTGCACGTGATCCTTCCGAAGATCCTCAAGCCGAATCTTCCTTATTACAAATTATTGAAGAGACCATTTCTTTTTGCCAGGCTAAACTGATTTTTAATGAAATCCAACTTCAGCTTGATATTGAGGATGACCATTCCGTTTTTTGTCGAGCCAGTCAAATCAGTCAAATTTTGCTTAACTTAATTCAAAATTCGATGGAAGCCATTTTAAAAAGTAAGGATGACAAGTGGATCAAAATTTCACTTAAAAAGAATGCAGAAAATAAAATTGAATTGAGTGTCATTGATTCGGGTTCAATTTCTGCTGAAATAGCTCAAGTGGCCATGCGCCCCTTTTTCACAACAAAAAGGCAAGGTCAAGGCACAGGTATCGGTTTGAACATAAGTCGAAAATTAGCAGCCGCCAACAATGCTCGATTAATTTTGGCAGCTCAAGCACCTCACAATACAACATTCAAATTGATCTTTAATTAAGTATAAACTCTGGGCACGCGCTCACCCACACTCGTCAATATTTCCCAGGGAATGGTTTGAGCTTGTTGAGCCACCTCACTAGCAGAAATAAAAGCGCCTGTTCGAGATTGACCAAAGAAGACAACTTCATTCTCCGGTAATACGGGATATTGAGTTACGTCCACCATTAAATAATCCATGCAAATATTCCCTATGATGGGTGCTTTTTCGCCATTCCATAAAACCTGAGCTCGATTAGATAACAGACGATGCCAGCCATCAGCATAGCCAATGGGGACCACAGCCACTTTTGAATCTTGGCTGGCAGTCCAGGTGTGGTTGTAGCTCACACCTTCACCTTTTAAAACATTTCTGACGACAGAGGTGTGAGACTTTAAGGTGAGAGCTGGCTTGAGCTTGACCTCGACGCTGGAAACTGGATTGTACCCATACATCATCAGGCCTGGACGAAGTCCCCAATTTCTAACTTTGTAGATCGGATCCTCACTTTTCATTCGGCAGATCACCCCACCACTATTCAGAACATGAAAATTATCAGTTATATTTTCAAAATTCAGGGTGATTTCATTAAATTTTTTAATCTGCTGCCGAGAAAGAGAATTGGCCTCTAAACCATCTTCAGATTGAAACAAATGGCTGAGCACACCATGCAATTTTAATTTTGGATTATTTTTTAAAATTTCATGGGCCTGTGAAGCTTGCTCAGAATGTAAACCTAAACGATTCATTCCTGTATCAAACTTTAAATGTAAAAATTGAGGCTCATTCATTTCAGCTAAGATTTCTAGCTGTTCAATTGAGCTGACAACAGGAGTGAGATTAAATTTTTTCATGGCACGGGCACCTTCCCGATCAAAACCACGAAACACCAGAATCGGGATTTGGATCCCAAGCCTTCGTATCAGAATTCCTTCTTCTATTAAACAAACTCCGAGATATTTCACATTCCACTTTTGATAGAGTTCAGCCAATTTAACATCACCATGCCCGTAAGCATTGGCTTTCACCATCGGACACAAAAAAGTATCTGATGAAAATGAACTTCGAATAAATTCCAAATTGTACTCAAGATGGGCCGTGTGGATTTCAGCCCATGTTTTGCGGAAGATCTCCATGTCTTTCCTCACTCAGTGGTTTAGGGACAGCGACTCGCCCCCCACCCTTGGATTGCATTTTTCTATATCCACCTTGAGACAATCGAATGAGCTGCTCTGATTGAAAAGTATGAACGCCAAGCTCACTGACTCCTCCACTCACAGACATCTGAAATCCAAATTTGGTCTTACCTTGAGTTTGCATTTCTTTTTGCAATTCTTGAATATCATGGAGGACTTTTTTTGTATTTTTGTTGATAAGAACAGAAATTTCATCATTCACTCGAATGACATTCTGTACCCCCCATTTTTCTTGGGACAGTAAGAATAGGAAATCAAGAGTCTGATTTTTAATTTCAGAACCCCAAAACTCAGAAATCTCCTTTAAATCATCGATAGAAATGACAGCAAATGTAAACGCCCTACGATTGACTTCAGATTCCCGAGCTCGCAATTGAATCAGAGCTGGAAGATCAATCTCTTGTTCTTTTTTGGTAACGACTGGCCCTGTTTTTTTGGTGCTCTCGATGAAATCCAATTTTGGACGTAGGCTCAATAAATGTTGATTGAGTTCACGATCCAGGGCCCATAATGTTCTTTCTTTTAAAAAGTGAGCAGCTGAATCCACAATTTCAACAAGTCCACGATTTTGGTAGGTGGCCAGTATTGAATATTGAGACATGGGAGCCAAGGCTATCCAGGCTTGTCCTGGACGAATCGAGTGCAATTGACTGACCCAATGACTGAGTTTTGATCTCAATGAGCTCGTATCCAAAACAACAACATAGGGTTTGAATTCTTGCAGATAATCAAAAAGAACAGCTGGATTTTTAAAAATCTGAGTCTGAAATCCAGATTGTTCAAAAAAGCGATGAAAATCCTGACGATCTTGATCGGGCCCAATTAAAAAACAAACTGTTCCTTGGTGTCTTTGTTTATGCATGAGGTCCTCTCAAAGGATTTTCATCGAGCAAGTCAGTTGAGCCAACAATAGGCTCCGATGAGTCCATTTTTTCAGCTGCTTTCTTTTGCTCATCCTCGTTATCTTCAACAGATTCAATAAAATCTAAAATAGTGATATCCAGTAGTTTTTCAATTTCTTGATCCTCAACGACCTGTGACTCTGCTTGCATTAAATTTTCTTCTACGGGTGGAGCTGCCTCAAGTGGCAAAGGCAAATCTTTTGGAATGATAATACGACCCTCATGAGAAGCTAACTGTAGTTGTCTATGTGATAACTCAAGAATTCTTTTAGCTTCATTTTTATCAAATCGAATTTCGATTTGAGTCCCTTTTCCCAACTCAGAAGAGACTGAAATGATGGCGTGATGCTGCTTTAATAATCCGAAAGTTTCAGTCAAACCTAAACCCAATTTGGACAAATGTGCTTTTGTCGTAAAAAAGGGATCAGAAATTTTTTGCAAATCGATTTCTGCGATTCCAGAACCCGTGTCTTGGATTCGCAAATAAATATTGTCCAGATCATCAAACAAACTGATTGTTAATGTTTTTTCAATCTGCCGAGTCATGGCTTCAACTGCATTTTCAAAAATATGTCCTAAAGCTTTTTCAATCGCCTCGTTATTAATGGGATAAAAACTTGTTTCTTGGATGTTTTTCTCGACACGGATTTCATGAGCGTTAAATTGAGGTTCCCATCTTTTGAGAGCTCGCAAAAGTGGAGTTTCTAACTTCATGGGCTGCTTTTCGAGATCCACTTCACCTGCAACTGTCAGAACTTTATCCAGAATATCTTTTGAGGCTCGAGCTTCTCGCGTGATTGAGCTCATCGCCACTTTTTCTTCATCACTTCGATCCTTCATTAAACTTTCCAACCAAAGTGAATGCCCTAAAATACTGACAAAAGAAGGTTGCAACTGTCGCCCCAGACTTGCTGCGACTCGATGGGAAAGATCTTTAAAGAATAAATTTTGTCGATCCAGTTTGGGTACGACTAATGAAAGTTCACGATTTTTTTCTTCAATGGCTTTTTGATATTCGGACTTTAAAGCGAGCTTGAGCGCGACTAACTCTTCTAACTGTAATTCCTTTTGACTACGCAAATACTGTGAAGTGACAACCCATGAAATAATAAAAAACCCGAGAGAAACAAGGGCGATTTGAATTAATTTTGACAAATTGGCTGGCAAGCGAGGTGCCGTCAATGTGGCATTTAAATTTGTAGTGGGAAGTTTAATTTCACGGTTCAAACTGTTCTGAATTTTGGGTTTTTGTTCTCCTACATAGCGCAGATCCGAATGGAAAATAAAAATCCCGGCTTGGTTGACGAGTGACCAATCACTTTCCGTGGCCAGGAGAGATAAACTTTTACCCCAATCGCTAGCAGGAGCTAAAAAAACCTGTGTACCTGAAGGCCGAGTGACGTAGGCGGCTACTAAAGGAGTTCCATTCCATTGAAAAGCTTCCCAGTGAACTCCATCAATTCGACCAGCTGGAACAGATTTTTTTATTCTCTCAACAATTTGATTGCGATGGGCCTCGGGCATGATTTTTTCAAATGGTCCATAGAGACTGCTGGTTCGATCTTTTATAAAAGCCACAGCTTTCCAGGGATGCAAATTTTTCCAATCCTCAACAGAGTAGCGAGCCACGAGAGGTTCATCATCTTTTGCATTTTTTAAAGCCAAGGTTCTTTCTTGAAAAAACCATTGTAAGACCTGCCCCTGGCTGGCCAGTTTTTCATCCAACCTTTTTACTTGTTCGTCATGGCTTTGAGAATTCACACTATAGACGACGTAGCCGCCCCAGAGAAGCCAAACAAAAAACAAAGATATCAAGGGTTTAATTCGCATATCTAGAATTGTGAACTGAAACTCCATCAAGAATCAAGACAAAGGGCTTTGCCTTGGGGGTTAAAAGTGAGTAAAAGTAAATTCCCATGGCTATTCACCAAACCGATGTACTCGTTGTAGGCTCAGGACTCGCAGGATTAGCTGTCAGCTTAAAACTGTCGAAAGCTCGTCAAGTCCTTCTCCTGGCTAAAGAAACTGTATCTCAGACAAACACTTCCTGGGCCCAGGGTGGAATTGCAGCTGTCATGTCAAAATCAGATTCTTTTGAAAGTCATATCCAAGATACGCTGAACGCCGGAGCTGGTTTATGTCGCCAAGCGGCAGTTGAGGATATTGTGCGTCAAGCACCTGATCGCATTCAAGATCTTTTAGATTGGGGAGCCGATCTGGACCCTCAGGATCTGACTCGGGAGGGGGGACACAGCTCACGCCGAATTCTGCATTTTGAAGATCACACCGGATCTCACCTGCAAGATGTTCTGACCGCTCGTGTTCGTGAAAATAGCCATATCCAAATTCGTGAAAATATCTTTGCTATCGATCTTATTCTCAATCGCCAAGTAAATCCCCAATCTGTTGAGCCTCTGAAATGTGTTGGGATTTACGGTCTCAATCGAATCACTCACGAAGTGGACATTTACCTGGCCAACGAAGTGATACTGGCGACCGGTGGAGCCGGAAAAGTTTATCGCTATACATCCAACTGGAGCGGCGCCACTGGCGATGGAATTGCCATGGCATTTCGAGCTGGAGCAAGAGTTGCCAATTTAGAATTCATGCAGTTTCATCCCACTTGTCTTTACCACCGTGAAGCTCGAAATTTTTTAATTTCCGAAGCTCTCAGGGGTGAAGGTGGAGAGTTGATCAACTCTCAAGGCGTGGCCTTTATGAAAAAGCAGCATCCCATGGGCTCGTTGGCTCCTCGAGATATTGTGGCTCGATTGATCGACGCTGAAATGAAAAAAACAGGAGCCCCTTGTGTTTATCTGGACATGACAAAGCTGGCCCCTGGTTTTGCTGAGTCCCGCTTCCCAGCCATTCACCAGAAGTGCCTCGAGTATGGTATCGATATGCGAAAAGATCCCATTCCTGTCGTACCCGCGGCTCATTATCTTTGTGGCGGTGTTGTCACTGATCTGGCTGGTCAAACTGACATTCAAAATCTTTGGGCTTTAGGCGAAACTGCCTGCACCGGTTTACACGGTGCCAATCGCTTGGCTTCTAATTCTCTGCTTGAATGTTTAGCGATGGCCGAGAACTGCTTTCAAAGACTTAAAAATTTGAAGCCCACTCAGTCGTCTCATTTAATACCACCAGAATGGGTTCACCCCGATCAAAAAGATGATGATGAGATGATCGTTATTCATCACATGTGGGATGAGATTCGAGCTTTGATGTGGAATTATGTAGGCATCGTCAGATCAAACAAACGTCTCTCTCGAGCTCATCATCGATTGACCAATATCATGCAAGAAGTAACAGAGTATTACTCTAACTTTAGACTTCATCCCGATATCTTAGAATTAAGAAATATTGCGATTGTGGCGAGACTCACCGTTGAATGTGCGCTCAAGCGAAAAGAATCACGCGGTATTCACTACAGTCTGGATTATCCCTTTGAACAAGGGACTGAAGAAAACACTCTCTTTTTACCTCCAGCTCGCGATACGATCTTGCTAAGCTCAAAATTCGAGTATTAGAATACTCTCTATGACTTACACTCGGCATGAAGGTTCCTTCGAGGGCTTCGATCAAAATCGTCTCTTTTACCAGTCGTGGACTCAACCCCATCCAAAAGCTCGAATTGTCCTGACCCATGGACAAGGAGAACATTCCGATTGCTATGGACGACTGATTCAATACTTTGAATCTAAGAATATTGATTTTTACTCTTACGATTTAAGGGGCCATGGTAAATCTGAAGGTCTACGCGGATACGCAGCTGATTTTCATGACTACGTAAAAGACACCCTCATTTTTTATGATCTTATTCGAAAAAAAGTGGGCACAAAAGTGCCTCTTATCGCTCTCGGCCACTCCATGGGAGGACTCATTCAAACCCTGGCCCTGCTCGAAGGTGAGCAGAATAAATTCACAAGTCAAATCTTGAGTGCTCCACTTTTTGGCGTGGCGGTTAAAGTTCCCGTCATCAAAGACAAAGCGGCTCGCTGGCTACATCAACTGATGCCCAAACTGACATTGGGAAATGAAATTGACTACAGTATGCTTTCTCGTGACCCTGACGTTATTCGTGAATACGAAAAAGATTATTTGCGGCACAACCGAATCTCTTCTGGTGTTTATCTTGGATTCACTCGAGAATTTGAAACTGTGGCCCAACGAGCTCAGGAAATTCAGCTGCCCACAATGATGGTCGTTGCAGAACGAGATCCTGTGATTGATTCATTGGCCTGTGAAAACTTTTTTGAAAAGATTAGCTCTACGAATAAAAGAATTAGAATTTATGGACAAGAATCCAAACATGAATTGTTCAATGACACTGTAAGAAAAGATGTCTTCAGCGATGTGGAACTGTTTCTAAAAGAACAAACTGAGGTAGAAAATGCGAATTCAATTTCCTAGCCTTTGTCTTTTTTCAGCTTTATTTGTTTTGGGCTGTTCAAGCACTCCCGTCAACAATCAAGGACTTGTTGTCATTTCTCAATCCGAATACCATAAGCGCATCGAGCCTTTCACAAAGAAAATTGAAACTTACCAGGGCCTTATGAATACACTTCATCTCACGGCCACACTTCTCAATACTCAAGTTGTGAACAATCAATTACTCAATCAGGCTCGAATGTACCAATGGAGCCCTGAACAGCTGGAAGTTGAAAAAGTGAAGTCTCAGGAAAGCCTGTCAAAACAAATTCAGATTTTTGTCAGCCTTTACACTCCAGAAAAAAAGCACGATGATCTGCATAAAAACAAAACTCTATGGAAAATATTTTTAGACAGCCAAGGTCGTCGCTTCGAGGGAAAAGCCGTGAAAGTGAAGCTACTTACAAATGAAATTCAGGCTCTTTACCCTGATCACACTCGCTTTGGAACTCCCTATTTGATCACTTTTCCAGTCCCTGCCAGTGATGTCGAAAACGGTAAGGTCAAATTTACTCTGACAGGAACTGTGGATTCAATCAGCGTGGAGTTTTAAAAAAATCTACTCGAGAATGAGCTGATCATCTTTCAAAACTAAGATACCTGATAAAGTCATGCCCTCTTTGATTGAACAAGTTTCATCACGTAGGCTCATGTGACCAATTTCACCAGCTCCCAGTCCGCAATAAAAGGCAGTTTGATAGTGAATAAATTCGATCTGATAAGTGCAATAGTCAGGAATATTTTGGTCCAGAATATGGACCTGCACATTTCGAGCTTTTCCTAAAAATAGCTGTCCTGCTTTTTCTTTACACTCTTCTGCATTAACTAACACACCAGACATTAAAACTGCGATCATCAAAACGGTTTTCATACTCACCCCTTTTGAGATCCAATGTATAATCCCGACTTGAAAAAATAATCTTTAAGATTGGGTTAGTTTCTTTTGAATTTAAAAGACACAGCAAAATCAAACAGTTGAGGCAGGTGCCGAGCCAATGCCACACCCCATCCTGTCGCCCCAGTAGGGGACAAAACAGGGAGATCTTCGACCACAGCTTCTCTGATCATTTCAGCATACCTGTCTGGTGTAATGGTATCTTTGGGCACTTCTATGTTTTGACCGTACAGAGGTTCAATCTGATCGAACATACGTGTTTTTACACCGGGAGTGATCAAAACCAGGGTTGTAACAGGTGTTCCTTTTAATTCCTGTCGCAATGAATTGGTGAATGCAAGCACTGCAGACTTTGAAGCGGCGTAGGTGCTGGCACAGGGCAAATGCATTACACCAGAAACGCTAGAGTGATTGATAATTTTTCCACGTCGTCTTTCAAGCATTCCTGGAAGTAGAGCATGTGTGAGGTGGATCAAGGCATTGATGTTCACCTGTAACATACTTAAAATATCATCCAGGGGCTGCTTTTCTAAAAGTCCACCCGTCAACAAGCCTGCGTTGTTAAAAAGAATATCAACTTTCAATGGCAATACTTTTTCAATCAGACTTTGCACGCCTTCTCGGGAAGACAGATCTGATTCAATGATTTCAACAGATTCAGCACCCGCTTTTTTAAGCTCTTCTATCAGGGCCAAATCTTTTTTTCTGACACTGAGAAAAAGTTGAGCACCATCCTCAGCAAATCTTTTAGCCACAGCTTTTCCGATCCCGCGATTAGCACCTGTGATTAATATTTTTGAACCTTTAATTTCCATTGGAGTATCCCCATTTTTTTAAAATTTCTTTTTCTTCCTGTTCAGAACTTATTTTTTTAAATTTAGCCTGGCTCTGCCCTTTGACCACCCTTTCACACGAGGGCCAATCGGTATGTCGAGTGAGAACTCCATTGACCAAACTGAGATAAGTGTAGGTCCTATTGTCTGGTTTTTTTGATTTTAAATCAGGCAGTGGTTCACCGACTGGTATTTCTAAAATATCAAATTGATAGCTTTGCGGATGGACATTTTCTTCCAGACTTATGGTTTCACGCTTTGAAAAAGCCACTGCGATTTCATCGACTCTTTCATTTCCTGGAGTCCCTTGATGGCCACGAACATAGCGCCAATCGAGAGCTAAACCCTCAGCTGCTGTTTCCATTTGTTCCCATAAATCTCGGTTGGTGACGGGCTCTCCTTCACTGGTGATCCAATTGCGTTTTTTCCAGCCGTGTCTCCACTGAGTAAATCCACGAATGACATAAGTTGAGTCTGTCAGAACCAATATTTTTTTTAACTTTCTCTGTTTGGCTTTAAATAAACCCTGAATAAGAGCTGTCATCTCCATACGATTATTTGTGGTTTGAGGGGCAAATCCTCCACCTTCAAAAATAAGGCTTTCGGGAGCATCGTAAAGTACGAAACCCCAGCCACCAGGACCTGGATTTCCCGAGCAAGCCCCATCTGAATAAAGTAATGAATCCGTTGATTTCAAAGTTTTATAAAACTAACAGATTTTAAGGTGGGGGACAAAGGCTCCATGTGTCGACTGACTCAGGACTGACTATTCCTTGAGAATTCACACATCCTGATCCCGCCAATCGTACTGTACCTCGACCTGAACGAAAAAACTCACGAGGCGAAAGCGTAATGGAACAGGGTCTGGTGTCTTTAACAAATCCCCTAACAAAAGTCGTCAGATTGTCTCGAACTCCAATTTGAGGCACAAAAACTGGAGTCATCACAAACAAATTGAGAAACTGCGTGCTGGGATTGATCACATTTCTTTTTAAACACATGGGGGAAAAGTAAAAAGTTCTTTCAGCCTCAACAAACTTTAAATTTTGTCCAAAGCTGATGGAAGTTTCAATATCCCGGGACAAGAAAGCCTGCTGTTTGTAAAATTCCCTTTGAACCTCAGCTTGATTTAAAGTTTCATATATAGAACCCAATATCTGGTGTTGAGATGTGCACCCTTGCCGAACATTTTCGTCTTCATTGGGAAACAGAAAATCCAAACAAGAAAGATTGGTGACAAGAACAGCCTTAAGTTTGAGGGCCTTGTTTCGAACTTCCGACTGAAAACTTGTCAAATTTGACTGAAAAGATTCAACAAATCCTTTGAATAATATCGCCCGCACATAACCCTGACTGTCGATGAGCGAGGATCCTGAATTTCCTTGAACTGAATCACAACCACTCATGACGTGCACATCTTGTTTGGGGTTGTTGGATCTGGGAGCTAACAAAGTGGAATGAATGACTCGACATGAGCTGGTCGTCAAATTTCCCAATCCCCGTCTGACCGGTGAGACTTTTCTGATTGTCAGTTTATCATCTGAGTTAAGTCCATTTCGACTGATGCTATCCGAGAGTCGCCCTTGATTGTTTCTCACTTCAAAAATTAAATAATCAGCTTTCGATTCTGAGCCGTTGAGAACTGATTTTTTTAAAACTCGATGACAAAATAATTGGCTGGCCCCCTGGGAACTGTTGGAAGCAAAAACAATACGCGTACCTGCTTGGCAAATCTTATCCGGTGAAATCAGGGAATTGGTCGCAGAATCCCTGATATTAAAACAGTGACTGTTGGTTAACACGTATTGGGAATTCACAAGTGTCCCCGTACAAAGACCTAAAACCTTGCCGTCCGTGATTAAAATTTGCCCCACAGAGTTGGGACAATCCGAAGGATTAGCACACTGCACTTTCCAACGATTTAAAATCTGGCTTAGCTGCTGGGGGTCAGCAAAGGCCTCAGTCTCGAGAATCTCAAATTGATTTTCATCTTTTTTTTCATTACCACAACCAAGCAGATTGATGGCAAAAGTCCATAGAATAAGACTCTTAAAAATAGCCCCCGTCTTTTGCATATTCCCCCCATGCACAAGAACAAGTATTTATGCCTGAAGGACTGTCCAATTCCCAGTGTTCAAAAATGAGACAGTAGAATTTATAGACCCATTTAGGCTCCAGCGTAAAAACCTTAGACAGTTTGATCTGAACTACAATGCACAGGAGCTGGCACCTGAGCTGCACTTTGAACTTAGTAATGAGAAGTGTTTTAGCTTTAGTCGTAATTCTAGTATCAGTTTTGGGGTGGGCCCAGGGGACCAGTCTTACGCAAACTCAAAACCAGATTAGCGTGCAAAAATTTAAGTCAAAGGCTATGAAAGACTCCAGGCTAAAACATCAGAAATTTGCTCAGTTAACAAGAACTGAAACTCTTTCTCAATCAGCCTTGGGCACTCCTCGATTAGATCAGGAAGATGGAATATTTTCTGGGATATTGAACGCTTCATATTCAAGAAGCCTTGTTAATCAGGTAAATGGAACCCTTCAATCATCTCAAGCTCTTTTATTAATCATGAATACAAAACTCAGTGCAGATTGGACTTTAAGCAATCGAGTCAGTATGTCACAGGATCTCAGAAATGAAGAAAGCTTAGACGATGGTTTTTCAGATCTTTTGTTTATCTTATTAAGACGTCCTAATGAATTAAATGGATGGCTTCTAGGAAGTCCCATATTTATCGGAGTTCTCCCCACAGCCGAGAGAAGCACCACAGTTCATAATCTACAAACTTCAATTTCAGCAGGCTACAACTTTATCATCAATCCCGAAGTTATGGCGAAGGGGTTTAATGTTTCTTTAAATGTGGCTGCCTCAAGAAATTTTCATACATTTGAAACAGATAAATCTGGAAATGTACTCAATCAATACGGCTTAAGAGAAACAATTTCGACTGCCTATGGATTTGGAAAATGGGCTTTCTCAGCGGACTTTGTTTTCAGACATGCTATGACTTATCAAAATAATTGGGTGCAAGCCTTTGAGCATTCACAAGAAGCCGCTTACAGCGTATCTAAAAATTGGGCTTTCACAATGGGACACACAAACAGTGGCTCATGGCTCGCACCTAACGGACAAGATTCAAATTTTAAATTAATTAACGAAGATGATTCCATCATCTATGTTTCAACTTCGTTGGTGTTTTAGGAGGACTAGGTCGTGGAAAAGTTGATGTACAGGACACAAATAGTGACCCTAGCAGTTATGGCGTCGTTGGCTTTTGCTGGTTGCCAAAAAAAACGAGATGCCGAGCTTCCCTATGGAGCTGACCGCGAACTTCTCACCATTAGTTCCGTTGAAGGCAAAGAGTATGACCTCATCACAAAAGGTCTTCGCGCCAAATCACAAACATCAGGCAAAGTTGAAATCTTTGATCAAAGAAATGGCTTGAAAGAGCAAGTCAAAAATTCTGATTACGTGGACTACGAATCAAAAGATCCCATGAAATTAACGGACGATACCCTCATGCTAGGTCGTCCAAATCAAACCAATATGTATAAAGTTCGATATGTATTTGAAGGTAATCTTCTTAAAGTGATGAAAGTTTCTAAGCCTGAAAACTTAGCTTTAGACGAATTGGCTAGTAGTGTGGATGCAGGACAAGGCTTAAAGATGGTTCCCATTGTTTCCTACAATGTGAGTTATTTTTCCTTGGATGCTGCACGTAATGATCGCAGAGAAAAAACATCCCGGCTTGAATTGGTTCCACAACAAAGCCGAGCTGCCGGAACTCATTTTAGAATTGATATGAATTCTAAAACACGAGCCCAATTTTTATCTAAAACCACAGTGCTGCCCGCTGATTTCTTCACTGGCAGACCTGAAAAAGATGCTGCTCAACGTGACGAAGCCAGTGACTGGTATTTTGCCATCACTGTGGTCAGCCAGAACTATCGCGAAGATCGTGGAGCTAACGGTTTTCTTGGGGCCTATGATAAGTACGGACGTGAAGCAATAAAAGTTCGAGCTCGTAAAATGGAAGATAAAATTATTTTTTATAATATTGGTATTGACGACCGTATGAAGGAGTCCGTTGAAAAGCGTTTAGAAAACCAAGCTGTAGCAGTTAGCATCCCAGCTGATTTTATTGATTATCGAATGATTGAAACCGGTAAAACATCTGGTGTCCGCGAAGAGAGCCACAAAGAAAGAGCCTTTGATAAGCGAGATTTTGTTGATCTTAAATTAAAAGAAATACAGCTTGCATTTGCTAATCTTCAATTATCTGAAATTAAAGATATACAACTGGATGATGGTTATTTTTCATTTTTGGCCAATTCTGATGGTTTAGGGGGCCTAGTTCGCTTTAGTTTTTTAAATACAAAACAGTACCAAGTGAATCAAATCAAGCTGGGTTCCAAAAAATACGAATCTAAAACATACTTCCGCGATGATCAAAAACTTTTCGGATTTTTCAAAACAGTTCAAGAAAATATTGATACCTTTGACCGATCTCGAAGTTCACAGCGTGAACAATTTATTTATGTAAATCGGTACAATCCCACACGACCCACAATTGAGTTTCGTTTAAATCACAATGCTCCTGCTTGGACAGAGGAAGTCTTTTTGAGATCTGTGGCAGGTTGGAATGCCGCCTTTAGAGCCGCTGGTTCCCCAATAAAAATTGTGGGCATGGACCAATTTGGTAAAGCCTTACGTGGTCATCCTGGGGATTTACGTTACAGTCTTGTCAACATCTATGCAGATGTGGATGGAGCAAGCAATTCTTGGGGCGGACTAGGACCTTCTTTAGCTGATACGCACACCGGTGAAATCATTATGGCCACAGCAAATGTGAACACCTCTAATTACACTAGAGCTGTTGAGGTTACATTAAATAATTTCCTTATGTCTCAGCGAGGATTGCTCGATAAAAAATATATCATTGGACTACCCATGCCTTCAGTTCAGGCCATAGCTGATGTCGCTAATAAGTCCATCAATCTGGTGGGTCAATTTTTAGGAATTCAGAAATTAATGAAACTCAAAGTTTTTGATCCACAAAAAAAATCTTTTGTTTCTGGGCAATCTGTTTACTACGACTCAAATAGCAAAAAATTTATCACTGACATGCAATTGAATTTTAAAGATTCAAATAGACCTGCCCAACTAAATTTTTCGAACCAATATAAGTTCGAAGGAACTTTCAATGTATTGAACAATAAAATAGCGGATCAAGTGAAACTGGTATGCCCAGAATTACAGGCCAGAACAACCACTCAAGAGGATCTTAAGACTGACTTAGCATTAATTAAGTCCTGTGCACATGAGTTGGCTAAACCCATTTTAATAGCCGTCACTTTACATGAGATGGGTCACAATTTTGGGTTACGCCACAATTTTTATGGCTCCACTGATTATAATAACTTCTATCAAAAATCGACCATGAAAATTGCTGGCAAAGATGTGCCTACACAATGGCATACAAGCAGTATCATGGACTACATGACTCTGAACTATGATGCCATTGACAGACCTGGTAGCTATGACATTGCCGCACTCCGCTGGGGTTATATGGACTCCATCGAAAAGCTGGACGGTAGTATTTTTAAGCCAGCCCTTAACAAATCAACATATTCACAATTAAATAATAATGTTCGACGCTTTAAGTATTGCACCGATGAAGATGTGGATTCAGTTCAAATGGACCCCCTTTGCGCCAGACAAGATGTCGGAATGTCACCACCTTTGACAAAAGAAGAAAGAGCCCAGGGCAAAAAAGAACCTAATCGGATATTAGAAGTGGTGCAAGAGTACATCAATCAATTTGATAGCAGCATAGCTACGCAAAACTCACGTTTCGGGCGAGATGCTGAAAAAAACATGTATTCCCTTGCTAACATGCGTTTTTCAAATTTTGTTCTGCCTATGAAAAGCATCTACGATGAATGGCGTTACCGACTTGGATTAGTCGCGGGTTCAGGTAATGAATACCTTGAATCCTTTAACACACCCGAAAAATATGACGCTTTAGTTAAGAGAGCATTGGATCCTAGTGTTGTTGGAAATCTCAAAGCTTACGAAAATGCTCAGTACAAAGAAGCTGCTGATAAAGTCTTTGAATTTTTGAGCTATATGGCTTTTGTTCCTGACTACAATTGTGTGGCTAGGCGAAAAGTGGGCAGCAATGAAACTGTGCAATTATTTGCCTTCTCAAAACTGCAGCATAGTTTAAATGGAAAAACAGGTCATACGGCTTTGAGCTGTAAGGATCCAAAAATCATTGATTTTTTGAAGTCTGAATACGATGCGACAATTATGGCTGAAGGTGGTTATTCTTTCGAGAATCTTTATGGTGATCTTTCTCGACCTGAATTCACCGACACGACTTATTCACGTGCTGAGCGACCTGAATTTGTGGGCGTGGCCATCGATCGCTTTCTCATATGGCAAATTCTCACAGGTCGTTACTATGGACTTGAGAAAAACAATCGAAAGAATGTTTACCCTAACTTTTTAGATGAAGCTCCTTACAAAGCTTTGATCTTAGGGTTAGCCAATATGAGGCTGAATCAGGGTGTACCCATGCTATACTTCGGCGGCAAGGAAGGAGCTCTCACTAGTTTCGAGTCAGAAAAGCCTATCCTTGGTCTTCTCACTCAGTTCATTCGTCAGGGTTTAACGATTCCAGGAAAGGATTCTGAATCCATCCAAAATATAGATTCACTACGAGTAGTCCCCTACTACTTTGTAGGAGATGACGAAGCGGAATGTGCTCAAGTTTATGGAATGCGATGGTGCGCTGTTAATCAAAAGGGAATTGCTGCTAATTTGATCAAGGCTTTCAATGGAGTTCAGAAATTAAAACTTTCGAGCAAAATGGATGCTAATTTTAAAGCACAGCTATCAAATTTCTTAAAAGATCTTGTCCCTGAAAAGTTTGAAGATATGACCGCAGGATTTCTGTTCGATCTCATGGAAAGAATGGGAAAAATTGAAAATCAACCTGATGCAGAAGTGGTAGTGATTGCTATCCAAAGTCTTTTTTCTACAGAAATTGAAATTATACAGAAAGGAATTTCAAGAAGAGTTCAAAAACTCAACACTGAAGATCTTAGCAAAAAGGAAAGAGATGAAAAACTAGCTGAAATTAAAAATATAAAAGTGAAAGATATTGTTGAAAGATTAGGTCTAACTGAACAGTACAAGGAGCCACTCACTAAACAATTGCTTGATTCAAGGATTGAAAAACTAGCTGCAGCACTGGCTTCTAATAAGGAAATTTACGAAGCCAACCGAGCTGAAGTTGACGCTAAAGCTGATGTGCTATTGCAGTCTATAATGTCAAATATGAGCTCGTTCTAATAACCCTCAAACCAGTTCGATTTTTTCGAACTTCTTTTCAAAGGGATAAAGAGCCACAAGAAATTGTGGCTTTTTATTTTTGACAATATTCATATCTCGCAAGGCCTGTGCATAGACCTTCAATTGATTGAGTGCTTTATCAGAATACTGACTGGAGCCCGTTTTATAATCCAAAATATAAACAGCCTGATCAAGCTCTGCCCATAAATCGATGGCCCCTTGAAGAATTTCGTTGTTTTTACGGTAGGCAAATCCCCACTCAGGGTGACCCGATTTTAAAATTTTTTTCATGGGTGGATCGTTGAGTTGGAGCACATAATCAACAGCTTCTCGCCACTCGTCAGGCACTTCTCTGCTTTGATCGTAGGTCAGCGCTTCAAAAAGACGGTGCACTTGCGTTCCCAAATGGGCTTTTTTAAGTGCTTGCACCGGTTGATAGTTTGTTGTTGGAGTTTTTTGTTTATTTTCTTCAATCAATTCAGTCACTGACTTTCGCTGAATCGATGCTTGAGCCGTCCAAACAAAGGGTGTTTTCTTTACAACTTTAGATTCGATGAGATTTAAACTGACAAGTTCCTCTGGAGCTTGTTTTACGACTTCATACTCAGCAGCTCCCACTTTGTGGACACCTTCTTCTTTTGGTAAGGGAAATTGCGCCCACCAGGAACCTGATTCAATTTTAGATTTAATAATCAAAGATAAAGAAGATTTAGCTCGAGTCATCGCCACATACAACCATCGCAAGGACTCTTCAGCTTCTCGTATTCGAAAATCATCACGAGTCGCATTGGCCATGGGCGAGTACATCCACCCTTGGTCTTCATTTCGGATCGCCAAACTCATCATCTTGGTATTTTCATCAAAGTTGAATATGTCATTTTTAGACTTCTGAGGTCGATCGCTCATACCCAGAATATAAACATGTTCGAACTCAAGCCCTTTAGAAGCATGGATGGTCATTAGACTCACTCGATTGGGTGATAAAAGAGGAGGAGCTTCTCCACTTTGACCTGAAACATCCGTGGATTGATCTCTTTCATTTTCATCAAGCCATTCAAGAATATTGACAGAAGGCAATCTTTCCTGTGCTCGGATATCTAAAATAAATTTCCACAAATTAGCTTCACGCCGACCCGTGGGATCCAGACTTTGGCTGACCCAAAGAAAATCAGACTCTTCAATAAATTTAATCAAAGTTGAAGAAAGGCCCCAGAGCTTTGAATGGTCCATAAGTTGAGACAAACTTTCAAAAACAGACTTATTTTTTTTATCATTTTTTAATTGAATCCAATAGGAATCACGAGCAGAGAGAGCCAGCAAATCTTGATCTGAAACTAAAAACCAGGGACTTCGAAGAAGACCTAACAAATTGATATTATCATAAGGATTGAATAAAAACCTCACAAGTGAGCTCAAGTCTATAATTTCTGATCGCTTCCAAAAATCAGAAAGGCTGGGACATTCCACTTCAAGCTTTATTTTTTTGGCAATGTTAATGACTCTTTTCAAATCAGAATTGGTTCTCGACAAGACTGCAATTTCTTTAGGTGCCACACCATTGGCTATTTGTTCTTGAATTTTTTTGAGCAAAACAAGAATATCACCATCCTCAATTTTTGTTTCTGGATTTTCATCGACACAAATGGCTTTGATGGCTCTGCCTGAGTTGAGGGAGGGTTTAGGGTCTTCAGGAGGAACCATGGACACAAAATCCTGAGAATATCGGCTGAAAAGTTCGTTATAAAAGGCCAAAAGCTCAGGTGAAGATCGTCTGTTGACAGTGACAATTTGAAGATCAACACCTAAGTTTTTCATACTTTTAATCTTATCTTGAAATACCTCTTTGCGGGCACCGCGAAAAAGATAAATACTTTGCTGGGGATCACCCACAACAAATTCATTTTTTTTTGCAGTGAAGGCTTTTAGCAGCTCCACCTGGATGGGTGAGGTGTCTTGGTATTCATCCAACATCCAAAAATCCCAATTCGCTGAAAACTTTTCTGCAACATCAGGATGTTGACGAATGATTTCCAGACTTAGAGTTTCCAGATCTGACATTGAAATGGATCCACTTTCAAATTTAGCTTTTAAAGACTGATTAAAAAATTCCTCAGCTAAAAAAGAAAACTGAACATGAATCTGCTGGAATCTATTTTTATTTTCTTGAATTAAAAGTTCATTTTTAAGAAGAGTTTGAGCTGACTTTCTATGGAGTTCAAAATCTTCATGTAAGCCCTCCGAAAAAGGAGGCTTTTCACGACGAAACTGAGGTTTTCTTGGCAGTCGATCAAAAATTTCTTGGATCTGCTGCCAAGATTCAGCATATGAAAAGTAATCTTGCAAATAGGACTGCCAACTTGGATTGAGTTCATCAAAAGAGAAATCATTTTTTAATCGCTGACGCTGTTGATTCCATTCTAGAAATGATTTTTTTTCCCAGGCTTCAAGATTCTCTAAAGAATCAAAAGTGATTTTACCATGAAGAAGGCGCTCTTGAACATAAACCTCCAATCCTGCCATCAACTCTGTCCAATTATAATCTTCCAAAATATCCATCAACTCTGGTTTTTGTAAAAGTATCTTTTTTAAGATGCGACGGTCATTGAGTTCCCGTTGGAACGGACTGATCACTTTAATTTCAGGATTAAAACCTGCAAGATCACCAAATCGAGATAAAAAGGGCACCAGCAGTCCATGCAAAGTGGAGATGTGAACACTGGACGGACGTTGTAAAAGCTTGAGGGCTTCAAGTTTATTATTTTCAACTGCATATTTAAACAATCGCTCTCTGAGCTCCTGAGTGGCTTTTTTTGTAAAGGTGGAAATGACAACTCGAGGTGCCCTTCCCTGCTTTTCTGTAAATTGCTCTACGTATTCAAAAAAAGTTCTCACCAAACGAGTGGTTTTACCTGCCCCTGCCCCCGCTTGAATCATTTGTGAATTTAAAACAGATGGGGAGCTCGACAAGCACGCCTCCAATCACAGGTGACACAATCTTTTTCATCCAATGGGACTGGTTGAATTTCTCCATTTTGCATTCTTTGAATGATGATTTTAAATTCTTCAGTAAAAAGATGAATAAGGGATTCTAGGGATTTTTTGTCCACCTGCTGCTTTTTAGATCCTTGAGGTTCAAAAAAACCAGGCCGAGGTTCCGTGTCCTCCCAACCGGTGGACCTGGAAAAATCCTTCACCACATAATAAAGTGCGGCTTTGAGATCCGCTTGAATCTCGGGGATCCAGTTGTTTTGCAGAGCTATAATGTAAAAAAACATTTGGTACTGATGGGACTCCAGCCACTGATGAATGCCTTTGACTTGGCTTTTTGAATTTTTATAGTCGATGACAATGGCTTCTTTATTTGGGGACAGATCAATGCGATCGATTTGACCTCGAACAGTGACGCCTTGCAATTTTCCAGACCATTTTACTTCAAGTAAACTAGATTTCACCTCAGGATAATTTTTTAGCCACTGGGTTTCAAACTCAATAAAACGTTGAGCTAAACGTATGTACTTTTGTTTCTGTCTCATCCAAATTTTGGGATCATTATGGCCCTCAAACTTAATAAAAGCCTGATTCACAACTTCTTCCAAATTTATGCTCTGTATCTCATTTTTTCGGATTGAGTTGAGTAATTTTTCAAAAAGACTATGAATAAATTGGCCTTTTTCACGAGGATCCAAATCCAAATCCACTTCAGGAAATGTTTGTAGCCCCAGCCAGTGACGGGCGAAAAACACAAAGGGACAATTAACAAAACTCTCGAATGAAGATGGGGATATGACCAGTTCTGGAAGATTTTTTAAATTGGATGGGATGGCCGTTGTTTCTGCAGAGCCCTTCATCATGGAATCAAACACAGTGCCTTCACCGACTTTTTCTGTGCTTTTATTAGGTGAAAACAAAAGCCAAGCTTCACTGGGAGTTTGTAGTTCTCCAATAAGATTGACGTGACTATAGGCCACACTGACCCTATCAAAGGAATTTTGTAATAACCAATGGAGCTCAAAGTAAAGAGCACTTTGTTCTCGGTCCTCTAACCAAAAACCCAAATTTCGGCCAATGCTTTTCACACTTTGACTGGAAAGACTTCTATGAACTGGGCCTCGAAGATTTTGCTCACTCAACTCCAAGGCATATAAATTTTTAACCTGCAAAAAATGACTGGAATTAAGGCCTGTCACTTGGACGCCTTCATCAGCTCCTGCGTGCAGATTTTTTTCTTGTGAAGAAACAAGGCCTTCGGCATAGCTGATCCAATCTGCCCAATTTAATTTTAAATCCTGCTGAAAATCATTCAGAGCGCTTCGAATAAGAATTTCTAACCAATCAGGCAGTTCATTGCGATTCCATAGATGAAGACAACTTAATAAAAATTCATCAACATTAAGAGATTCTTGTCTAATATCTTTAAACTCTAATGATTGAGCCGCTTGCTTATGTCTTTGATAATCATTTTCATCATAAATATTTTTGAACAAGGACTGAAATCGAGTCACATTCAATCCAGATGTTTGAAATTGATCTTCAGCAAAGTTAAGTATTTCAAAATCTCGACTGGATAAATTTTGTGTAAGGGCTCGTGCCTTTGCAAAAAAAACTTGAACATCCAACAAGCCATGTAAATTGGATTTGGTATCCCGATTATAGGGAATGCCTTCTTTTCGCAGTAACATTTCTAAAATAGGCCAAACTCCTTCCACATCCGGTAGGACAACACCTAAATCACTGGGATGATGTCCACTGTCTAAATCTTTCCGAAGGTTCTCTATCAACCATCGAAGACTTGATAAAGTGGATGGAAAATCATTTTTTTCTGATTGAATTTGTTTTTTTTCTTCTTTTATTGAGTCATTTCTTTTTTTCGCAAAACCAGAGAGTTCTTCGTAGGGACGCAGCCAGTACTCCAACCCTGATTTATTTTTAGATGTGGGTTCAAGAATTATGACTTCATTGGATTTGGATAACATTTGTATATGTCCCGCTTCCAAAGAGGACAACTGCCCACCCAAATCAAAAACCAGATCGCGACTCCAGTATAAATTTAAATTTTCGATGTTTTGTAGATAGGAAGAAATCCAATTCTGTCCAATCAACTTTTGAGAATCCAGGTAGGCAAATGCCCCTCGGGATCTCAACCACCACATCTGCCATTGATGAGTTTCTTCAGGTTGTTGGGATTTCAATTCATTGAGTTGTTCTTCTCCCTGGGGATGATAATACAGAGGAGCCAGATCTTGCATCCAGCTTAAAAGTATTTTTTCTGAGCTTTTGGGTAACTGGAGTTCACTTCCAAATTCTTTGATAAAACTTTTTAAATGCACTAAAAGTGCAGGCTGATTGAGAATCCTAATTTGAGGCCGAGCACGGAACAAAATTTTTTTCCAAAGATCAGAGGCACGAAGCACTCCTTCATCCGTGTAATAGCCATTTTTGTTCAAAAAAAATTGCTGAATCGACAATTTAGTTCTGAGATCTGGAATGATCCAAGTCTGTCGAGATATATCCGTACCCTCGAGATGTTTTTGAATATCTTGATTTGTACGAATGGAATCAAAAAATAACATGTTGGGATTTTGACAAAAGAATTGATCTTCCGTCTATAAGATTATCGACGCTGCTTGAGTTTTACGCGATTGCGAGATTTCGAGCTGAAATCGAAATTGGCATCCACAGTTAGATCTAGCGTTAGCGATACTTGGACTCGAGATTCTGGAGTTTGACCTGGATATACACCAAATTCTTCTGTGAACTGCGCTGCTTCAAAACGAAAAACCCACAAATCAAGACCCACACCATAGGTCATGTAGCCCTGACTCATCCCCGCACGGATATCAACCAAGGGTAAAGAAAACTCAACACCCATATGAAGTTTTTTTCCTATTTGAACTTTTGTTGTCAGAATGTGACGGTATTCAAATCCCGCTTTTAAATCCATTCCTGGTCCATCCCAAAGATAACCTAAACCCAATGCCAGATTGTCTCTGAGTGGTGGCGGATTATTTTCACCAGCACCAGCTTGAAATGTTGTCATTCCCACATCTTTCCATACAACAGTGGCTATGGGTGAACTGTCAGAATCGCTTTTTCTGTACAATAAAGACAGATCAATTCCATAACCCAATCCTGAGTCGTCTAACTCTCCGAGAATAACATTGGAGTCTTGTGTGCTGATGTAATCTTGAATTTTATCAAAGCCAAAGGTGGTCTCTCCACCTGTACGTTGAACTCTTTTAATGGCAATTCCAGCTGATAGATCTGTCATGATCTCTTTAGCGATGGCGAGAGTGAAACCATAGTCATTGAAATATTGAACGTACCACTCAGGCACTAGAGGGTTAGACAAATAGGTTCTTAGACTATAATTTGAAAATCCGGATAGTCCCACATTGGGCGCAATAAATGATGCGCGAGCTTCCAAACCTGTGTGAATGGGTTTTCCCATGTAACTGTTAATATCACTTTCATTAGCTAAGGGGGGTAAAGACGTAAACTCTTCTATATCCGCCAGTCCGGGACCTTTAAATTCCACATTGAAAGCTTCCAGTCCGATTGATTTAACTCGACTGAGATAGGCTGCATTGGCTGTTGGCATGTCATTTTCTCTGGGAAATGGTATGTAAACTCCTCCCATACCCAATGACCAGGCAGGCCTTTGATACTCAAATAAATCTCTGGCCTGGCCTTGAGTGATGTAAAAAAAAAGAAAAATAGAAAGAAAAAATCTCATGGACAACAAACCGCCAAGGCGCAGGTGTTAGCACCATATTCAGTGCTGGCCACAATTCTTCTAAAGCTCAAAATATCAGGAGCACTGGTGATCTGTGTGGGATCTGTTTCTACGCAACTGGCACCGCAAACTGTTCCGATGGTCGTCAGGTCTGCACCTAATGTTCCACCTAAAAAGGCACTGATCGAAAGAGAAGTGTCAATCATCATTCCAAAACCTGACATCATATCTTGCACATCTGCAGCAGGCAGATCACCAACTGCACAGGCATCAAATCCACCATCAAAAGTTCCAAAGGGTGCTGCCGTATCACCATTTTCTTTAAGATGAGCTCCAATTTTACCAAAACCCACCAAAAAGTAGGATAGATTTTCAGCTAAGGTTCTTTCAGTGACCAAACCAACACTTTCTAAATAAACTCGAGCTTGTTCACAGCTGGCCGCATCTGTCGTGATAGATTGAAAGCTCGACATGAAAAAATTAAAAAGCGTTCCAGCAGGAGCTCCCAAGGCATCAATAAGTCCTGCAAAAGAAACTCCGCATTTCCCTGCATAGGCACTGGCAAATAAGTTTTTCTTTTCCCGGGTGTCTGCAACGATTCCTGAATTTTCAATAAGATCGATAGCGGTGTCATAATCCAAATCATTAATTGAAGTTTTGATCGCTTGCGTAAGGGCGGCTTCAGTTGTTTTACCTGAGGACTCTTCAAAAAAGTTTCCACCGCAGCCCGTAACAACAAATAAAAAAATTAATCCACTTAGAATCGATAAACGTATTTGATGATCCATCTTCGATCCTCTCTGGGGGCCGAACGAGTTCCCACCTCTTCTCCGTAGGATGCCAATTGAAACTGCATTCTTTCGGAGGACAACTCAACTCCAGTTGTCCAATACCTTTGATGGTAGCCTGCACGCAAAAATAAAAAATCACTGTAATTGTATTCGTAACCAACGTACATCAGCTTCGCTTTATCGGGCTCATCAGATTGAGTCAGCAATCCACGATACTCTAAAGCAAGGGCTGAGCGAGATCGGTTTGTATGAATGGGAAAAAGTGAAACTCCAACATCGATATCGCCCTCGACTGTGGCTGGATCTGATGTTCCGTCGAGTTGCTTCATGAAATCCTGGTTAAAACTCATTCCCCCCACATCTCGGTAAACAGCTCCCAAGGTGGGTAACCAATCCCAGGGGGCTGTCATCAACAGTCCCACATCAAATCCAAATCCAGTGCCTGCTCTTGCAATGTCAGCGGCTGCCAGCGCTTTAAGTCCTAGGGATTGAGTTGTGGGATCTATGGCTGTTTGATCCACTTCAACTCGGGTGATGTATTTTCCCGTCACACCTAACTTTATTCTTCCATCAAACAAACGGATATTATATCCAAGTAAAACTCCTAAATCATGTCGGTAAAAAGCGTCGACTGAAGTGGCTGAATTGGCCCTTAACTGTAAATCTTTTTTGGAAAGCAATGCGATGCCAAAATTTTTAGCCACGAATGAGGGCATAATTTGTTGCCGAGAGGTAAAAAGAGTTCCCACATCACTCAGCACTGTATTGCCAATTTTTTTTATACTGAGGGGTTCTGTGTAGGCTTTATCATTATAGGCCGCGATGGCTTTGGCACTAAGCTCGAGCTCAAGATCAATCATTGTACCATAAACATCTCGCAAGCGTCCGAGGCCCGCCGGATTTGCCAGCAGAGCTGATTCATCATTGGCTACAGCCACCATTGCGCCTCCCATGGCTTGGTAACGAATTCCTTTATAGAATTCTCGTCGCTCACTGAATTGAGCCACCACCACAGTTGAGTATAGCAATGTTATTACCCACAAGACTCGAGTCATTCCGTTGACTCCTTTATAATTATATTATCGGACTATTTTTGCTCAAATTGAGACACTGATGAGAGAACTGGACCTGACGCTAATTAGCCACTGGACTGATGGTTTTACGACACACAAGAGATCTTTTGAGTCTCAATTTTTTTGAACTCTGTTGCTCAAACTTATCACGGATATGACGAAAGGCTTGCTGGGCTTCCTTATTGTTCTGGAGCGCTAAGTGAAGTGAGTATCTCGATTTGTCAGCACCCGTGATTGCTCAAAAAATAGCATGAGATCCATTTCCAGAGTCAATTTTGCTTCAGTCCCAGGTCGTTTTAAAAAATCACTCGTTTCTGTTATGACCCGATTAACGAGAGCTGACTCAACACTGATATTTAATTCCCAGAGTGTGTAGAGTGAAAACCATTTATGCAGAAGCAACTCAGTGCTGCCAATCACTTTTCTATTAAGAAGTTTTTTCAAAAGTTTCGTGGTTAATTTCATCTTGATTGTTCATATTTTCAATCCAATTCATTAGCAAAATTTAAACGATGCTCTTGAGTAGAAATATTTTGATATGAATTTCCGGTAAAACATTTTTATTTACTAAACTGTCTAAAGTTAATTTTTACTTTATACTCTCGTGAGATTTCATTTACTAATTAGATCTAAATATTTTTGAGCTCATTTAAAATCAAGAAAATGAGATTCAAAGAAAGTTTTATTCTTCATTCTATTTTATATTTAAGTAAAAAACTAGACTTAATTAAGTAATTTGCTATCCGAAACAGGCTGAGGAGAATTTCATGATTTACAATGTTCTACAGGGCGGATTAAAATCGAAAGATAATCCATCACTTTTTGAGGCTGCTTACGAATTCTGGTATTCATCATGGTCACAATTTTTTAAGGAACAGGATCCTCAATTCAATCTCAGTCCAAATGAGTTTTTTAGGCAAGATGCAATTGGAGTACTATCTAATAATAGTCAAATTGTCGGAGTTCATCTCTATAGCGAATTTGATCTTAGCTTAAGTGTGACTCAAAATCATGAGTACTTAAGTCATAATTTTACACATCAGTATTTTTCAAAGATAAAAGAACTCAAAATTTCAAATGTAATGACATTTGAAGGTCTGATGATTTCACCCAAATTTAGAAAGTCATTTACAGGTATAAGTCTGGCTCCTGTTCTTGTGGCCTTAAGTTACCAGTACCTTTTATTTAATTCACACATTCAAGCTATGATTGCACCAGCTAGAAGTGACAATGGAGTCGCTCAATTGGGTAAAGCAAGCGGCTGTGAAATCATTGATGAATTGGTTTTGCATGGCACTCCTGTCGCTCTTATACTAGGACGAAGGGAGAATATTCATCTCAATTTTCTAAAGGCAAATGAACAAGCATTAGTTTTACATTTGTTTAATAACTTTATCACTAAGAACATCATTAAAAGGAGACAAGATGAAAATTCAGTCCGTATTAGAATTAAAAGTGCATGAAATTGGCCCACTGCTTGAAGCTTATAATTGGGAAGATCGAAATTTTTACTCAGCTTGGCTTTCCCAAACCTATCACTTTGTAAAGTGGACAACACGGTTTTTATCTTTGGCAGCAGCAAGTGCCAAACTAGATGAAGAAAATCATCTACACAGATACTATATCAAACACTTACCTGAAGAATTAGGGCATGAAATTCTCATTCTCAACGATTTGAAAACTTTAAAGAAAAATTTGTCACCCATTTTGAAATCAACAGAAAACTTTGTAAATCATCAAAAAAGAACAATTTTAGAAGAAGGGTCGATTAGTCATTTGGGATACATGCTTTACCTTGAAAATTTGTCTATTACTGTTGGAGCACACGTTTTAAAAAGATTAAGAAATTCTTACCCTCTAGCTCAAATTAACTTTTTGAACGGACATTCTGAAGATGACATAGAGCACGTCTCATCTAGTTTGAACTTTGTTAGGCGACTGTCAAATGAGGAACAAATCAAAATTGAGAAATCAATCGAAGAAACAGCTTTTGGCTATTTAAAAATCATAGAAAACTTAAATGATCATTTGCAAAATCATCGGAAGCTGATTGCTTAAAATGAAAATCTATTACCTGAATTGGAGCAATAACAGCAACAGTTCTTTCGTTTGCATCTCTAATTGGGATAAGATTTTTGTGTCTCAGAGTTGCAATACCTTTTTTGAGAGACCATATTTCAGATGTTTTGTGAATTGGCAAATCAAGATGAATTGGGTCTTTTAAGTTTTGACTGAAGATTTTAACAGCAAGATCACCAAGAGTTTTTCCAATAAAAGGATTTCGTTCATAGAGATCCCACCAGTGATGTGTGATTATATCGGAAAAGCTGTAACTTGAATATTTAAAAAAATTAAAGCAGCGGTAAATTTGCAGGCCTTGATGATCATAAATTTCAATTATGTCTTCCAAGTTTATCAAATTAGTAATATCAGAGGGTCCACACCAATTTTTTTTCGATAAATAGCCGACTACGTGATTTAGAGAATTGTAGGGCGTTGTGGTTTTTAACTCATTCATTGTTTTTAAATAAGTTGAGAGGTGTTCACATAAAATTAAAACCGAATTGCTTGTAAGGGCCTTTGAGTTGGAAATTTTATTTTCAATTTCAAGCATAGAATCTTTTTTGAAAATGTCCTGAGGGCTTTTACTTTGAATTTCAAAAATAAGACTTGAAAGGGTTTTTAAATATTCTGCCTCGATTTCACTTTTAGAATTTTCCATTTGGCCTCACTAAACCTTGATTAAGATCGAATTTTACTTTTCTTACTCAAAAATTTTCTTGCTTCTTTTTCATATGCGGAAAGAAGCAGATCTAAAAGTAAGTTTTCAGGAATTTTAAGAATTGCTGAAAGGTCAGCTATTATATTAAGGGGAACTTTGGAATGTCCGTTTTCAATTAGAGATATAAATTGTGGAATTTTATAACCTAGCCTTTGGGCCAATTCCAACTGAGTCATCCCAGTTTTAATTCTATAATATTTTACGATTTCACCAATTTCCAATTAATTCTCCTCGCTTAGACTGGATTAAAATCTAGCGATTTCGGCACTAGCAGTCAAAGCAAAACTAAATTTAAGTAATATACTTAATAATTAAAATATGTTTATCTTTTAAAATGAGCTTAAAAAATAACTCTATAATCTCAGATCAATTGTTGGCAATCCTATGTCATGATTTATCTACTCCACTTACTGTCCTGGCGTTTAATTTGGAGATTTTATCAAAAGAAGAGTACTCGGAAATAGATTTAAACCAAAAAAGATTCATTCGTTGCTTTTCGGCTGTAAAAAAAATGATAACCATACTAGAATTTGTTAAAGAAGCCCATTTATTGCAATTAGGTAAACTTAAAATTGAAACTAGTCCCATCTCTTTAAAAAAATGTTGGGATCAGGTACTCCTCGACTTTGAGGTCAATTTAAGATTAAAAAATATCAAAGCTTTTGAAACTGAATGGCCTAAAAATGACATCGTCAATGGGCACGAACAAATTCTCACTTCCCATGTGTTTTCAAATCTTTTGTCAAACGCAATTAAGTTCTCACTACCAAATAGTACAATTTGGTTTGGGGCTCAAGTAATAAGTGAAAGTGAAATCAGCTTTTACATTTCAGACGAAGGATCGGGTATTCCAGAAAGTAAAATTAAGGATTTATTTGAATTAAAAAAGCCAACTACCTCCACTGGGAGTGCCCTAGAAAGAGGATCGGGTCTGGGGCTACCCATAGTTCAGTTCTTTTTATTTCACTTGGGAACAAACATTCAGGTCTATACGAGGTTCAATTCAAAAAATGAATTCTTCCACGGTACACTTTTCGAAATTCGATTTAAAAAAGTGAGTTGATTTAATTGTAATTATTGAAGATTAAGCATTCCTAACGCATGAAATGCGCCAAATATTTATTAATTTCCATTTACAGTTGTGTTTTTTTAGATTGGCTTGAGATATCCCTAACTAATTGTTTCCTAGAACTGAAACTCCAGGAACAAAATATCTTAAGGGTTAAGCAGTATATTTACAAAGGCCTGGCCCACGGCCGTTGGATTACCTGTGCCTCCCGCATTTTGTATGGCATCATCAAAAAATCCACACAGGGTTTCATTGGCTGTTCCTGAAATGCAACTGATTGTTCGGGCATTTATAACGATGGTCCCAACGCTTGAAACTGGATTTCCGGAGGGCCAATTGCTGGCCCCCCCCGCCGCTATGGATCCTAATGCATTGGCCACATCAGTCGCTGTGGCAGAACAACTTCCATTGGTGGCAGGAGTTGCAGGTATCCAAGGAGTTCCGTTGTTAGCACAACTGTAGTTCATCAGAGTGTTCGTCAAATAGGAAAATGCCGAAATAATGGAGGCCCCTTTGGCAAAAGAGCTCGCACAATTATTAAAATTAAGCTCTGCTAAAGATAAATTGGTGGCCACAGGTCCTGCACCAGTTCCTGCATTGTTGAATGAGATTAAAGAAAGAAAAGTGGCCAAATTACTTGCATTCATCACTTCAATATTCGAAAAAGCTGAAATTAAATTGGAAGCCGTAATCCCTTCTCTATAAAAACCAGCCGAGCAGCGAATTCCGTAGGCAGCGGGTGTTGTGTTCCCCGCCACTTTGGCTTCACAGCTGTCCACATTACCTACTCCTGTACGAGCCACTTTATCTAGACACTCTTGCGCCTCTATAACATCGTTGAGATCTCCAGATCCTTCACAGGCCAATAACCCCAGAGCTAAGGCTGCTATTAAAATTAATTTCAATTTCATTTGTTAACTCCTAAAAATTCAAATTGAAGCGAGCCATGACATATCGATTTTCAATGGGAGTGGAATCTGTTCCCATATTTTCTGCGTAGGTGACCACATCCAGATTGAAAATGGTAAACATCGCAGACAACCCTGCTGTTAAAAATCCTTGGCTGAAGCCAAATCGATATTGCCCCTTCCACCAGGAAGCCACAGTCCAGTCGAATTCAAACCCCAAGTGAAGTCCCTTCATGAAACTGTACTCGGGATGTAATATATCTCGAAAGTCCATGACTCCTCGCCCACCGAAAATCCAAAAGCTGGGGTATTCCCAACGACTGCCAATGTCGAGGGTTCGATACATCTTTTCTGGAGTTGTTTGATTGTCTTTTCCTAAAAATCCGCTGTTTTCAAATCCCATCTCTAAAACATTTCGCACCACTAAACCAAAACTGGGTTTGGTGTATTCTAATAATGAAAATAAACCTGATTCAGGAATATGGGGTTTCCAAATGAGTCCTATATCAGCATCAACAGTAACTCCAGAAGTTAAATCATCATCAGAGACAACATTGGGATCAGCCGCTAATTCTAAGAAGTTAACATTTTGACTAAAATACCCACGATGCACAGCTTTTCCCGTCACTCCCCAATAAAGTTTACCGTGCTCAAAACCTTTGACGCGATCGCCGTAGCCATAAGCCACTGTTGTGTCTGCGTGAACTGAGGCTTGAATGGCAGGCCCCACCGTGCTGTGAACACTGGTTCGCATGGTCACATCAAAAGGAATAACACCGACGGCCCACCCTGGTCGGGCCCATATGGCCTGGGGTGATCCAAAGCGGATGGATAATCTTTCACCGTAATATTTTTCCAGAGTGGCCACGATGGCATCTTGTTTGTCAGAATCGCTACCGGGTGTGCTTTGAGCCTTGTCAATGTCCGATAATAAGTCTGCAAACTTCAAAGAACCTGCCAAATCAAAACTCATGTTGAGATCATTTTCTTCAACAAGAGCGAGACCTGCTGGATTATAAAATAAAGCTGAATAATCATTGGCCACAGCAACGAAAGCGTTTCCCATTCCCAAGGCTCTAGGCGCTTGGTAGTGTTGGTGAATGACGCTTGTATAGCGAGTGGCCTCGACAGCTTTTACGTACTGAAAATTCAAAAGGCACAAAATGAGAGCGATGATTCGCACATGATCTCCTGTTCAAACAAAAAGTCCCTACCCAAAATTGTAAAAACAAATCACAATAGTTCCTATGCGAGATTCTAGGATCCTTACTTTTTTGACCTTTGTCTTGATAATAGCTCCTATTTTGTCTTTTTCAGCACCCGTCTTAGAGCCCATTAAAAACAATTCACAAGCTCCCATTGAAAACTTAAATCAAATTTCAGATCCTCAATTGGTAGGAGTTATCCCGGGAAAAGTACCAAGGTCACATATCAGAGCTACTTTTAGCACGCTAGTAGGAGACCTTGGTCAAGACTCAGACACAGAAAATCAAACGGCGCTGGGAATTTCCTATGCTTATGATTTTGATGAATTAAAAGCTCAAGAGTGGCAAGCCCACTGGACAACTGAAAAGTTATACTGGCTGCAGTTCTCAGAAAGAAGAAGGCTTTTTACTGACACCCTTTATGAGCCCTATTACAAATATGGACTCTCATTTGTCGGTGATCCCAATGATGCTCTCAGTTCATTCACTCGGCTTGATTCCTACTTTGGGTCTGCTGCTGTTGGGATCCTCGATGTGGGGCAATGGTATCAACTGCTCACCTTTGAAATGGGCTTATCAATAAATATTCGTGGTCTTATTTTTCACGCACAATTGGGGTTGCAGCACAGCTTTTAAAGTTTGTAAGCTTCACCATTAAGATCGACAACAATGTTATTGTCTTGATCAAATGAAATAATGAATCGTCCCGTGTCCCAACCCTCAAATAGCGGCCAGTAACGAATTTCAAACCAGCATGATTTTTGTGGATCCAGTCCATTTTTACAAGAGTGATAAGCACTAAAATCAAAGGATCCACCAATTTGAGCTTTTAAAAATTTCAGGGGAGCTGTTCCTTTATTTTTAACATCGTAGCGCACATATTGAGTTGAGCCTGTAAATATCTTTCCAAAATTATGATAAAAATACGAAGTTCCCTTTTCTTCATTGGAAATTGCTAACTCTACCTGCGAAAAAGAGATCGAAGAAAAAAATAGGGCAAATAAAAGAACTTGGATTGATTTCATGGAGCCACCTCTAAATCTTATCATTGAGTAGCTGAACTAGACTCGCAACCTGTTTCTCTAGGTCTGTTAGGGACCCCTGATTATTGATGACATAGTCACTTTCTTTAACTTTTACAGCTAGCGGAACCTGAACACGAATTCGTTTCAAAATTTCTTCGTCATTCCAAGCGTTTCGCTTTTTGACTCTATCTATTTGTTGCTGCTCATCTGCAGTCACAGTGATGATGCCATCAAATTGATTTTTTAATTTTTTTTCGAACAATAAGGGGACATCATAGACAGCCCAAGGGCAATCCTGGTCTTTAAGCCAGTTTTTTTGTTGATGTACAGCCTCCTGGACTAAAGGATGGATGATGGATTCAAGTTTTAATAATTGATCTGGTTTGGCAAAAACAATTTCTGCCATTTTCAGTCGATCCAGTTCACCTTGAGAGTTCAGAATGTCAGGACCAAAGGCTTGCCTCACCCGCTCTAAACCAATTGAGCCCTTTTCCACGACTTCTTTAGCCAATCGATCCGCATCGATGACAGGAATTCCATGACTCCGAATGAGACTGGCGACTGTGGACTTACCTGTACCTAGACCGCCCGTTAGACCGTACCAAAGCAACTAAAAACCCCTTGTTTTTATTAAGATAACTGCGCCTTACGCCGATAGTAAACTATAAACGGAAATAATTTATGTCGCAGAGTTTTGAACAGTTTGGAAAATTTATTTTACTAGAAAAGCTGGCAGCCGGAGGCATGGCTGAAGTTTTTTTAGGAAAATCACTTGGAGCGAGTGGAGTAAATAAATTTTTAGCTGTTAAAAGAATTTTGCCACAGTACTCAGACAAACGTGAATTCATCGACATGTTCAAAGAAGAAGCTAAAATTGCAGTGAACTTGAATCATGGCAATGTGGTTTCAATTTATGAATTTGGAATTGAGCACGGTCAATTTTACCTTGTCATGGAGTATGTTGAGGGCCGCAATCTACGCCAAGTTTTAAATGAACTTAAAAAGAAGTCACATCAATTTACCATTGAACAAATTGTCTACATGGTGAAGGAAGTGGCCGCTGGTTTGGATCATGCTCACCGCTTGATTGATGGAACTACAGGTCGACCTCTCAATCTTGTTCATCGAGATATGAGTCCACACAACGTCATGTTGAGCTTCGACGGCGAAGTTAAAGTGATCGACTTTGGTATTGCCAAAGCAGAAACTCAAATGGAAGCCACCCAAGCGGGGACGCTCAAAGGGAAGTTTGGGTACATGAGCCCCGAACAAGCCGATGGCCAACTTGTCGACAGTCGAACAGATTTGTTTTCTCTCGGAATTGTGCTCTGGGAAATGCTCGCCAATGATAGACTTTTTACTAGCAATAGCGAAGCCGCCATTCTTCGAAAAATTCGAGAGTGTCAAATACCTCCCATTCGCAAAATCAATCCCAGCGTGCCTGCAGAATTGGAAGCTATCGTTGTAAAAGCTCTAGCTAAAGATAAGACTCAACGTTATCAAACAGCAGCTGCTTTTCATAAAGACTTAAATCGATTTTTGAATGTGGAATATCCTGATTTTTCACCACAGGATTTTTCAGTCTTTATTAAAAATTGTTTCTCAGATGTTTATTCTGACTCCAAAAAGAAATTGGTGGAGTACGCAAAAGTGACTTCTGGAGTTGAAGAAAAAACTCAAGTGACACAAACTCTCACCTACTCTCCTGAAAGCACTTCCCAAGAGACCTCTCAACAGTCTTCAGCCTCTATGAGTAACATCACGGGCCTACCTGCCGTGCCCAATGGTTCAGGTCAAGAAAAACTGGATATCGAAACTGAAACTCGAGTAAAAGTGGATCTCTCGGATTTAGATGGCAAAAGCACAGCTCCCGAACGAGCTCGAATGCCAAAACAAGGTAAAAACCAGCCGAAGGGAAATTCTGCAGGAGGGACACGAACTCACGTTCCCATCTCCACTCGAAGTCAAATCAGCTTTAATAAAAATTCAGGTAATGACATTGCTATTTATATAGTTGTGGCCTCGGTTGTTTTTGGAGGACTGTTTTTGCTCTATCGAAATTCACGCACTCCTTCGGCAAAAACGCCTGCTATTGCTAAGGTTGCAGCCCCTACTCCAGTAACTAAAGAAAATCCTAAAACTGCAGAGGGCTCCACGGAACAGTCCTCCACCCAATTGGTCACAGTCACCATCAGTTCAGAACCCATTGGCGCTCGAATTTTTATAGATGGTCGAGAAGTGGGACAAACCACTCCGGCTCAAGTTCAAATACCAGCCAATAAAGATGTGAAATTAAATTTAGACAAGCTGGGATTTAATTCCTATGAATCCACCATTTCTGCCAGTGAAAACGGAAAAACAATTCGCGCTACACTCATGGGTGGACGCACAGGGGTTTTAAATCTTGCCTTGATCAACGGTGG
>JBKDFX010000055.1:0-7090 GCA_046336825.1 Bdellovibrionales bacterium | reverse complement strand
GTTCTTTTCATAATCTCTTCAAAGCGAGCTCCTTTTTCTAAGGATCCAAGCGCCGAAAAAACCATTGGAAAATTTGGAAGAGCAAGAATTTCAAGCTCTTTAGCTTGCTGGGAAATACCAGCTCGTACAACAGTGCCTTTTTTAAGTAGACGGTTACGAATCTGATCGCACTTTTTTTTGTAATCAGAACCCTCTATCTTTTCATTCCAAAAACGGGGTTCTTCCATTGCAACAAGTGCTCGAAAATACTCTGCCCATACTTTATTAAGAGAAAGACCTAAGATAATTTTGTCGACAGATAGGGGAGTAATTTTTTTTCGGCCCGCCAAAATATCAGCTGCAAAACTTTTTGATGCAAAGCCAGACCGTTGACTGAACTGTTGAAAAGACATGGCACGTGGAGATTCAAACCCATTTTTTTTATCAAAAAAAAGGCCCATGAACTGCCTATAATTTGCAGCCGCAAGAGCCTTTTTTTCAAAGTTGGAATCCCAACTTTTGGACATTTTAGTTATTGCCCATTCCTACGCGTGGAAGTGCGTTGACTTCAAGATCGACCTCCATGGACCCTGGACACTGTGTTGCTCTTACAAGAGCCACTCCACGAGAAGTGAGATTAAGAGAGATAACACCCACTTGACTGAAAACTTCACATCGACCATTTCCATTATTTTTTGCAATTTTGCAAAGCTCTCGGGCACAAACACGAAACTGAGAAGGGTATTTAATAGTGACGTTGTAATCCACATTATCTTGAGTTGTGAAACCATTGGCCATCAAAGTAGAAGCAAAAAAAAGTGATAATATCATGAAAGATTTTTTCATAGAAACTCCTTGGTTGTTATCCCAGGAGTTACCATTGCCCCGTTGGAGTTGTCTAGAGATTGTTGTTTATTTCGTTCTCTGCGGAGTACGATTAGGTTTTGCAATTTTTATCAATTTTTAATTTTAAGTGAAAAATGGGGCCCGCGACTTGCAGGCCCCCCACGTCTAAATAATTCTTCCCATAGTGGGTTCTTTATCTTTATTGTAGGTGGGTCTCCAATCACCCTTAACCTCACCTGTCGAGGAAACATCACTGGCACCAGTGTCTTCCAGGCACTTTTTGGCTTTGTCGACCTCATCTGATGTTGCAGCATGGACTGAAAGTAGGATACCTCCATTTTTCATGTATCCTTCATATCGTTTGGCTTCATATTCAGGAATGCCAAATCCTATCAAAGCTCCACCGATGCCGCCCACCGCACCACCCACACCAGCACCCGCAAGTGCAGCCATTATTGGACCAGCCGCGATGAACGGGCCAACTCCAGGTATAGCCAATGCACCTATACCCACAAGTAAACCAAGCGTCCCGCCGATCACGGCACCACTGGTTGCTCCCGTGGTGGCTCCTTCTGGTGCTTTACTCCCTTTTGTATGAGCGAACTCTTGAGAGCCCGTCGGCTCAGGCATGAGAACAGAAATATCACTTGTAGAAAATCCATCTATTTTAAGTGAATCAATACCACGCTCAACATCAGATCGGGTTTTATAAATTCCTAATACTATTTTGCTTTTTTCACTCATAAATAACTCCTTTTGCTTTATTTTTTTTATTAGCTATTATTTCAATCAGCTCCAAAACAGTCTTTTCAATTATTTTTTTTTCTAAACGCTTGGGAGAATGAATTGTAGTCATTGGAAAATGAATATTTTTTATAGTTTTCATACTAACCTCAAATAATGAATGAGCAGGAGCAGCTCCACGATGATAACTGCCCCCGCCTGTGAAGAATCTAAGTTCGCTCTGTCTTATCGTTATATCTATTATCTTCTTTTTTCATATCTTTGAATTTCTTGTCTTGTTCATCTGGCTGACGATCACCATCTGCATTTTTTTTATCATCACCATTGCGATGATCCTGTTTATCATGCTTTGAGGGAGCTGCTTCTGAACCACGTTTAGCGTAATCTTCCTTCTGATTATTTTCCTTTTTATAGGGATTATGATCGCGTTTTCCCCCTTGTTGAGCAGGGGAATTAGATGTATCGCTCGTCTGCTTTTGGTTTTCTTTACCTGAATTCATAATTTCTCCTTGTTTTGGTTTTGCAAGTTTGTGGAAGCTTCAATTAGCAATCGAAAGACCACATCAAGCTTCTCCTGAAATCATTTAGTCTAGAATTTATGGGCATAAGTGGGTCCAACGTACTTTTATACCCCAAGGATGCGGAAATTTTGGTTGCCTGATTTGGCGAATCAAAAATAGTACAGATTCATGGGGTAATTCTACGCTCAGCTGATCTTGTACAAAATTGGGTGGAAATTAAACGAGTGGAAGAAATGGCTCTATTCAAAATTGGGCCATGTGGATCCGATGTTTGTGCTATTGGGTCCTATCCAGGACCATTTTTAAAAACAGTTTGGTCATTTTTTAACTCGAATAGATTTACTACTTGCCAGATAATTTTCCAGGTTGTGCTTTTGAATGAGTTCACACTTGGTGATTGGCTGAACTTTTCATAGCATTTGAATTGAACCTTTTTGAAAGGGGTTTTTGGTGAATTCACTTACTAGTTTTGTCATGATTTTTCTTGCGAGTCTAAGTTTAGTATCCTGTGTGACTTATAAAAAAAGTTGTGATGACACGACCGGCGTTTGCACTGTCGAAAAAGATGGGAAGATCACTTACGAAGGATCTCCTGAAAAAGTAGCTGCGTTTAAAAAGAAAAAAATGGCTGAGGCCAAAAAAGACTCTGATTTGGCTAAAACAGTAGCTGCTATGCCCAAAAGATTAACAGAAGAAACTGTTCGCGTTGGATTTATCAATGTCGGTCTAGAACCCATGCATTACAAAATGTTCATAGAAGAAATGTCGAAAGTAGGAAACTACACGATTGTAGAACCCTCAGTCGTTACATCCGCTTTTTCTGATAAAAGCTCAAACATGGGCTATCCTGATGGGTTCCAATCACCCCACCAAAGACCAGCACAAATGTTACCTTTTGAGCTCAAAACATTTCGAAAAGCCAGGCAACAAGGTGCGACTGCTGATGTTTTTGTTATGCTAACGACACAAAGTTACGAAACAGTGGGGGCTTTTAAAGGTTCCAGTCTCAAAAAGGGATCAGTTGCTTCATTGGACACTCTTAAGTTTCAAGTCAAAGCTTCATCCGCTTTCAACTTCAGTCCTGTGGATTACGCTGCTGTCGGAAGAAGTTACACCAAACTGGATGCCGTGGGTTACGAAAAAGGCAAAAAAACAGGTCAGGCCACATTTAATGCTAATGGAAATACTCGAGATTTTGAACTGGATCGAGAAGCCATTCAAAAGCTTGTGCAATCCCTGCATAATAATTTTGAGACAAAAGTTAAAGCAGGCTTACCCAGTTATGCAAAACTTGTTGAACTAGAGTCGAAAAATCGCATCCCTGCAGCCACAAAAACACTGAATATAAAAGACAAAGAAGCCCAGGACTTAATCCAAAAGGCCTTAGCTGAAAAATTAAAAGGATATATGAAAAAGGAAGACTCCAAGTCAGACACAGATAAATAAATTCTAAATTATTGGCACTTATTTTTTCATACATAACTTATTATGAAATTTAGAAGTCTCATTAATGCAATTAATCGAGCTCGTTGCTTTAACTTAGCCAGTTGTCGAAAAATATTGTCATTGTTTCAAATTGAGATTTCCGTAACTACCATTGGGCTTTTGTTTCCAATGCTTTTGATCCTTACAAACGCAAAAGCATCGCAAAATTTAGTTTGCAGGACATCAGTTACAAGTAAGAGTCTAGCTACAGAATTTTTAGCTCAAATAAAATCGAGAAAACAATTTCAAAAAATGGCAAAAAAATACGAATATGAAATTCATGAAGGTTTTATAACTACAAAAGAAGATCTGAAACGAGCTGAGGTTAAAGTCAAAAATGGTCGACTTTACTCACCTTTTTATAAAAGGTATGTGGACACAGGTTCCTATAGACCCAGTTCTCACTCGGATGAAATTCTCTATAATACAACTGATTTTGTGATCACTGCTGATGGAAAAATACTTTTAATGTTGTTCCTCGAGAAAGAATTAAGAGTACGCCTCTATCATTCTGATTTGAGCCATGGAAAAGAAGTGGTGTCAGCTGGCACAATCGCAATTGCAGATGGCATTGTCGTAGAAATCACAAATCATTCCGGTCATTATGGGCATGGAATGACTGCTTTGAATCGAGGAATAAAGTACTTAAACTTACTCGGCTTAAAAATTTCGAAAGACAGTATTTATGATTACACAGGTCAGTTACGTTAAGTAAGACCAAATCCAGTAACGGCCATTGATATTGCTAGAATTGATCAAAAATACAAGGATGACTTCGAAAAGACCAATCAACGTTTTGAAAAACAGATTCAATATAATAAAAAAATGGAAAATCTGCTTAAATTGGGTGTCTATGCTAAAACTCGTGGTCACTGGCTACTGGATGCAAAGGTCGTTCGCACTTGGCTAGTTCCCACTGGCGTTGCACTAGCTGGGATATACGCTCACCTCAGACATGATCAATTAATTAAAGAGGCCGTTGTTCGACACAATCGAGGTCTACCCCTAACAACTGACCAACGTAATGTCTTGATGTTGTCCAATCGTGGTCGATATGTTTCAGCCTTTTTATCAGCTGGAGTTTTTGGCCTTATTGGATATGTTGCAACAGAAATTAAACACACTAGAGATATTAAACAATTGGATGCCTCATCAGAGGACGAAATTATTCGAAGATACCAAGATTTACTTTGTGAAGTAAATCAACTCGGTCTTGATCTAGGATATGAGCCGCTTAAGAATGCTATGACAAATCAAGCACCCGAATGCCAATAAAAATATTTAAACTTCTTTGTAGTTATTTTCTGATTATAGCTTTTCCCAGCTGGGGTTCTACTTTTCCATCATTGAAAGAAGAATCTATCTATCTAGAGCTAAAAAATTTATGTGCCTACAATGATCAAATTATTTTTGTCGGTCACTTTTATAATAAAGCTGCAGAATCCGTACGAAAAGAAGTGGAACTCTCTGTTGAAAATTGGACTACACGTTTCATTAAAAATAGAGAACTTACTGGTGTGCAATCCATGTACATGCATGACTTTTTAAATTCAGACTCATTTATTACTGTCATGAAGGAATGCTTTCCTGATGAAAATCAAAGAAACAGAATAGTATTTCTAACTTTATGGGCCGATGTAGCTGGCCAGTTTACGGGCTCAGCTCAAATCTATGCATCAATCTGGACGAGTTTCAAAGTCATCAGAGGATTAGGAAAAGGTCTGTATTCTACTTTTAATCGATACTTGACGAGAATGAATGGCAGAAAAAATACAATATCAGAAGCCCAATTCACCCATTATTTTAGTTGGGCTGCGACGGTGATTCCCATCGGCGCATTGATGGCAGATAGAATAAAACAAAATGAACCTTCAGAACACATTTCTATTGAATTGGTGAAATTGGAGCTCGATAGAATTCAAAAAAAAATAAAGATCCTACTAGCGAAATCAAACGAATTAGGTCAAAAAAATGAAAATTTTTGTGTCTACAATGATTATGCATATAATTTAGGGCAAAATTACTTTTCTATACTTCGAGACATGAAAAAAAAGAATGTTGATCTTAAATTATTTGGAAACAATCATGAATTTAGAAGAATTATTCGATCGCTTAAATTATGTGAAATTAGATAAAAATTAATGAACTTTTGATTATTCTGTATCTGACATACTTTGATTAAAAGATTCACCAAATTATTGAGCTGAAATTTTTAAAGACTGTCGACAAGCTTTAATTTGAATAGAGGGTAACATCCTGCGGACTCGAATTGCTTCTTCAATTTTAGATGTATATCCAATAAGATCGGCATGGGAATTTGAATTTGATTGTATAGATATTTTAAGTTGATCTTGAACAGTCTGTAGCTGTGAATCAGAAAGTAAAGCAAAGTAACGATTGATAAGTGGTTGTGGGTAATCTAGCAATTTATTTTCTTTTCTCCAGTTCCACAGACCAGTTAGATTGCCAGCTGAAGCACGCACTAGATACAACTTTAAAAGTTCTTCATTTTTATGAGCATTAAAGAAGAAAGCTGTGTCATTTCCACTGATAAAATGAGGATGATGCTCTAATAAAAGTAAAAAGAATGACTTTTTATCTAAGAATTTGAATTGATTTAAAAATGTGATAAGTCTACGTACTTTTTTTGGATCATTTTCATTCAATAATGTTCCGAGCCTAGAATTTATAACGTCAGCTTGGTATTCTTTGACCAGTGACTTCCAACCTAATTCGATTTGTTTTTCATCGTATGATAATAAATTTAAGTCTCGACCTTCAATTTTTTCAAAAATGAGTCCTTCAGCACTAGGCACGTCTAAAATTGGAATTATTTTATTATTTGAATCGGCAGTGAAAGCTGTGGAAAAAGGATCTAAAATCATATCAATTTTTTCTGGCGTAAGAGATACAGACCAACGAAGTCCATTAGGATCTAAGGAATCGACTTTAACTTGATCTTGCAAACGCTGTAACAATTCTCTATGTGGTAGCGAACTTTGACGCAGATCTTTGATTTTATTAATAAATCCTAAATAGAAAGACAACCCTAATTCTCGATAAAATCTCAACTTATAGACTCCAGTTAAATGGAAAATTCGAAGTCCATTTAGAACAGATAAATCAATAATTAAATTTTGATGATTACGAATATTTGACTTAGCTAAAAAAGAATCTGCAGCCGCTTTACCCAACATTTCTCTGTAGCGATCAATATCTACATCAAAATCTGGATCACGAACTTTGGTACCAATAAACTTACCGTTTAGATCAAATTCAACTGTCACATTTTGCGAGTGAAGGGAGTTATGAACGAGACCATAGCGTTCGTAAAGATGCCCCATGGTTGAACCTAAATCAGGCATAATAACTTCAGTAATAAAACCCTGCCAATTATCGCCATAACCATTTTTACGCGCTAAAGGTATAGAAATTCTTGGATCTAGCAGAGTTGCCAAGGCCTGAATCATATGATTGGTTTTATAAGGATTCAGTGCACGAACAATTTGACCCTC
>JBKDFX010000054.1:0-8582 GCA_046336825.1 Bdellovibrionales bacterium | reverse complement strand
CATCCCACCTCTGCTGTTGGATTATCTCCATTTAATAAATGGAAATTACTGGAGCCATTAGCTGGACAAAAGGAAAGAGGTTTTTATGGGTCACCCCTGTATTTTCGATTGGGGGACCGTCATGAATTAGCCACGGTCTGTTTGCGACTGGTCCAGTGGGATCAGAACAGTACCCGTTTCCCTGTGGGAGGTGGTATTGTTAATCAAAGTCGTATTGAAGATGAGTGGGATGAAATTCAAGCCAAACTGGAATCAGTTAAAAAACTCTTTGGAGTATGAGATATGTCAAACATCGTTGTTGCAGAAAGTGTTATTAAGGAGCTCTTGGCTCACGGAGTTCAAGACTTCTGTCTTTGTGCAGGTGCTCGAAATTCTCCATTTGTTAAAATTTTTGAAAAGAACACGCATCTCAATGTTTTTCATTTTTTTGACGAAAGATCTGCCGCCTTTTTTGCTTTGGGAAGAATAGGAAGCTCTAGAAGACCAGTGGCTGTTATCACCACTTCTGGGACGGCGGCAGCTGAAATGCTACCTGCTGCTGTTGAAGGGACTTATTCCTCATTGCCATTGATCATGATCACGGCTGATCGGCCTAAAAAATACCGAGGTTCGGGCGCACCACAGTCCATCGAACAGGTGGGTCTTTTTTCCTACTATATCGAAGTCTGTTTTGATCTCGACGAGGAAAATCATCATATTTCTCTTAAGGGTCTTAGTTGGAAAAAACCCGTTCACGTCAACGTGTGCTTCAGTGAACCCCTCATTGATGATGAAGTTTCACAGATTCCTGTTCCACCTAAAACACCGCGAGCCCGATTTCCTGAATCATTTCCCATGACCATGAAGGATCAAATTCAAGACTTTGTGGAAAACTACAAACCATTGGTTATTTTAAGCACCCTTCCAGAGAAGGTTAAAGAGCCTGTTCTCAAATTTTTAACAGAGCTACGAGCACCCGTTTATATCGAAGGTATTTCTAACTTGAGGGGAGCTCCACAACTAGAACCCTTCACACTAAAAGCGGGTGAAAAGTTATTGCCCAGGCTTTTTGATCTTAATGCTTGTAATGCATTGATTCGAATCGGTGGAGTTCCCACTCTGAGATTCTGGAGAGACTTAGAAGACAAAAGAAAAGACATCCCTGTGCTATCTATGGGCTATAATCATTTTGCTGGTCTAAGCCGAGATATCATGCATTTTTTAGATTTGGATGATCTATCTAGAATTGATGTCAAATACACTCGTTCACTGGATCAAGAATTTCTACATAGAGATGCACTACTTTTTTCTGAACTCAATCGCTTGCTTCTTAAATATCCACAAAGTGAACCCAGTTTGGTGCGTGCCTTATCCCATCATACGAAGGGGCAAAGCGTTTATTTAGGCAACAGCCTTCCTATTCGAGAGTGGGATTTGGCGGCTGATTTTGCTTCACCTCCGGCAAGGATGGTGGGCAATCGAGGAGCCAACGGCATCGATGGGCAGATTTCGACATTTCTGGGATGGGCCAAAAAAGGTATGGAAAATTGGTGTCTCGTAGGTGACTTAACGGCTCTTTATGATCTTTCAGGTCCCTGGATTTCTCAACAACTAGAAGACACAAGCCTCAAAATTGTGGTTATTAATAACTCAGGTGGAATGATTTTTAAAAGAATGTTTAAGCACGAAATTTTTCTGAATCGCCATCAAACAGACTTCAAAGCCTTTGCTGACCTTTGGAAGTGGAATTACTCCAAATGGCAGGAAGTTCCTGAAAAAATCGATCTAGCGCAAAAGCACATTATTGAGATTTGTCCTAATGAAAAGCAAACTCAGGATTTCTGGGATGAGTGGGAAAGTCTTCAAGCATGATTTCTTTGTACCTGCATGGATTTTGGGGATCTGCCAAAGAAATACATCATCCCAGCATCACTTCCATCGAATATACAAATGACTCCCAAATAGGTTCAGAACAATTTATTCTCAATTGGGCTGATGCCTTTGCTGCTTGGATAAAAAATAATTGGGGGAATAATCCTGTTAATCTAATCGGATATTCACAAGGTGGAAGATTGCTCATGGGACTCCTAATGGTTGATCCCGATCTCATAAATCAATTGGTGCTTATCTCCAGTCATCCCGGTCTTAAAACCATCGAGGAAAAAGAGCTTCGACTCAAACATGATAGAACTTGGGCAAAAAAGTTTAGAAATCAAAATTGGATCGAATTGGAATCTGAGTGGAATTCCCAAGATGTTTTTAAAGGTGGAAAACCACACCCAAGAAATGAAAATGACTTTAATCGTGAAGTTTTAGCTCAATGTTTGGAAAACTGGTCATTGGCTCATCAGCCTGACTATCGAAAACTTCTGGAAGCCAATGCCCATAAAGTCACGGCCATTGTTGGAGCGGAAGATAAAAAGTATTGTGAGATTTATCAGACAATTCAGGTGCCCTTGATAAAAGCAAAAGGGGCCGCTCATCGCGTCCCCTCTGATCAGCCCATCCATTTGGCTGAAATTTTAAAATCAATTTTAAAAATCTAGTAACTCAAAGATTGCATAGTTCGGTTGATCCAAGAAAGGTAGGCCACTGGGTTTGTGTAAACTCCATTTTGGTCACAACCTTCTTCGCCGTAGCTGACAACGCCGGCTTGTTCAAGGCGTCCGAATGGGCTGATCACAAAGGCAGGTCCGCCTGAGTCGCCATTACAAACTCCTTGGGCTCGAGTTTGATCCACACCAAATTCGGTTTCAGATACGTTTGGATTTAAAACGCGAACACGGGCTTCGCGAAGTAAGCCAGATCCAAAACCAAGACTACCAGAAATAACTCCGTAGCCAGAAACAACTAAACGATCTCCTTTTCTAAGGGTGCCGTTGTAAAATCGTGTGACTTCGATATCGCTGGGCTTAGCTGAAGCTAAGCTGAATAAGGCTAAATCGCCGTTGTTTTTTCCATTGATAGTGCCCCTCCATGCAGGATGAACTCGGACAGTTTTGATGGGGGCCACTCGAGAGTTTTGAAGAAGAGCTTGTCGATCAGCGGCTTTGTTTAATACGCCCACGGCATCAATTGAAAAGATGGCGTAGCCACGAACAAATCCATCCACACAATGAGCGGCAGTGAGTCCCACCGTATTGCTAATCATGGTAGCTGTGCAAGTACCACCACCACTTCGGGAAACGGTGTAAATCATAAAAACTTGGCGTGATAGCTGAGAGCCTGGAACAACTGTGGTGCCACCGACCACTCCGTCGCCTTCAACTTCCGTATTGGATGGATTTTGAGGTGCACAAGCTGACAGCATAAGTAGACTCGAGCTGAGAAGTGCCATGATGGAACTTTTTGCGAATTTTTTCATCGATCCCCCTGAAAGACCTCTGCCTATTCAATTAGGCAGGGGCCCAATTAACTACGAGCGGTGCCAATGTACAACCACTTCGTTTTTTTGGGAGCAATAAGATGTGTTTATAGTTTAGACAAGTACTTTTTACAAAATATCCAAAATATGAGTTGTTTTAAGTCCTAACCTTCAGCATTTGATCGGTCGCCTCAATCAGGGCCGATCTGGTGCCGATTTCGGAGGCAGCATGGCCCGCATCCGGAATGATCTTCAAATGGCTTTCAGGCCAAGCCTGGTGAAGGTCCCAAGCGCTTTTAGCAGGACAGACCACGTCATAACGGCCCTGGACAATGATTCCCGGGATTTTTTTTAGTTTGTGAGCTTGTTTGAGAAGATAGTCATTGGATTCAAAAAAAGCTTTATTGATAAAGTAGTGACATTCAATTCGAGCAAAGGCCAAGGCCTTTTCAGGCTCACCGAAATCTTCAATCATTTTAGGGTCGACGAAAAGTTTAGAGGTGGCCGCTTCCCATTGACTCCAAACACGAGCGGCCTCAAGGCGCAACTCTGGATCATCTGAGGTTAAACGTTTGTAATAGGCTTGCATCATTTGAGAGCGTTCATTTTGAGGTATAAAGTTCCAGTAACGGTCCCAGACATCAGGGAAAATCCATGAGGCCCCTTCTTGATAAAACCATTTGAGCTCTTCTTCACGGCAAAGAAAAATACCTCGCAAGACTAAACTTTTAACTTTTTCGGGATGAGTCACTGCGTAACTGAGAGCCAAGGTAGATCCCCAACTACCACCAAACACATGCCATTGAGTGATTCCTAAGTGTCCTCGAATTTTTTCAATATCGCTCACCAAATCCCAAGTGGTGTTTTCACGAAGTTCTGCGTGGGGTGTCGATTTTCCACAACCTCTTTGGTCGAATAAAATAATTCGGTACTGTTCGGGATTGAAATAGCGTCGATGATCGGGATCTGTTCCTCCACCAGGTCCACCATGAAGGAAAACCACGGGTTGGCCCTTGGGATTTCCTGATTGTTCGAAATAAAGATTATGCAAAGATGAAACAGCCAGTTGTCCGGTCTGATAGGGTTCCAAAGGGGGATAGAAATCGCGGCGGTTTTGAAGGTCATTCATAAAAAAAAGTTTCCCATTTTTTCTTCTTGAGTGGATCTATGAAACTACTCTCAAAGGCATTTTGGTTGAGTTGCTTAAAATCCTGCAGATTTAATCGTTGGTGTTGATGAGCCATTAAATAATCATCCGTCAATTGGCTGGCAAAAATTCCGGGGTCGTCAGAGCCAAGAGTCACTTTCACTCCAGCCTCCATGAGTTTTTTGAGAGGATGTGAAGCGGGATCAGGAAAAGCTTGGGTCAAATAATTGCTGAGGGGGCAGATTTCAAGAGTCACATTTTGCTTTTTAATTTGCTCAAGAACCTTTGGATGATGAATGGCCTGAACACCGTGACCAATTCGTTCAGCTCCCAGATAATTGATGGAATCCATAATCCATTGCCCTGCTTGAGGATGAGGAACTTCTCCTGAATGAATGGTCACTCGTAAACCTGATTTTTTAGCTTTTTGAAATAAAGAGGCAAAGGGGGCTGGATCAAAACCCTCCTCGTTATCAGCAAGATCCACACCGATAAACTCAGATTTCATGTCACAGAAAAAATCCATGGTGGTTTGAGATTGTTCGATGGGTTTAATTCTTTGCAGTATGCCGATCAAACCAGCTGATAGACCATAGGTTTTTTCAGCTCGATTGAGTCCCTTTCGAAAAGCGGAAATAATTTTTTCTGGAGATAAATGAGGATGTCCATCCAAAATAAAGGTAGGAGCAAATCTAAGCTCAAGCAAAAGCACGTTATCATTAAAAGCGTCTTCACAGGCCTCAAAGGCAAGGCGCTCCAAGATTTCATCTGAAGCTAAAACTTTTTGGGTGTTGAGAAATTTATTAAGAACAGCCTCCAGGTTGGCCATGGGTTCGGTGATTAAAAAGCTTGAGCGGGCTTTTGCAGGAGGTTGAGGCAGTTCCATTTTTAGATCCTGAGCCACTTCAACAACGGTGCTCCAGCGCAGAGAGCAATCTAAATGTCTGTGCAAATCAATTTTTGGTAAAGATCGTATTTGCGAGGGTGTCAAATTCATCTTCTTTAGCAGTAGCAGTCTTTAATCAGTCAAGAAAGCGTGGATCTGACGATTACGCAGCATGACGGTTAATGAATCTGAAAGCGAGGCGGGGATAGGATGGGCCCATGCAAAATTTTGTGAATAAACCAATTTTAATTCCCAATCATTTATCCCCACAACCTGGTAATGACCCCGTTTTTTCAGTCCCTCTTGAGACTCATCAGGGCACTGTTCATGCCGCTGATCCGCGGGCGACACGCGCTCTGATTTCACTGATGGACATGAATGCCGTACTGGGAGGAGCTGCTTCCCACTTCGGGGGGCCATCGGCATTAGCTGAATTGATGTCGGCTTTGCATGCTTTGATTTTTAGCCAAGCCAGTCGAGAGAAGAAAAGCTGGTTTGATTTGTTTCATGTGATCAATGATGTCGGTCATGCCGAGAATGGTCTGTATGCCCTCAAAGCGAATTACAAAATGGCAGGCCTTGATTTTCAGGCTTTAAAAAAATTTCGCTCTATTGAATCCCCTTTGACGGGGCACGGTGAAGTGCACTGTTTTCCTGAAGGTGTTTTTTTGAGCAATGGACCCTTGGGCTCTGCCTTTCCTCAATCGCAAGGAGTAGCCGTCGGTGAAAAACTCAGTGGAAAAATGCGAACGACGATTTGTGTTCTCAGTGATGGGGCGGCTATGGAAGGTGAAGCCAAAGAAGCTTTTGCGGCTATCCCCGGACTTGCTAAAAATGGAAAACTGGGACCCTATGTGCTCATCATTTCAGACAACAATACAAAGCTGACGGGTCGAATTGATCAGGATAGTTTTTCCATGGCCCCCACTTTCGAAGCACTTTCAAGTTTGGGTTGGGACGTGATCAATCTTGAGCAGGCCCATGATTTATCGGCTTGTGCCAATGCCATTTCTTTGGCCCTCGGAAAAGCTAAAAATAATCCCGATAAGCCTGTGGCTATTCATGCCAAAACAATCAAAGGTTATGGAGTTAAAAAGACAGCTGAAAGTGCGAGTGGTGGTCATGGATTTCCCTTAAAGTCAGCTAAGGAATTGCCGGCTTTTTTAAGTGAAATTTATGCGGGTCAAAAATACCCTGAAGTTTTTGAAGCTTGGATTCAGGAACTTATTGAGTTTGAAAGTAAACAAAAAAGCCCAGCAGACAGTGGCGAAAAAATTCAAAAAGGTGTCTCGAGTGCATTGATCAGAATGGCTGAAAAAGGACTCCCTTTGATTTCAGTGACAGCAGATTTGCCAGGATCCACAGGAGTGGCAGATTTTAGAAAAAAATTTCCCCAGTTGGCTATTGATGTCGGTGTGGCTGAAAGTAATATGGTCTCCACAGCTGCTGGACTTTCAAAACTTGGTTTCATACCTGTTGTGGATACATTTGCTCAATTTGGAGTCACTAAAGGTGCACTGCCACTGACGATGGCCAGTCTTAGTCAATGTGCTATGATTGGTATTTATTCACACACAGGTTTTCAAGATGCAGCGGACGGAGCCAGTCACCAGGCTCTCAGTTACATTGCCATGACGGCTAGCATACCACATGTCAAAGTGCACGCTCTCAGTTGCAGTGAGGAAGCCGATCAATTGGTTGAGCAGGCAGTTATGGACATCGCTGAAAAAATGAAATTAGGAGAAACTCCTGATTCTCATCTCTTCTTTTTGGGACGAGAAAATTTCCCGAAAACATTTGGAGCTGAAAAGTACAAACTGGGTGAACCCCAATTGATAAAAAAATACTCAGGTACTAAAACCACTCTTGTTGTTTCCACAGGCAGTTTACTTGGAGAGGCCCTTAAAGCCTGTCAAACTCTTGAAACAGAAGGTCGAAGAACAATCTTGGTTAATGCCAGCTCACTTAATAATTTTGATGTGGAAATTTATTTGGATTGGCTGAGGGAAACGGATGGAAGAATTCTCACCGTGGAAGATCACCAACTGATCGGGGGCTTTGGCCAAATATTAGCTGGACGACTTTTGCAAAGTCGAGCCATTTTGAAAATGAAATCCATTGGAGTAAAAGGTAAATTTGGTCAAAGTGCTTACAATGCCATCGATTTGTATAAGCTTCATGGTCTTGATGCCAATGGCATTATCGAAGCGGTGCGGTCGATCTAACAGAAACTGCACCCCTATAATGGGCCGAGAGGCCCATCGGGTAACAAATTCCAGTTGCGCTAAAAAACTCAAATCATATTAATGCTTTATATTCAGTAAGGCTTGGGTTTCTTTACAAATGCCTTGCAGACACAAACTAGCTTGAGTATGAATAACAGCTGTTACAGGGGGATTATCTATGAAATTGCAAATAAAATCGCTCTTCGCCATCATGATGGCATCAACGGTTTCATTTGCACAATCGGTTACCACGCAAGTCGTACGACTAGATGCAGGCAAACCCGTTTTTATGAGCGTTCGGACCAATAACATAGGACCGGAATTTCAGTGTCACTACGGTCTTTTAGCCGGAAGAAACGAGTCCGCATTCCCTGGAATTCTTAACTCAAAAGAATTACGCGCAGATGATAACTTTAATTTTTCTGACACTTTTGAGTTTGCAATTGTCGATGTTAAAGCAGTTGATGGATTTGAATTTACGTCCCTGGTCGAATGCTGGCTGAAGGAACGGAACACATTGACATCTTTTGGACAATTTTCTTTGCAGCTAAAACAAGATAAAGCTGGCCCCGTCTTGTTTGAAGATTCTTTTTCCGGATTTATTCAACAAGGTCAATTTGACCTGTGGAAAAGCTCTCTGAGAGAAGTAACAAAGAGAATTCAGTTTAAGATTAATTAGGCTTTCGGACGTAGCCCAAATTCCCTCTGTTGTCTTCAAAATTCAGTCATATTTGCGCTTGGATTTAGATCAACGTGTAACCATTATTCTCAGCCATGAAAAGATAAACATGACTCTCTAAGTTTATTAATTTTTTCGTCGTGCACCAGGACCTTCTTGTGAGTCGCTTTATGTGATCCCTCAGTTTTGCCATTCTCTGATTGGTTGCAAAGATGGGGTCAAAAATTTTCTTTTCCAATTGAGTGTACTTAAGCTCTCTTCGCTTTTCTTTGTTTTCTCGAGCTATATGGGTTTCATGAAAT
>JBKDFX010000053.1:0-13491 GCA_046336825.1 Bdellovibrionales bacterium | reverse complement strand
TACCATCCAAAGAGGCAATGGAGCCGCGATCCACATTAACCACAATGGGTTTATTAACATAACTGGGGAGCTCAAGTTCTTGACTTAACTTTTCTGTTAAATCAGAAACTTTAAAGCCTAAATTATGGGGAGCTTGATCCCCTTCGTAATTAGAATTTTCTTTATTAGCTTTTGGCTTTTTATCGTCAGGCCGCTCAGCCACAGTGACTGTGATTGTGCGAGTTTTTTTATTTTGGCCGACAACTTTTAACTGAACTGAAGAGCCCGGCTGTATGCCCGTGATTTTATCACTGAGTTCAAGGGAGTTTTTGATTTTTTGTCCATTCACTTCTGTGATGGTGTCATAAACTTTAAGACCTGACTTGGCTGCCGGACTTTTGGGTTCGATTTGAGCCACCCAAGCTCCCGGATTTTTTTCATCCAGTCCTAAATCCGTGGCGCTTTCCTCGGTGTGATCGCCTAACCCGATGCCTAAATAACCTTTACGGATGGAGCCCCGTTTTTCAAGATCAGGTAATATTCTTTTGACCTCATCGATGGGAATAGCAAAACCAATTCCAGGTCCACGCGCATCGATGGCTGAATTCACACCAATCACATATCCTTTCGTATTCACTAAGGGGCCACCCGAATTGCCAGGATTGATACCAGCATCAGTTTGAATAAGGGGCACACGGTTGATTTCAGAAATCTGTCTTCCGATGGAAGAGACTATTCCTTTGGTTAATGTATGACCATGGCCGAAGGGATTTCCAAAGGCGGCTACCCATTCCCCTACTTGTAAGTCAGCCGAGTTTCCAAGAGCAGCCACAGGAAGTTTTCCTTCAGGCTTAATCTTAATCAAAGCAATATCGGTGCGAGCATCGGTGCCGATTACAGTGGCTTCATAAAGTTTTTCATCTTTGTCGGAAAGCTGTACCTGAATGATATCAGCACCTTCAATGACGTGGTTATTGGTGATGATCAGGCCATCATCTCGAATGATAAATCCGGTGCCCAGTCCCATTTGCTGAGGTCCTCTTCGTCCGGGTCCTTGCGGTCCCATGGGAACTCCATAAAATCTTTCTAGCATTTCCAGCATGGGATCCCGTTGAACACGTCCACGGGCAATGACTGATGTGGAAATATTCACCACGGCTGGGTTGATAATTCTTCCCAATTCAGAAAATAAATTGGCAGGAAGGGGATCGTTCAGCTTCATGGGCGGGGGAGTTCGCTGCGGGACTTGAGATTGAGCATTTAAAGAAAAAATTGAAATCAAAACAAGCAGGACTAATTGAATTCGAGTTTTCATAGAAACCTCCTAGAAATTAAATACTAAGTTTTTTGCTGAATGAATTTAAGTTGTAGATCAGAGACAATATGCTCCAAAAGCTGCTCTTCTTCTTTGGTGAGCTGGCCCTTTGTTTTTCCCTGAAGCATGATCAGTAAATCAATATTGAACCTGGCCATACCTCTATCAATTTCGGTTTTTCCAGATTGTGGGTGAGGAGCTAAGCCCAAAGCCATGGCTGCGCTGGAGGCAATGGACATGACAAGCATAGAAAAATTGGGTGTTGGTGTGTCCGACATATAAAAAAACTCCCGAATTAAAAATACTGTGGGTTGTTAAATAGGGTAGAAGCCCACAAGCTTTTCCAGCCGCTTTTGCAAAGGCGGATGAAACTGAAGCAATGTATTTTTTTGCCTTAATCTTTCAGGATTGACAATGAACAGTTGCGAAGTGGCGGTGGGAACGCTCATGGGGTGCGTTAGTGCCCAGCCTTCTAATTTCCAAAGTAAGTGCCCGAGCTGATCACGTTGACCAATTAAATGCGCCGCGTTTAAGTCGGCGGTAATTTGATCGCTCTTGGATTGGGAAATGCTAACAAAAATAGCAATGAGAGGGGAAAACAACCAAAGGAAGGGTCGCTGTCGGCGTTTGAAAAAAAGATGACTCAACCAAAGACTGTCTATTTTTTCAGCCAGTATGGCCAAGGAGTTAGCCAGCAGAAGTCCAACAGCGGACTTTAAGCTTTGGCGACTTTGCAGATGACAAAGTTGATGAGCCAAAATCATTTCCAAATCACGTTTTGAAAAATTTTGTGTGAGACCACGAGAAAACCCCACCATGGGGCGTTTCCAAGGGGCTTCAAATGAAAAAGCAGTGGGTAGGGACTCTTCTAAAATCCACAAATCCGGAGTTGTCAGACCCAGTTCCTGGCTCCAGCGAATATTGAGCTCATTAAGTCCCCAAGGATCCTGACCTTTTAGGGGAGTGAGATGAAATCTTCGAAGCAGTAGTCCTTCACCCCAATAAAAAAGCATCAGATGAAAGACAAGAGAAAGAAGCAAACAAATAAAAAGACCTAATCGTCCCCCCAATTGAGATCCTAAAATAAGAAAAATCAAGCTGGAGGCCAAAATGAAAAGCCAGACTTGAGTCGGGGTGACAGATTTAGTTTTCATGTCACAAAGGTTAGCGAACTTTCTTGCCGAGATCCAAGCAAAAAGGTGAAATGGGAAACGCACAACCGATTGTCAACAAGGAGCCGTTGCCACATGTCAGAAGTTGATTTGAATTTACTCAATTCCCAAGTTGCCCAAGAAAGTCAGTTTATCACTCATATGAAATCCCAAATTTCACAGGCCATTGTGGGTCAAACAGAAATGATAGATGGAATTCTTATGGGCCTTCTAACTGGAGGGCACATTCTTTTAGAGGGAGTGCCAGGATTGGCTAAGACCTTGACCATATCATCAGTGGCTCAAACCATTTCATTGCATTTTCAAAGAATCCAGTTCACTCCGGATCTTCTGCCAACTGATCTAGTTGGAACCATGATTTTCAATCCAAAATCTGGGGATTTTGCACCAAGAAAGGGACCCGTATTTGCGAACATTGTTTTAGCTGACGAAATTAACCGTGCGCCGGCCAAAGTTCAATCCGCACTACTTGAAGCTATGGCTGAAAAGCAAGTCACCATTGGCGAAACCACTTACAAGTTGGAATCGCCCTTTTTGGTGATGGCGACACAAAATCCCCTGGAGCAAGAGGGTACTTACCCCTTGCCAGAAGCTCAAATGGATCGCTTTATGTTTAAAATTCATGTGACTTATCCCAGTAAAAAAGAAGAGCTCGAAATATTAAACAAAATGGGATTTAATAAAAAACCAGTTTTATCACCTGTGATCACTAAAGAAAACCTGATGAAGGCCTCTGAGCGACTGGATCAAATTTACGTCGACAATAAAATTAAAAATTACATTGTAGATCTGGTCATGGCGACTCGACATCCAAAGGATTATGGTCTCAGCCGAGTCGCTGATTTGATTTCGGTGGGAGCCTCACCTCGAGCCACCATTTCTTTGTTTCGAGCTTCAAAGGCTCAAGCCTTTTTACGCGGTCGTGGATTTGTTACTCTTGAAGATGTGAAATCAATTTTAGCTTTAGTTCTAAGACATCGTTTGATTTTGAATTTTGAAGCTGAAGCTGAAAATGTTTCAACAGACGACGTAATTAAAGAAATTCTGACAGAAGTGGAAGTGGCTTAAGGGAGCAATCTTGCAAAAAGCAACTGAACTGCTTAAAGCGACTCGTCGGCTGGAAATTCGGACCCGCAAATTGGTGGACTCCATTATTTCAGGCCAATACAAAACAGCCTTTCGTGGTCAGGGGATGACTTTTTCTGATTTTCGCGAATATGTGGCGGGGGACGATATCAGGCATATTTCTTGGCCGCTCATGGCGAGGACCGGCAAACCCTACATCAAAAAATTTGATGAAGAACGTGAACTGCAAGTGATTTTAGCTTTGGACGTCAGTGGTTCCACGGCATTTGGTACGGGTGATTTTTCTAAACGAGACAAACTGGTTCATGTGGCCGCCACACTGGCCTTATCGGCAGTTAAAAATGGAGATGAAGTCGGAGGAGTTTTATTCACTGACTTTATGGAACATTATGTGCCTCCTAAAAAAGGGCAAGCCTCTTTACAAAGGCTGTTGCGGGATTTGGCCTTTTTTGAGCCCCGCCATCAGGCCACACACTTGGAGTCAACTCTTTTATTTTTACAAGGTGTGCTGAAGAAAAAATCGGTGATCTTCCTTTTAAGTGATTTCATCGGCGAATGGGACTCACGTCGCCTACGCGAGTTGGGAAAAAAGCATGATGTCATTGCCTGCGTGATGGAAGATGAATTTGAAATTGAAATACCAGATCTAGGTCTTCTTGATATGTGGGATCCTGAAACTGGAGATCTGCAAGTGGTGGACACAGGATCTGAATCCTATCGAAAGCTTTATAAAAAAAATCGTGATAGGGACCTACAAATTCGAGATGAAAAACTTAAAGCTTCGCAAGTGGAAGTGCTACGGCTTAGCAACCAAAAAGATTTTTACCAACCCATCGTTAAGTTTTTTGAAAAAAGGAGACGACGGCGTTGAGTGACTATCAATGTGAACTCCAGATTCCTTCAGTGGTTGGTCTCAATGACGGTGAATTGACTGTGGGTCGAGTGTTTTTTTATACCTGTCAGGGAGATTGGACTCCTGCGCTTCAAATTGAAAATTTAAAAGCACAGTTCAAGCCTGATCCCAATCAAGCTGAATTATCACCCTACGCTTTGCGAGTTTTACAGTTTGAACTGCGTGATCCTCAAACAGCTGATTTAAAATTGGTCAGCTACCAAGCGGGAAAACATGTTGTTTCAGGTTTAAGCCTGACGGACGGTACTCAGGTGAAGGAATTGCCTGGTTTTCAAGTGCAAGTGCAAAGTGTGCTGACTGAGCAGTCAAAACCCTTTGGACCCATGGGACCTCTCAGTCTTGCCATACCTCTTTCTTACAGTCTTATTTTAGTGAGTGCTTTGGGGCTTCTCTTTTTTTCTCAACTCTGGCTTTGGAGAAAGCGTAAAGAAAGAGTCGAAATTTTAAAAAAAGTCAAAAATCAAATTACTCACCCCAATGCCCTTGTTCAATTTCATCGAGAGCTCCGATATTTAACAAAAGACGCGGGTCTCAATGACGTGGATCAGAAGCTGAAAATGCTTCCCGTTCTTTATTTGGATCGTTTGCGAAGTCTGTGTGAACTCTACTGGGGCGCTAAATTAAATTTGGCACTTCTAGGTCGCTCTCGAAGTTCATTGCAACGAGAATTTAAAAAATACGCTCCAAAATACTTTATTAAATTCGAAAAGGAACTTTTGTTTTGGGAGAAACGTTGGCAGTCCATGGTGAAAGACCGAGAAAAAGCCAAGTATGAGGACTTCCAAGGATTCACTCAACTCACTCGAGAGTTGATTGAAAAGATGGAGGCTTTTGAAATATGAGCTTTCATAGTCCTGGTTACTTTATTTTTTTTATTGTAATTCTGTTTTTAATCTATTGGCTTTTTAGAAATCGAAAGCAGCGAGCCAAGCTGCAAGTCGGATCACTCAGTACATTTAAAAAAGTAGTGCCATCTTTGAAAGCTCAACTGGCTCAATTGCCCACTGCGCTCAAAATATTATCTTTTCTTTTTATTGTGATGGCATTGGCGCGTCCTCAGCAGGCCAATACCAAAACCAAAAAGAATGTAGAGGGCATTGATATCATGGTGGCCCTGGATGTTTCAGACTCAATGTTGATTGAAGACATGGGAGCCATCAACAGGATGGAAACAGCCAAGGACACTTTAAAAAAGTTCGTTGAGAAAAGAAATTCTGATCGAATTGGTGTGGTGATTTTTGCTGGTGAAAGCTTCACATTAGTTCCTCCCACTTTGGATTACCCTTTGCTGCTTGATCAAGTGAGTCGAATCACCACTGCTGCCAACGCGAAAATTAAAGATGGCACTGCTATAGGTGTCGCACTCGCCAATGCAGCGGGCCGCCTAAGAGACTCCAAAGCTAAATCCAAAGTTGTAATTTTCCTAACAGATGGAGAAAACAACTCGGGAACCATTGATCCTGAAACAGGGTTAGAAATCGCCAAAGGCTATGGTCTTAAAATTTACTCCATTGGAATTGGTAAAGATGGTCCCACTCGCATACCAGTGACTGTGCAAGATATGTTTGGCAACAAGGTGAAAACCTATCAGCCCTTTGAATCTCGAGTGAATGATGAGCTTTTACAAAAATTTGCCTCGGACACGGGTGGAAGGTATTTCCGAGCCACCCGAGAAGATGGTCTGGAAGGTGTTTTTGATGAAATCAATCGACTGGAAACAACTCAAATTGATGTGAATAAATTCACTCGTTACACTGAAAAGTTCACCCCTTACGCTTGGCTGGCTTTTTGGTTGTATTTGATGGCTTGGATTTTGGAATTCACTTGGCTGCGGAGGCTTCCATGAAATGGGCTGATCCAGCACTTTTGGGCCTGATTTTACTTTTACCCCTGATTCCTCTGATGGCCTATTGGAGAATGAAAAGTGGTTTTAAAAAACTCGCCACACTTTTTCGTTTGCAATTGGAGGTTTTGTGGAAAGACTCTTTGTCACTTCCACATCGTTACACAAAATGGATTTTAAGATGTTTTGTTCTTCTGTTTTTAATTCTAACTTTGGCCAGGCCTCAGATGGGTCAATCCCAGCAAGCCATTAAAGCTGAAGGTTTTGAAATTTTTCTCGCTCTGGATGTTTCAGAAAGTATGCTGGCAGAAGATCTTCTGCCCAGCCGCTTGGAAAAAGCTAAAATTGATCTCAGTCGATTGGTGGATTTATTAGGGGGACATAAAATTGGAATATTAGCTTTTGCGGGATCTGCGGCCGTCATCAGTCCTCTGACCCAGGATGTGGCCGCCATCAAAATGTATTTAGAATCTCTCGACACTCAGACCATCAGCACTCAGGGGACTCGTTTTGAATCAGCTTTGGAAGCGGCAGATTCTGCTTTTGAAAGAGGCTCAGCTAATACAGATACCATGAGTGGAATTACAAAAGTCCTTTTGATAGCTTCAGACGGTGAAGACCACGAAAAAGGAGCACTCGAAAAAGCAAAAAAACTGACTGAAAAGGGAATTCGAATTTTTTCAGTGGCTTACGGTACCGAAAAAGGGGGAAGTATCCCCGTCAGGGATCTTCGTGGTTTTTTAAGGGGATATAAAAAAGACAACAGTGGTAATCCAGTTATTACGTCCGTGAAGGGTGATGCGCTGCGAGCTCTTGCTAAAGAGGGCCAGGGCTTTTTTACTTTTGCAACAACGGATTCAGCCTTTATTAAAGATTTAGCTAATCAATTGGATCAACTTAAAAAAGCACAATTTGAAACTCAAATGCAAGTTCAGTACGATGAACAGTTTCAAATTCCCTTGCTTATCGCTCTCATTTTAGGATTGATAGAAATGCTCATCACCGACATGAGACGTAAAAAGGGGAGTGCATGAACTTGAATTCTCTTTATTTACTTCTAGTTTTTAGCTTTATGCTGACAAGTTGTGGTTATGAAATCGATCCACGAACTTTGTGGCACAACCATCAAGGAGTGAAAGCTCTTCAGGAAAAAAGGTCATCAGATGCTCAAGGTGAATTTTTTAAAGCTCTTGGTGTAGATCCCTTGGTCAGTGAGATTCAAATTAATTTAGGACTTACATTTTTTGAGCTCAAACAGGCAGAAAACGCTCTTAAAAGTTTTGAAGCTGCCGAAAAATGGGCTGCCAATCCCAAAGCTCATTTTATCTCTCGATTTAACCAGGGTGTGACACGCATGACAGATAAAAAAGTCGAAGAGGCCTTACTTGCTTACCAGAGAGCATTGGATATTCAGCCTAACTCCATTGAAACAAAAACCAATATTGAATTGATGCTGATCCAGCAGGCTCAGCAAGATGGACAAGGTGATGGGCAAGGTCAAGAGGGGCAGAGTCAGGGTGATAAATCAAAAGAGGGAGACTCTGAAGATAAAAAAAATAAGGATTACAAAGCCAGTGAGCAGTATCAAATGAAGGATCAAAAAGGTGATCTTTCCAGTGAAGACGTCAAGAAAATTTTAGGTGAACTCAAGCAGCAGGAGCAAAAAATTCGAGGTCAGTACTATCGCAATGAAACGAAGGAGAAACCGCTTGAAAAAGATTGGTAGTGGTTTTTATTTTGCACTGTTTTTTGTTATATTTAAAAGCGCATTTCTATTTGCCGAAAATTCAATTGAATTGAAAGCGGATGTGGATCAGGACCGGGTTTCTTTGGGTGACACATTTGTTGTGACTGTATCCATTCAATCTTCTGAAAGTGTTAATATCGATGAGCCTCAGTTGCCACAGCTTTCAGGTTTGGCTCTATTAGGTAAAGATGAAAACACATCGGTTCAACAAAGCTTAATTTCGACCCCTCAAGGAATGGATTGGAAAACTCTCAGGAAGAAAAATTTCTTTTATCGATTTCAGGCGGCCCAAGTGGGACGGATCCAGCTGGATCCCATTGAAGTTGTTATCAATGGAAAACTTTTTCAAACTCGTCCCATATTGGTTGAAGTTTTACCTGAAGGTCAAAGACCTGCTCCGCAAGTACCACAGGAATCAGAGGAAGAAAGTTTAGAGGATCGATTTTTAAGAGAACAAGATGAAATTTTTAATCAGCTTTTGAGGCGTCATCTTATGCCACAAGTGCCGCAAGTTCCCAATGCGCCTCGGGGACAAAAAGCTCCTGAATATCGATCTCTTCCCACCAATCCCAACGAAGCTTTTTTTATCCAATTGGAAGTGGATAAAACAAGTGTATACGAAGGTGAGCAAGTCACAGCCACCTGGTATCTCGTGACCCGTGGACAAATGGAAACTCTCGATCGGGCTAAATTCCCTGCATTAAAAGGCTTTTGGAAAGAGATCATCGAAGAAAACCCTCAAATTCAATTTTACGAAGAGGTCATCAACGGTGTCCCTTACCGAAAAGCTTTGATGGCCACCCACGCTCTTTTTCCCATCCGAGCCGGCAAGGCCATTATTGATGAGTTCACTGTTAAATCGCGCATTCGCTTACCCACAGCTGGCTTTGGTATGGGATTTGGACGTGCCTATGAGTACACGAAAAGTTCGAAACGCTTGGAATTAAAAGTTAAACCCTTACCCTTGGACGGGCGGCCAGCTGAATTCACTGGAGCCGTGGGAAATTTTGAAGTTCTGTCTCAGCTGGAAAGTGGCCCTCAGTTTTATGTCAATCAGCCCGTGAGTTTAAAAGTGCGTTTTGAGGGTGAAGGCAATGCCAAAACATTAGAGCTTCCCATGATTCAATGGCCTGAGGGCTTTGAGTTATATGATACCAAAAATGAAAGTCGATTTTTTAAAGATGGAAGAAGCTACAAAGAATTTCAGATTTTAGTTATTCCAAGAAAAGAAGGCCCTTTGCAAATTCCTGAGATTCGGTTTGCTTATTTCAATCCAAAAACTGAGAAGTATGAATCAAAAACCAGTCCTGCCATAATGATCAATGTGCTCCCGGAAACACAAAATAAAGTTTCCGAGTCTAAAAATTTTTTAGGTTTTCAAATTGAACCACAAAAACCAAAAGTGATGTCCCTGCCACCCTTACAGAAAATCTTTCAGCAGCAAAGCCAACGAAGTCAGGTCTCCGGATCAGTTTGGCTGGGCGCTTTCTCAGTGGTATTCTTGGGGTTATTCGGATTTGCAGGCTACACTTTACGTCCTAAAAGTCGGACTCTCAATTTGCGTAATGAATTACAAAAGAAATTTTCCATCATTCGCCCTGCCGCTAAGAAGGGTGATTATCGAAAAACGGGAATTGAGGTGGTCAACATTATCAATTTCCTACTTGCCGAGGTGACCAGTCACAAAGGTGAAAAACTTGAAATCGAAAAAATGATTGCTATGCTACCTCCTGAACTTCGAGCTCAATGTGGAGTTCAATTGGCCAATCATTATGATAAAGCTCAAATTTATGGTTTCGCCCCGGAGTCCGCTATTAACCAAAGTCAATTGAGTCTTGAATTGCCTCAATTTGTTAAAGAGTCTGAAGTGGTGATCTTTCAAGTTTGTGACGCTTGGAAGCCAAAGGGCACGAATTAAGTCATTTCTAATATTCCTGACTTGCACGATGAGCTTTTTTTTCTAATCATTTGATCATGTTTAAAATTCTATTTTTCATCAGTTTCTTCTTTTTAAGAACACTTTTGGCCGTGACTTCATTTTCAGTAGATTTGAAAGATATTAAAAACAAAACAAAGCCCTTGGAAATTCTGAGCCTCAATGATTCCCAGGTAAAAAAGAAATCAGCCCTTGTTCGAATGAAGCATGCTCAGCTCAATTCAGATTGGAAGACCTGTGCTGACTTTAGACCCCTATCTTTAAATCAAAACGCTCAGCTCAAAGGATGGATTTGGTTAACGGCTTTAACCTGTGAGCAAAAAGCTTTGGATGTTGATAACAAAAGAGCTCCTGCATTGAAGAAAACACTTGTTCAATTTGAAAAAGTACAGAACCTCATGAAGGAGGGGCCCTGGGCGAAGGATTTACAAAAAATTTGGCTTGAACTGGTGCAATGGGCTTGGACCCATTCTTCAGGTGCTGAAAAAGGGAAGTGGGCCAATATCTTAATGAGTGAAACAGACCTGATCAACAATACATTGGAAGCTCAGATTCTGCAGCAAATGCAAGACCCGTTTGAGGCCACTCAAAGATCGACAACAAATCAGGCTAAACCACTTCCGTGGGTCACTGAGACCTGGTGGGAAAATGCTCGAAAATTTGATTATGAAGTGGTGATCCAACAGTTGAAAGATTATTTTAAAAAAAATGAATCACCTTCCAATGAGCTCAGTGCTCGGTTGTTTTTTGGTAAAGCCTATTTGTGGACAGGCCAATATGAGTCAGCGAAAGAGCAGTTTCGCTTATTGATAGAAAAAGCTCCTGAATCCGAAGAGGGTTTGGAGGCTCTATTTAGATTAGGTCTTTTGCATCTTCGCTTGGGTAATCCGCAAGTGGCATTAGAGGTTTTTGATCGATTGATTCAAACAGGTAAAGAAAAAAACCCGCTGACCACTCGCTATTGGAGAGCTCGAGCCCTGCAGCAGTTGGGTAAAACTGAAATTTTTGAAATTGAAAGAGCGGCTCTGATTAAACAATATCCTTTCACTTATTTTGGTTTAAAATTTAAATCTGAAATCGAAAATGGCACGATTAAGTTTGAAAGTTCTGTCGCTCCTGAGCCCCGTTCTCAATGGGTTTGGCCGGTGGTTCTTCAGCCCCAATGGAAAAGATTTTTAAATCTTGTTGAGCTTGGATGGAGCTGGGAGGCGGGTCAAGAAATGGCAAGTCTACTGCCATTAACAGAACCGGGCCCCAGTCATATGTGGTCTGAATTTTTATCTGCAATGAAAGTGGATTTTTTAGCTATTCGCCTAGCGCAAAACGCACAAAACGGTGACGATAGATTGATGGTTTGGGATTTCCAAAAAAAAATGATGCCCATGCCCTATGCCAGCCTGGTGATTCAGCAGTCTGAAATTCATAAAGTGGAACCTTGGATGATTTGGGCTATTATGCGACAGGAGTCTGCCTTTAATATTCGTGCTCAAAGCACTTCCAATGCTTTCGGTCTCATGCAGCTGATTGGACCTACGGCTCAGGAGGTGGCGACAGATTTAAGAACCACCGTTGATATTCCCGAGGAGCTGTTCAGTCCCATTAAAAACATAGCTTTTGGCACTCGCTATCTTGCCAAAATGAAAAATGAATTCAGCGGTCATTGGCCCCTGGCTGTGGCCGCTTATAACGCAGGACCATCACGACTGAAGTCTTGGATTAAATTACGTAAGGACACTGAAAATTTACCCCAAGCCAAATCGGTGGATTGGCATGATGAGTTGTGGATTGATGAAATGCCCTGGGCTGAGACTCAAAATTATGTGAAGGCTGTCATGCGAAACTATATCCTGTACCGCATGGGCACACAAAATACCTGGACATTGCCCCCTGTCTTTTGGTCTGAAATCGAATCCTCAAAGCCAGCTTCTAGCCGTCAAATGATTGAAAAAAGAAAGCTGACTCGTTAGTCTTATTAGAGGCGGTGAAGAATGATCAGTCCAGTTAGACCTTTGAACAGGTTAGGGAGCTTAATTTTAGTCAGTGTGATGTTTGTGGGTTGTGCACATCGAGACAGGTCTCGTGTTGTTCCAGAATCCACTTCAACAGCCCCTTCCAATCCAATTGTCACTTCTGCAGAAAGCGGTGATTTACCTGTCACGGATCAGGTCACTTCTTTTCGTATCAATGAAGATGATAACAGTGATGTAAATGCTAATTTTGAGCCTATTCCTGTTGAGATCAATCCTCTTGTTGAAAAATGGATTTCTTATTTTCAAGGAAGAGGCCGTCGCCACATGGAACGGTACTTAGCTCGAAGCACCCGCTACGAAAAATTAATGAAAAAAGTTTTACGCGATAATGGTCTTCCCGATGATTTATTCTATATTGCTTTAATTGAATCAGGTTTCACTTCCAGTGCGACATCAAAAGCAGCTGCAGTAGGATATTGGCAGTTTATTCGTGGCACAGGAAAACGTTATGGTCTTGAAATCAATCGAATGGTGGATGAGCGACGAGATCCCGTTTTAGCCACCCAAGCGGCGGCTGATTATTTCAAAGGACTTTATAGCCTTTTTGGATCTTGGTATTTGGCCATGGCCTCCTACAACACGGGTGAAAATCGTGTAAAACGAGAAGTGATGAAGAACTCCACCCGCGATTTTTGGGAACTGGTGAGAAAAAAGAGACTCCCCAGTGAAACAATGAACTATGTTCCTAAGTTTATTGCCGCTAAGTTAATTGCTAAAGATCCAGACAAATACGGTTTTGACGGTATTGATTATATGCCGCCCATCGAATTTGAAACCATCACAGTCAAAGAGTCCATCAACCTTCGAGCCTTGGCTGAAAAGTTGAATGTTCCCTATGAAGATATCAAAGCCTATAATCCAAAATTCAAAGGGGAAATTGCTCCTGCCAGAAATGCCAGCCTTGATTTAAGAATTCCTGTGGGCATGACTGAGGCGGGTCTGCAAGCCGCTGCCAGTTCAGTGGCTGAAAAAGTTGAGTTTGTTGCAGACTCTGGAGACGTTTCTACTTACAGAGTGAAATCAGGAGATAATTTAAGTTCCATTGCTAAGCGCTTCAGAACCAACATTGCTTATTTGCGTGAACTCAATGACATGCCAAGAAAATCAACTCTTCGTATTGGTCAACGGCTGCTTGTACCTGATCGAACACCTTTGAAAGATCGTAATGACCCAGCTGCCATTGCGGCCAAACGCACCCGTCAAATACCTGTCAGCCAAGTGACTGGTGGCGAAGTGATTGAAAAAGGCTATCGATTCTATGTTATTTTCTAAATTAAACGTTCTTCATTGGCACATTATCGATTAAGATGCATTCCCCATGTAAGTTCCTGGTCTTTCTGAACTTAGTGATTCAGGAAAAGTTGGAGGTACATATTCTCCCAACGATCTTAAATCCATTATTGCCTATGCCAGGGCAAGAGGAATACGAGTCATTCCAGAAATTGATACTCCGGCTCACACATAATCTTG
>JBKDFX010000052.1:0-8849 GCA_046336825.1 Bdellovibrionales bacterium | reverse complement strand
CAGTGAAGGAAAAACAAGTTGCTTAAACAAATTCAGTCCGATAAGAGGTGGACCGACTCGTGGGGGCACGTCAGAGGCAACAAATAAAGTTCGACCTAAGAGAGGATTGTTTTTTTTGGCTAGGTAAATACAAAGAGGATTGATAACTAAAGCGCCGACAGCAACGACAGTGAGTGAGAACCAGGCCTTTACTAAAAAAAAGGCCAATATAAAAAAAAAGAATGAACCAAGTTGTATAGAGAATAAACAAATAGACTTGCAAAGAGTCTTTTTTGAAATCTGGATCAATTTGAATAGAAGCATTTTTTAGAGGGAACCACATAACGTAATTTTATCGGCGTAATTAAGGTCAATCTGGATTCATTAGAGGAATTTAATAGGGAACTGAATTATTAGTGCCCTATCGGATTATTTATTTCTTAGCTTCTGCTAGGTCTTTAAACTGATTGTAGGTTTTCTGCTGTTTATCCACTTCTTTGGTCCAGCGGTTGATTTCGCCTTCATATCCGCGCCGTTTGTTTTTCCATTCTGACTCTTGATTTTGAACAGTCTTTAAGCGGTCAGCCACCTGTTTTTCCTGTTCTTTTAGTGTTTGAGAGCGAAGTTCCCAAACCTTTTTTTCTTCCTGGGCCTGAGTTAACTGCAATTTGTAATTTTCAATATTTTGCGTTCTTTTGACTTTATTTTCTTCTAATTTTTGGATCATAGCTTGAAGTTCTTTTATTTTTTTATCTTCACTTTGAAGTTTGCTTTCTTCATCTAATATAAATTTTTGAACCTCTGACTCACTTTTTTGAATTTTACTTAGTCCTAATGAATTTTCTTTTATTTGAGCACTCACTTGTTTTTTTTGGTCTTCGACTTGCGCACGAGCTTTTGAAACCTCTTGAATGTTACTATCGACAATTTTTAAATTCTTTCTATATTCATCCAAATTAGCCACCGCATTGTCCAGGTTTGACTTTAATTTACTAAGACCAGATTGAGCATTGGTTTGAGCTTGAGTGAACTGAGAAACCAGAAAACAAGAAAAAATTAAACTCATGTATTTCATAAAATAACCTCTTAACTATTGTTGTGCGGATTCATCAGGAGGACAAGCACTTTTCAAAGAGGATCGAAAGTGACCAATTTCATCCTCCCAAATTTCACCCTTAAAACTCCACTTCATGGCTTTTGTTTTTTCAACTTTGAGTTGATCACGCTGCTCTTTATTAACTTCACCGCTGGCAGTTTGAAATCTAATATGTTCTCCAGCGCCTGCGTAGATCTCGTATTGTAAAACCTCATTTTGTTCGAGAAGATTTTTAAGGTCATTTGTTAATTTTACGAATCTTTTCTGCAGAGTTTCAGAGGCAATTTTTCTAACAATCTTTTTTTCTTGATCCAATCTGACTAAGGCTGAATCACGCACGACTTTGACTTGATTTCGAGCTCGATTTGTTTGTCCTGATTCGTATTTAAGAGCTGATAATTGTGTCACTAGTTTTAACTCTTCAGCTTTTAAAACTTCTTTGTTATTTTTGGGATTTAAAATTTGGGTTCTGACTTCAGATATCTTTTTATTTGTTTCATTGGTGAGCTGTAAAAGATCTTTTTCCCTTTGAATAAGATTCAGAGTTATTTGATTGAAGGCATTGGCTTCATCTTCGTAACTGTTAATACTTTTTTGTAGTGAAATATAGGTCGGGTGCTTGGCCCATTCGACGATCACAGATCTTGGGATTCCGTCCACTTCTTTTTGTTCAGGATTTTGTAACCAAGCTCGAACAGTCTCAAAAAATTCTTGAGGCTCTTTTTTTAATTTTAAGTAAGCCTCCATTCGTCCGTAAAGAGGGGCATACTTTCGACCTAAATTTTGTAAAACACTGGAGGCATCCCCAAATTGGCAAAGATTTAAATAGGCCACTGTTCTGACAACATAGGATTCGGCATTGAATGCATTTTTAAAAAAATCTGTATGCAGAGGAAACATATTTCCTGCAGCTCCTTCAAAGTCCTTACTTAATATTTGAGTCCAGGCCTGTTCCACCATGGCCTGCATCCAAAAGGGATGGGATTTGTCCACTTCGAGATAGGCCTGAAAGGCTTCTTTGAATTTGTTCTTTTGAAAGTAAATTCTCGCGAGAGTGATTCCGGCCACGGAGCGTGCAGGGCTGTCTTTAGCAATGACTTTGAGAATCTGTTCGAGTTGCTTTTCAGCTTTGTCCACTTGGCCCTGTCGATAATTAAACAGAGCAGAAATCAATAACGAGTCAGCAAAGTAAGATGATTTTTCATTGATCAAGGACAGCGCGTCCTCCACTTGACCTAAATTTCCATTTTCTAAGTAGTATTTGGCCCGAAAGTAGTTGTAGGCATCATTACTTGTCACGTCCACTTCATATTGTAACACCAGGGGTTCAATATCTTTGATGTCGAGGTACTCAAGGACTGATATATGTTGAGCCAATTCAGCTGAAGCCGATTTTTTTAGATCTTGGTTTTTCGTATTTTTAGCTACATTGAGGAGCGAATTTCTGAATTCTTTGGGAAGTTTCAGATTTCGGGCGGATTCGGCGTAAAAAAAACGAGCTTCATCTTCTAGCTCTTTGTCTTTAAAAAGCTCAGAAAAAATGGCAAAAGACATTTCAAAATTTTTATGAATTTGCAGAAAAATCAAAGCTTCAATCATTTTGAATTCATTGGATGAAAAGGTGCGAATATCTTTTAATACAGGGTTTGATTCCTTAAAAATGGGCTCGGCCACCACTTGCAAGACTTTCACTTCTGGTACTTTTGAAACCTGAGCTGCTGAAAAAACATTTTTAGCAGCAACGACGGGTTCCCATTTGTAGTTTTGCGTGGGTTTAATTAATGGAATCTCGAGGTTTTTTTTCACACCCTGAAATGTCTGCGGAGCAGGTGGGATTTCTTTGAGTTTGATCTCTTGAAAATTCACTTCTCGCTCAGTGCCTATTTTAAGCTTCGGGATAGGGGTTCCTGGTTTAAATTCATAGGTGGGAACTCCAGAGCTTTTTACTTTTACTCCTGATTGTTTAATTGCAGGTTTTGAGACTTTTAAGTCTTGAGCTTGAACAACTAAACTGCATAGAACTAAAAGTAAAAGCGTTTTCATTTGAATACCTACTTGTTACGCCAGTCAAAAATAGTAAGACCTATAATCAGGCTAGTATCATTGATGTTTTTTGTTCCTTGATCTGATCCATCTTTGAAGCTCAATTGTTTTTGACTTGAGAATGAGTTAACAAAATCCACTCGCACAGCAGCAAATGAACTGAAATAAAATTGTTGCATAATTCCTATGGAGTATCCTGTTGAAGATTTTGCTTCACCTTTTTCAGATATAACTCCAGCAGCTGGGTTGGCATCGTATTTAGACTCATAATTAAATTGCGATAATCCGAATGTTAAACCCATATCAAAGTGGATTATTTTTTTGTCAAAGACTGACATTTTAGCATAGATGGGTGTCCATATGGCATTGATCGAAGTTTGAGAAATGGCTTCATTGGCTTTGGGTCCACCTTCTAAGCTTAAAATATCTTTAAATGATCTACTTTTTGAAAAGCTGGTGGATAACATTTTACCTTCAACTCCCCAGGACTCATTAAAGAAGTATCCACCTGAAAGACCCAAATAGGATCCGGTGTAGTAGGGATCGTTGATGGCCACTCCGTAGTGAAGACCACCGAAGTATTTTCCCTTTTTTGAGAAGGCTCGATTTTGAACCACGCTGAAGTCATCGTCTTTGGCGGTCCAGTATTTTTGCTCTAAGGCTTGAACATCGAGTTTGTCACTTCCAGCACCTTGAGCCCAGCTGAGCGAGGTGAGTACCAGGGTAATGAGACCTAATAGGGCCTGCTGTGGTGTTTTCATGGGGTTCCTCCGTGTTTAGCAAATACAATATTAATTCGTGCTCTTAAATAGGAACGGGTAGGTGACAATCACCTTGGTCCCTCCATTAGGAGCCGGAAAATTCCACTTGGCGACACGGTTTAAAATACATCCCTCGACCGTAGCATCCTTCATGGTTGATTCTGTTATATTCTGTGTTTCAACTGATCCTGTTCCACCAATGGTAAATTTGACGGAAACTTTTCCACCGAGATCTTTTTTGGCAGAAAGTTGTCTTTCGTAACATGCCAATATGTGTCCAATTTGACGTTTGATATATTCAGCGATGATATCTCGGTCCAAACCACCAGATACTTCCCCTTCATCTTCAATCAGACCCACTCCGCCCTCACCTGTGCGACCTGCTTTGAGTCCGCCTAGCCCAGCGAGAGAATTTCCACCGGCTTTACCTGCGGTGCTGACTGAAACACCCTGACCATTACCTTCTTTATTCCAATCTTTACCGTCTTTGTTTTCTTTTCCGAGGGCAGCCAATGCACGGCCGGATACTCCCTGTCCTGCTTTGATTCCGTTTTGCACGATGATATTTTTACTGGCAGCTTCACTGGCGGAAACTTTGCCCACCAAATTTGAAATTCGACCCACATTTAAGTTTTTTAAAAGACCTGAGACTTTGCCACTACCCCCAGCTGCTTTTTTAACATCTTGTTTTTCGATTTCAACGGCTTGGGATTTAGCCACTTTGCGTTTTTTTAAACTCTCCATATCAACGACAATGCGCTGAGCTTCTTTGGGCTGCCAGGTTGATATTTTCTGCTCGTATTTGGGAATAAATAAACTAAAAAGTGAAAGTAGCAGAGCTAAGCTTAAAGCAACCACCAAGGGTTTTTTGGACTCTTCATCCACTAAATCCTTTGGTGTGATATGACCTAATGAAGAAATATCTTCTGTTTTAATGGTCTTTTGAAAAATTTTAAAGCCTTCAATGATTTCAGATTTCCAGATTTCTGTTCGAGTTCCTAAAACTTTAATGGGTGGATTGACTTCCGTGAGATAGAAAGTCTTTCCCACGGGAAGTGTTTCAGATCTGATAAATTGATTATTAAAAGTGACTGTGAACAGTTGTATTTCATGAGAACCGCTTCCCACCTGTTGCAACTTATTAAAAGCTTGCATGTGGTCAAAGTCCTTGGCCACGACTTCAAATTGCACTTGGCTTTCATTGAATTGCAGCTGGGAGCTGTTATCAATTTTTCGACTTTGATGGTTTTGTACATGATGGGGATTTAAATCAAGATAATGCCACTCATTGTTCTGGAGTTGGAATACTCCTTCAAAACTGGTAACAGTAGAATCAATGGAATTGATCCCGCTGACTCTTGAGGATCCAAATGTGCAGGGGCTTTGGCTAGGCTTGACCTTCCAAACTTTTGTGAAGCCGTCTTTTCGTATCTGTTTAACCACTAAAGTTTTCATACGCCCCCGAAAACACTACTTTACGTAAAAGCTCGCATCACGTATGCGGCTGTCCATATCTTTTTTAACATCATAAAGAGGTAAAAATTTAAGTCCTCTTTTTTGTACGAGATAAGCCCCATCTGGATTGCGAATTGTTCCCTTTACGCTCATTTCAGCAAAATTAACTTCCTGCACTTTTCGGATCACCCGTTTCTTTGATTGTGCATGACTGATTTCACTGGCTAGAAATACAACAAGCAGAGAAATGAAAAATATAAATCGAGCTTTCATAATTAAACCTCAATATTAGATTACGGCATTTTAATAGAACTACTAGAGTGAAAAAGGTGACTGATCTCACCTTGAGACATCGTAAGTTTTTGTGATTATTGAATTATTCTGAAAGTGTCGAACTCTTATTCAATTATTGTTTGAGTCCATTCAAGTATCCGAGTTTCTTTTCAATCCACTTTTTCTGCAAAGGCTCTTGAGCTGCAGAAAGAGCTTTTTTGTAGGATTCCTTAGCTTTTGTCATTTCAGGCTTTATGACTTCAAAAATTCGACCTGCAAATAAAGAAGCATCAACACTGTCCTTCATTTTTGACTTTTTTAATGTTTTCAATGCAGATTCAGGATCTCCTGTTTTTGTCTGTGCCTCTGCTACAAGTAAAATCAAATGATGTTTGTCAATGATAGAGGAGGGCAGATCTTCTAATATGTCGAGCGTTTTTTTCCAATCTCCTTGCTTCGATAAATGAAGAGCTTTGAGTGCTAACACATCAGGGAAAGATACATCTGGATTATTAAATAATAAAATAAGTTCACCAGACACAGCATCAAATCCTTCAAGTGAAGATAAGGTTCTTATTTTTTGATAAATAAAAATGGGATTTTTAGAATCTAACTCAAGAGTCTTTTCTGCAAGCCAGTGGGCTTTAGCCAGATTTTTCTCTTGATAATTGATGAGGGATAAGTAGAAGAGGCCCCAAGCTCTATTGGTGGGCGTTTCCGTTAGAGCCAGGGCCTCATTTTCAATTTTCTTAAATTGATTTAAATAAAAGCACTGACCTAAATATTCTGACATTTTATCAACATTAAGGCTTGTGGATTTTTTTAAAGTCTCACATTTAGCTGAACTTGACCTTTTGGCTGGACTTAGGCTGTCCCAACTTGAGGGTATCCAGGCCTCTAAACTCTCAGGCTTAGGACTCTTAATTTCAATGGGAGCTGTGGCTTCAGGAGCTAAATCAGACCATACAACAAGACTCTGATCAGTGCTCGTAGCCTTACTTTGAACAACGAGTAAGGCCTGAAAGTTCTCTTCTTTTTTGCTTTCAATGGGAGCTACAATTTTGTCAATTTCTAGGCGGAGTGTCTTTTGGTCCGCTTCAGCCAAAGTCGATGGAAGCGGCATATTTTTAAGTGCCACAACAAAGTGATTGTAGCAGCGATCTAAACCTTCAAGAATTTTAACAGTTAAATTAGCATCTTTTGTCATTTTAGAAGCTGAGTTATAAGCCGTGAGTGCTTTATCTAATTTTTCAGTTTTGATATTGAGAACCAACGCCAGGCGATCTTCCGATGAGACCTTAACACTTTGAGCAATGAATTCCTGTTCTAAAATGCGAGCTTGAATATATCGAGCTTCAGCTCGAAGTGCCATTTCAGAGTCTCGAGACATGGCCTTTGTGGCACTTTGAAAGGCCTGAGACATTTGTTTATTTTCAAATTGCGAGCGTGCCAATTTTGTCCAGTATTCAGTGGCAAAGGGCTCAACACCCTGATTGATTAAATCATTTTCATATTTTTTATATTCAGCACTGGTGGTTTTTTCTTCTTGTGTAAATGAACTCAAATATCTTTCTTGCAATGATTTTTTGTCACTTGCTGCAGCCGATTTCATAAGTTCTAAAATCTTTTTACGGCTTTCAACCTTTTTTCCTTCAAGTAGGCTTAATTCAATCATTGCCTCTTGGATTTTTCTTTTGTCTTCTGGGTTAGTTTGCAAAATTTCTTCAAAAGTGTCGAGGGCTTCTTTTGATCTTCCTGCAGCTAAATAGGCTTTAACGCTATCTCTTAAAACTTCAATTGATCTTTTATCATCTTTATAGCTTTTAGAAAATTCTCGTGCAAGCTCAGCTCCACGAATGGAATAACCCTCAGCAAAGGCCAGTGAGAGGGCTTGCCAGAGTGCCTCCTTAGACAGCTTTGAATCCTTGTGAGATTTTCGAAAATTAATGAGTTGTTCAGCAGTTTCAATTTTAGGTTTTTTATCCAAATCTCTTTGAATTTCTGAATAATGAGCTTCTTGATTAATTATTGTTAAATTTTCTTTACGTTGCTTGTTGTTTCCCACTTCTTTTAAAAAGAGCTCCGATTTGACTTTCAGTTGAGTGAAGTCTTTTCTAAAATTGAGGATATCAAGATATAAATCCTGGGCTTTGATTTTAATTTCATTTGAAGAGTTTTGCACAATAAGTGGTTTCAAAAATTCTTCAGAAGCTTTATCTTGACCTGCTTCATATTCGGAAATAGCCAATTGCAACTGCACCGGAAGACTGTGGACTCCTTTCGGATGCTTATCCACATAATAGAGACTCAAGTCTTTTACTCTTTTTTGATTTTCAGGTGTCTTTTTTTGCTCTAAAGATTTTTGTATTGAAAAAAGAGCTGCATAGTTAGCGTCATGGATCATTTGATTTTCTGTGGATGTTTTTCCTACTTTTTCATACTGCAAACTGGCATCATCGAATTTATTTTGTTGAAACAGTAATTCGGCAAGAGCGTAGCGAGTTTTATAATCAGGTTTTTCTGGATTATCTGTTTTAAGAACGAGCCTAAGAGCCTTTTCTGTCAATTTTGAAAACTCAGGGTGCTTTTTATTTTTTAACCATATTTCCCACCATTTTTTTGCAATTTCCAAACTTGTTTTCCGGTAGTCTTCGCTGCAGGTTGTTTCAGCCCATGTGGGCTCCAATTTGGCTTTCCAAATTGAATTGACGTCACACAATTCGCTGGCTTTTTCAAGGTGGGTGATCACCTCATCTCGCTTTTTAATGGCTTCGTTCGCGTTGACTAAGATCATGTGGGCACGGGCTTGGTAACTGTGATCCTTTTCTTTTTTTAAGAATTCGTTCATAAAAATATGAATGTCTTTTTCTCGACTGTAGGATTCATAAAGTTTGGCTAAATTGCTCATGGACTCTCCCAGCTCCTCGGGAGTGGTGATTTTTTTAAAAAATCCATAAACTTCGTCTGCTTTTAAGACATCTCCAATGAAAATAACCAGATCACGGAGAGCTTCTTTACGTAAGTAATAGGCTCTTTCTTTTTCAAACCTTGGCGGGTTTTTTTCAACCACTTCAACCAATTTGGCGAAGGCCGCATCTGAATTTTTAAGATTGTAAAGGGTCCAGGCACATTTGTAGAGTCCATAGTAATAGACTTTTGAATTGGTGTATCTTTCAATCTGTTTTAAAATTTCTTCCGATAGACGAAATTGCGTTTGGTCATACAACAGTTCACCTAAAGCG
>JBKDFX010000051.1:0-4663 GCA_046336825.1 Bdellovibrionales bacterium | reverse complement strand
ATGTAATGGGGTGGATTGGGGTGGTTTTCCAATTCGCTGCACAGACTGGCAAAGTTACAATTTTTGTCTCTGGCTGAGCTAATTGAAAAGGTGCAAACCCCAAATAAAGTGATAATGAAAGCCAAAAGATTATGCATGACTGAAACAATTGCAAAAAATCTGACCAATTCATTCTGTAAATCCCAAATAAAAAATTTTGAAGATTTTAATTCTAATCTAAATTTAATTTGTATATGAGTGATTTAAACTAATTTTCAGGAGGATTAAGAATGTTGGTTTTATCATTAATTGCTTTTATGGCTATAAATGCCTCAGCAAGTACGGAGGTAGAAACCTTAAAAAATCAAATTCTTGAAACTGCCGAATCTTTCAAAGGTCAAGGGGATCCATATGGCTCAAAACAAAGAGCACTTGAAGACCTCGTTGAACAGTTACTGATAATAAATCCTCAACCTACTATAAAAGATAGATTACCACTTTTAAAAGGTGCATGGAAACAAGTTTGGGGTCCGTATGAATATCGAAAAAATAATCGTGGTGTTGATCCTACCTTAGACTTCAATAACATTTATCAAGTCGTTTTTGACGGGTATTATTATAATGTAAATCCATCACTCGATCGTAATGGCTTACCCAAAAAAATAGTTCTTTTAAGAGGAGCTTTTAGTTTAGACCCAGATACAACTGATTCATTAATAGCTAGGTTCACAGACTTAAAGGAAATTAAAAGTCTCCCTCAAAATGGACTTCAATTCAAAGACTTACCTGCTTTATCAGAATCGAAAAAACTTGTGGGTGAGAGAAGAACATTGCCAAAATTTCTTGTAAAATTATTTTTTGGTGGTGGCACTCTAAAAGAGGTCTACACTGATCATAATTTAAGAATTCTTTTTGGCTCTGGTCAAAATGAAGCCGTTAGTAATTACATTTATATTATGCGCAGGGTACAGTAGTTATTATTTTCAATAAACTGATAAATTCCTCTATAAAAACGTCTTTAGTCGGACTTTTTTAAGCCACTTTTCACATTTGCACAAAACCAGAGACGTTCCCAATTCAGATGTAATAACGTCACTAGGCAAGTAAAAACTGGGCCCTTAACGTGTTGTTTTGGGTTAGCAATCAATATTTAAGTTAACGAAATCAATGTACTAATAAATTTGTTATTTGTTCATTTAATTTAAAATTAGCATCGGGGCAAAAAAATTAATTCTAAGTGCCTGAATTATTTGTCTTTTTATTAGAAATAACAACACACAATTTCTTCAGTTTTAATCGAGTTTGAGCTCTAGGGGTTTGAAGACATCTAATAGTGAAACAGGTCCCTTTTTTGCAACAAATTAGGATATGCGATCTACGAGCTGCAAGATTCACTTTGAGACAACCATCAAGAAGTTTTTGTATTTTTTTGCAATTCTCTTACTTCTTTTTTCGGCTTCTTCCGGATGGGCTCGTTTAAGGGTTAACGGTGAAGTTATCTCCATTGATAACATAAAGTATCATATCGAAGTCGAGATTGGGAGTGGGGGGGAAGGCTCAGTATTCAGAGCTATAACCGAAGAGCAAGTCGAAGGTCGAGATGTCCTAATTCCAATACGAGGAAAAGCAATTAAGGTGTTTTCAGAATTTTCGGTGGATGATTCAGAAAGCATGGCTAAATTTAAAACAGTTTTGAACTCATATACCGCTTTAGCAGCTGTAAAACCTGCTCTGAGGCTCAAGCTTTTTCCTCAGATCTATGTTGTCACGAGGGATTCCACTGGGGTTCTCAAAGCCCAGAAATGGATTCCAGATTCCAATGTAAATTTGACTCCTGAGAATATGATTGTTGTTTCTGAACTCGGAAAAAAAAGTCTTGCGGACTGGCTTGCAAAGGATGCGGGATCAGATCCAGAGCTGCGTATTCGCGAGGCCCATGAAGTTTTTGATGGAATTTTAGCTGAACTTGTTCGACTGGCAAGAGCTGGTTTCGTTCATGGTGACATCAAACCCAGCAATGTTGTGCTTGGTTATGATGGTGGCGTTCATTTAGTTGATTTTGGCGGGGCTGCGCCGCCCTTAAGCCTTCCGTCATCGAGGACAATGGGATACACCGCTCCTGAAATTGTTTATGCCGGATCTCCTATGAGTGTTCTCACTGACCTCTATAGCTTAGGTGCTACGGTTTTAAAAGTACTGGATCCTCAAATTAAGCCCCAAGTGAATTATTCAATTTTGGGAAGTGTACAAGAAAAGTTGAATGACATAGATTCACAGGTCAGGTCTCTTCAAAAAGTTAACCTAACGATGGAATGGATCTTTATTAAGGGCTTCATTGAAGCTGCTTTAACACACGATTCAAGTGCACGCGCACAAAAACTTTCAGGTCTGCCAGTGCTTCGATCCCTCTTTCATTCTCAAGGAATCTCAATTGGTAGTCCTCGAACAGGGGCCTCGGGTGTGTGTCGTTCACATCTTCAAAGGCATCCATGACGATCCTGTTTTCTCAAATTGAGACAGGGCTTGATCTTTCAAATTCGTTATGAGGAACTCTTGAAGAATTCTTTATGAGACTCATCGAAACGAAGTACATTTCACTTAAGAATTCAATTGAAATTGAAGAAATTGCTCTGGTCAGAAACGGTTAAGTGCTGTGGTTTATAGCTGGCTTATTGAATGGGGCCTGTTTATGTCGCCTCTGAGCGGGTGGGTTTCAAATGCCAGGAGCCTATGTCTATCGTATAGGAAAAATTCAAAAGGCTTTTCGCAACAAAGTTGTCTTTTACATAGTCCAGACATTCAACACCTGATTTTATCAATAGTGATTTAATCATTGTTACAAATGCATTTACGAACCCGGACATACATTAGGTATCAAACAGATTTTTCACTGCTAAGATCAGCTGAAATACGGAAAGCCTTTAAAGGAAATTTTTGAAATAAGTAACATTGAAAATTTTATGAAATTACTTTGTGAGTTCCAGAAATAAAAAGGCCCCCTTGTCATACATCCAACTCAATGGATTTATAACACAAAGAAACCGTAACGCAGTTTTGAATGCAAAAAACTTTATTCGAAAAATCAAAAAAATTGCACTGTCTAACTTTTTGACGGAAACTGTCAGCGGCTCAGTTTGAGATCATTTAAACACTAATTTGCCTTCTAAACAAATTTAAATTGATTCCATTATGGAATGAAACCTGCAAGTATTTTAACACGTAATGATCGTTCTTTTTGAATAAAGAGAAGTTTATTCCACAATTTTTTGATCGGTATCAAAAAATTTTAATAGCTTAAGATCTAGTATTCAATTTTATTAAGGAGTATTTATGTCGAACTTAATTTCATTTTTTTCATTATTAGGAATCATTTCTTTTGGCTCATCATCTTTTGCTCAAAATGTTGACCTTTACGGAAATGAATTTAAGTCTTCGACTGTAATTGATAAAAGCACCTTAGATGTGTCAAAAGCAAAATCATCGCTATTTTACAAATTCATTTAGTGGAGAAATGTTATTTATTATTCCCTCACAATTGAGTGCAGGGACTGGGCTAAATTTTTTAAATCAAGGTTTACAGGTTGAAGTTTTCTTGGCTGCAGATTTGATTTCTATGTTTCCAGGAGGGGAAAGGCCTGATAATTTTTCACTTGGACTTCGCGGACGCTTAGACATTGACAAAAGCGGTCGTCACTTTATTGAAATTGGTGGACAAAAATACCTCCTCAAACAGGAGCAAAGTGGAGCCCAATTAAGTCGTTTTGATTTTGGAGTTGGTAAAAGGCAAATTGATGGTGACTTACTTGTGATTTCATACTCTGTTACTAAGACTAATCCAGGCATAAACTATCCAGATGATACTAGTATCAAAGGACTAATGTTTAGAATTCAAAGTAACTATTTTTAGATTTAAATCTGCCCATTTTTGGTTCTTCGACACCATGAATCCACCAGCTGAAATTTAACTCAATCTCACTGTCTCAAATTGAAACCTAAATGTGTTTCAATTTTGCAATAGAATTGATGTCTCTTTGAGGTGTTGAATGAAGGAATGGCTTCTCTATTCATTGTTGTTGAGTTTGATTTATGCCGTGGCTGTTCATGCAAAGCCTCTAGCGATGACAGCTCGTCTTATCGATGTTGATAGGCAAAGCATTGGTGTTTTGGACTGTGCTGTTTTTATGCCCCATCTAGGAAAAGAAACGGCAGAAGTCGTCGAAAATTTAAAAAAACTAGGATATTCACCACAAGTCATTCCACAAATTCAAATTAAACGAGCCCATTTTCAAGATTCAAATGGTCACTTTGTAAATGAATTCTCGACTCATTTTCAACCTGAGTTGGGTTATTACGGTAAGGGAACTTTACTCATGTCCTTAAGTGGACACGAGTTGGGGCGAACTAAGAAAAGAAGTTTTGAATTAAAGTTGCAAAGATTAGGAATGGGAGAGGCCGTGGTGGCCTCTTCAAAGTTTGTTGGAATCGCCAGCGAAAGAACCTTCAGTGTTCGTGGACTTCCTCGATGCCAACCGGCTCAGCGACGTTGAGGGCGGGCACAGGCCTGGGTGGACTGGCACTGAATCATCATTTGTCGAAGTTGCATGAGCTCTTTTAGTTCATAATCTAACTCACGATCGAATCCTGCTGCTTTAGAGCCTTTATGCGCCACCGCCATGTACTGTTG
>JBKDFX010000050.1:0-30950 GCA_046336825.1 Bdellovibrionales bacterium | reverse complement strand
CTGAATCAAATTGGTTCAATAGTTTTATTTGTGAAATGGTGGAAGTTCACAAATCTCGAGTTAAAACCACGGAACAACTGATCGCTTTACGGCATTCAATTCGATCTGAGGTCAAATTTGAGAAAAAATGCGAGCAAATTCTATCTGGACCAAAACTTCAGATCAAATTCATGTCGCTCTTGTTTATTTCTTTAAATCTGATTTTTATTTCTAACCACCAAGAGGGTCAGAGTTTGGAACTATTGATACCCGCCTGGATTTTATTTCTTTTAGGAATTTTTATCAGTCAGCTTTTAGCGAGGAGGATAAAGTGGAAAATATAGTTCCACCGCTACGCTTGCTCTGGTCAGTAAAAAAGAACTTAGAAATGGGGCACAGTCCAAGGCAAGGAATTCAAAAATACATCAAATCTGAAAAAGACGATTGGCAACCCGAAGTGACACGCTGGTTGGCGAGGCTTCAGCAGGGCCACTCAACAGATCAAATTAGGTCTGAACAGAGCAATCTGTTAAGACAGCAGATATTACTCGTATTAGAAAAGGGATTAAAGGGAGAGCCCATATTAACTATGATTCGAGAGCTTGAAGATGAGATCCACTTTCAAATTGAACTGGAATTTCAAAGAAAAATGGACCGTTTGCCCTTTTTAATGTTGATTCCTCTGGCCCTGTTTTTTTTTCCTGCCTGCGCAATTATACTTATCGGGCCGCTAGTCATGGGGTTCTTGGGTGCGTTTTAGTTAAAATAGTTGTTCTTCTTCTTCAGGGTAGATAAAACAGGCACATGCCAAACTCAAGTATTCACTCCAGTATTTTAAGCACGATTGGACATTCTCCAATCATTAAACTCAACAAGGTCGTTGATAACTCACCTCACACTTTCTTGGCAAAAATTGAAAGTTTTAATCCCGGTGGAAGCATTAAAGATCGAGTGGCTTTGGCCATTGTGGAACAAGCTGAAAAGCGAGGCGAAATAAAACCAGGAGGAACTATTGTCGAAGCGACTTCTGGTAATACAGGCCTAGGTCTGGCGCTAGTGGCTGCCGTGAAGGGCTACAAATGTATTTTCGTAATGCCAGAAAAAATTAGTAAAGAAAAACAAGACATTTTAAAAGCCTTTGGAGCTTTGGTGGTTATGACCCCCACGGGCGTTGAGCCTGAGGATCCAAGAAGTCACTACGAAGTAGCAAAAAAAATAGCTAAAAACACCGCCAACTCACTTTATACAAACCAGTATCATAATCCCGACAACCCTCAACAGCACTACATGACGACGGGACCTGAGATTTGGGAACAGCTGGACGGAAAAATCGATGTTTTTGTTGGCGGAGCTGGTACAGGGGGGACTGTCTCAGGTGTTGGGCGATTCTTAAAAGAAAAAAATAAAGAGATAAAAATCCTTTGCGCAGATCCTGTTGGCAGCATTTTATATGATCTCTTTTATTCTGGAAAAGTACTCGAGCCTGCCAAGCCCTACAAAGTTGAAGGGGTAGGCGAGGACATGCTTCCTGATAACGTGCAGTTCAAATATATGGATGATTTTGAAAGAGTTAATGACGAAGAGGCCTTTCAAATGACTAGAAGGTTAATTGCAGAAGAGGGCTTATGTGTTGGCCCCTCAAGCGCTTTGGCTTTGGTGGGGGCAATAAAGTATTCAAAAAAATTAACAAAACCATCCGTGATCCTAGTGATGATGCCTGATAACGGCCGCGCTTATTTGAGTAAAGCTTTTAATGACGAGTGGCTGATTGAAAACAAATTGATAGATAGAGATCAAAAACAAACTTTTGCAAGGGTCGTTAAAGTCAATGACCTCTACCAAGAGTGGAAATGGGAGTTCTAGTGAAAAAGACAGGTTTCGCAACAAGAGCCATTCATGCCGGACAAGAACCAGATCCCAGCACAGGGGCTATCATGACCCCTGTTTATTTGACCTCAACATATGTGCAATCCTCCCCGGGTGTTCATAAGGGTTGGGAGTACTCTCGCACACACAATCCAACACGACGAGCATTCGAAAATTGTATCGCCAGTCTTGAGGATGGAACTCACGGGTTTGCCTTTGCTTCAGGTTGTGCGGCCACCACCACTATTTTGCATTTACTTAAGCAAGGTGACCATATCATTGCTAATGATGATATGTACGGTGGAACTTTTCGCCTATTTGATAAAGTACTAAAAAATAATGGTCTTGAATTTTCTTACCCTAATCTCACCCTTGCGGGAGAGTTTGAAAAAGCCATTAAATCCAATACAAAAATGGTTTGGTTGGAAACGCCAACCAACCCCACTTTAAAGTTGGTCGATATTAGAAAAATTGCTCAACTGGCAAAAGCTCGCGGTATTTTAGTTGTTGTCGACAATACTTTTATGAGTCCTTACTTTCAGAAGCCCTTAAACTTGGGTGCTGATATGGTTGTTCATTCAGCGACAAAGTACATAGGTGGCCATTCTGATCTTGTGAGTGGTGTGGTTGTGACCAATCGAGCTGACTTAGCTGAAAGAATGGCATTTCTGAGTAATTCCATGGGGGGAATTCAAAGTCCGTTTGATGCTTTTATGGCCTTGAGAAGCCTCAAAACACTGCCCATTCGAATGCGTGCCCATGCTGAAAATGCACTGCAAGTGGCACACTTTTTAGAATCTCACTCAAAGGTAGCTAAAGTTCTTTATCCTGGTTTGTCTTCCCATCCCCAACATTCCTTGGCCCGAGAACAGATGTCCGGTATGGGGGGTATGATCACCTTTTTTATGAAAGGTGGTCTGACAGAAGCGCGGACTTTGTTAGAAAATGTTAAGATTTTTGCATTGGCTGAAAGCTTAGGCGGCGTTGAATCCCTAATTGAGCACCCAGCAATTATGACGCACGCTAGCGTTCCTTTGGAAAATCGAAAGGCTCTTGGAATTGACGACTCTCTGGTGCGTCTTTCAGTGGGTATAGAAGATGTTGAAGACTTAATTAGTGATTTAAAATGGGCTCTTGATCAGGTGAAAGGTTGACTTAACAAGGTCACTAAAGTTACTTAACTCTCTCCGCAATTATTCCAGTGGCTTGGTAGCTCAGTTGGTAGAGCAGAGGACTGAAAATCCTTGTGTCGGCGGTTCAATTCCGTCTCAAGCCACCATTTTAGTCTCCTCTCTCAGAGCCTTTTCTCAGGCCCCACTCAAGTTACTAAAATAAAACTAACACTTTTGTCGGTTCTACAACTTTACAGCTCTACTCTCTAAGCTTGAGAGAACTATGACATTTCGATTTTAATTTACCCCCTATTGAATAGGCCGTTAACTCTGTATTCTGGTTTATTGAAATATCATTTTGAAAAAGTCGATTTTCAAATACTTTATTGAGACGAGATGTAACCTCAGGTTTAAGATTTCTTGCAATTGAGTTAGCTATGAAAAGTAAGTTTTTATGTTCGACCAATTCTAAATTAAGCTGGAATGACTTATTAAATAGACTCGATTTGAGAATAAATTCAGCCAGCAAATCAGGTTGGCGTTCCAAGGCAGTAAGAACTTTAGATAAGTGTATTGCATCATCTGGGTGAATTATCCTAGACGATCTTGTTTTCCAAAGGATCTTTAGTTTTCCTAATAGACTAAAGTTATTTTTATTATCTGGCAGTTCCGCAGTTTCTGCGGCAAAAATTGCATCAATTGTTCCAATTCGCAATTTCGAAAAAAACTTTAATGATACTGAAATATCATTCAAAATTATTTCGACAATAAGTTTTGGATCTAAGTCAGACAAAAAGCTAGGAAGTGACAAAACTTCGTGGTTTAATCTAAGTGTTTTGATAACAGTATAAATTTCATTTGTTGATTGAAACTTCGGAGCTAAAATTCGAATGAATTCGGTAATAGCAACACGATCAAAGTCTTTTAGAATTTCTGGGAACAAAATTTCCCTCTTCAATATCTCATGAATAGACATGTTTTTAGTAATACGACGAAAAGTCTCTAAAATTATCCCTTTGTAAACTTTTCGACCAAATTTTGAAAAGTTGGAGTACTTTCCATGCCCGATCAAACGAAGTTTCTGAAGTTCTTCAATTGTAAGAAATGTCTCAGCCAAGTCGGTTCTAACTTGTAAGTCAGCCCCTTCATTGAGCAATGCCAATAAATTATCAAAAAAAATAAATTTTTCATCTGCAATAGCAAAATCAGTAAATCTTCGACTTTCCTGTGCTAAAAAAGCAGAGCGTGCCATAATATCATCCCACCGCATAGAGCCAGATTTTCCAGCAGCAATTTGACTAAACTTTAAAAATTCATCTGCAGATTTAATTTTATCGCTTATTATTAAGGAAAGTAAAAAATCTTGAGAAGGGTTTTGGGTCAACTTTAGAAAATCCATATAAACTTCAACCCAATTAGATTGATTATTAAGTTTCGCGAAGTGATTAAGGGCTTGCAAAAGAAGTGTCGAAAAACTACTTCCTTTGTCACCAAGTCGAATGACAGAGATAAACTCATCCCAACTTTCAGCTGATAGTAGAATTTCAGCTTTCAGCTCTGTGGCAACTTTATCACTTAGAATAACTGTTTTAATTCTATTTTCGACGTAAAGAAGCTTTTTATGAAAAGATTTGTCCCATAGTTGTTTCGGTAGTTGCTTATAGACAAGACTTTGAACAATTTCAGCATGAGAAAAATCTCCTTCTGATTCAAATCTTTTAAAAATATCAAAAACTAATTTTTTTGAAGAAAAATCATTGGAAGCTGAATGCAGGTAAGCCTTTCTTAGCACGGGATGAAGAGATTCAGAGGGCAAATTGACTGGTCTACCTAGGAAATTAGAAAACAATCTTACATAAACTTCTAGAAAGTTGGACTCTAAGTTATAGCTAGGAGCTAGGACCCTAACATTACCATTATTAAGACTCATTGCATTCACTATTGATGATTTCTTATATCCAGCAGTTTGAATAATTAATTGATCCAATGAAGAGTGACCTTGCAGTGCAATTTGATTAAGTGGTTCAATACTCGAATTGTTTTTATAGTCGACAAGTGTATTAAAACCTGCTGCATACTCTCGGCTACTGATCAAAGTTGATGAAATTTCTTTAAAATTGTAGGTATTCATCGATTGGCCAGGAACTGCAATTAATGCATTGGACTGAGCTGATAAAGTTTGTAGCGAAGCAATTAAGTGATCGACCACAGATGTCTTATTTTTGGCTAACCTTACAATTGGCCCCTGAATTGTCTCGATTAGCCAAATATTTTGTCCTCTCTTATTGACTGTTTCGTAAATTGTAAAATAACCGACTTCAACTCCATCTTTTAGAATTTTTAAGACTTTTGTGTCTTCAAAAAAACTATCAATATAGCGAAAAACTGATGTTCTGACACATTCACCTGGGCCAACGCCCTTGAAAATAGCTTCTTCTAAAGTCATGGGAATTGCTATAAGACCTCGGAGAAGGGGTTTGGGGTCAAAATCTGGAAAACTTGATAATTGCAAAAGAGATTCAAGCAGCCTTTGCGGTAACTTAAGCCGAGTTCCTGACTCATAGGCTGACTTGAGAACATAATTCCAGTGCAACAAAAGAACAGACGAAGAAACACTTGTGTACCGGCTTAGTGCAGTTGGTGAAATAGATGACAAAATCAAAAAATCTAATAACTCTCTGGTTTTATCAGTAGAGTTTCTGTCCTTAAGCCAAATTGAAAAAGCTCTTTTAATTCTATCGTCATCAAACTCACCTGAGTACTTTGAACGCAACAAATGAACTCGAGAATATAAATTGGAGTAAAAGTCGATGTTTTCTTCTGGAATGAAAGTGGCAGATGAATCAAGTCTAAAAGCGGGAAATTCAAAAGTTTTATGCATTCTATTTTGAAGACTAGGTTCTGCTCTTAAAATTTCACGAACTGATAAACTAATTCTCTTTAAGTCGCTTAAACTAAATCTTGGTCCGGAAATTCCAGGGCGCTCAATGAATAAAATCTCATTCAACTTTTGATTTGCAAAGCGTTTTTGTAGATAAGAAAAGTAAGAATCTTGAAAGGGCGTCGCTATTTCAAGTGCCATGTCGTCGGTATTATGCATTTGATCAACCAGACTCTCAAAGTTTAAAAACGATTGTGATCTGGCTATAGAGCTCCATAAAAAAAGTAAAATTAACAAGCAAGAGAGGAAGAGTCTCAAAATGAGAAAATAATTATTTATAATCATAAGCCAATTGGAATGAAAGTTCTGCAACTAACACGCCAGGGTCAAAACTAATAACTTTTTTAGAATTGTAAAATCTCAATTTATTAGGCTCTATTTTGGCAAAATAAAATCAATAAAATTTGAGATAAGGTAAAACCCAAGTGTTTAGTAATAAACAATGATTAAAGTTTTCATAAAATACGGCAATAAAACGAATCAGAAAGAGACATTTTATAGGTGGCACTTCGAATGCAACATCAGCAGTCGGAGGTCTCATGAGTAAAGTCGCAATTCAATTATTTTTGTTAGTAGCTCTGTTAAATTCTATTTCTGAGACGGCCCTCTCTATGACTTGTCGGGAAACTACACAAAATTACCCAGGGTATTATACGTCTGATAAGTCTGAAAGAAACATTCCAGGCAATAGCACTTTAGGTAGAATCGCTAATGGGAAAATTCAATTTGTAAGAGATCTCTACAAAAAAATAGAGGAGCTTGAAGTTGAAATTCAAACCAACGAACAACTTCGTGAAAAAGCAAAGCTCGAAAGAGTTTGGATAAGAGACTGGCCACTTATTCGCTGGGCCACATTGGGGCTAAGCTCTACAGAAGGCTACCAAAATTTAAGCAAGTACGATCGAGAAGTGAAAAGACTTAAATCAATTCTAAAAAATACTCAAAGAAGAGTTAAAGAGGCCGACGACAGCCAAATTTTTTCTACTCGAAATGCACGGCTGTTGGAGTACTTACCTCGAGCTCTCACTCCTGCAATAAAAAAGGCACTTATTCTGAATGCCAATGAAGAGCTAATTTCTGTGCATTTAGTTAAAGTGGAGAGCGCCAAGGTGGATCTAAAAAATACAGACTCAATAAAATCATTAGATAACTTGGACATCAAAGTTTGGGTTGATGTGATTATCTCAGAACAAAGTCAGCCTATTAGAATTGCTTTAGAGCTCCTTTTGAATAGCCAAGTTAACCGTGTATCTGAAATTAAAATTGTGGAAGACTCTTTATTAAGTGCAGAGGACTACCAAAGAATTTTAGCAGGATATGTTTTTTCAGCAAATCTTAAAGGGGAAACAAAAAGCTTCAGACCACATACAAAAATTCAAAAATTTGCTCAAGAAATGGAGCTCAGTCTAGATCTCCGGGTGATTCACAATATCCAAAGAAGAGCTTTTGAAAATCCTGCTCTCAACAATCAAATCTCCACTATTATGTTAGTAGCAAAATCCTCTAAAACAAAACCAAGCTCAGAATTTCTGACTTCTTATCTTGAATACATGGGAAACAATGAGGCTAATTTTACAAATTTTATGATTCCACCCAATCATTGGATGATCTATCAACTACTACAAACACATGAAATGCAAGGATACGTAGCAGAGGCTTTCAATTTTGTCTCAAATAAAATTCGAATTGGAGAGCAAACAAGCCTATTTGATCTTCAAAAAAGATTAGAATCTGTACCAGCTCAGTTTGTAAACCCATACTTTAAACTGATCACGCCCTCAGGAAATGAAGCTGATTGGGTAAAAATGATAACAAGTATGGACATGCAGGACTTAACTAAAGAGCAGCAACATATTTTAGCAGAGCTTTTTGAGAACAATGTCGACCTTCGCCAACTGCATGAAAATTCTGCCAGATCGAAAATCAATCCCTTGCAAAAGTCCTCCTCTATTGAGGAGGACTAAGATCTACGCTTCCATATTTATGAAGGTCGATGATGCCGCCCTCAAGTGGATTTTCGCGAATAAAGAAGGCATTGATAGAGTCCATATAGTTCCAAAAAAACTTATGGTTTTGATCCAAACCATGTTTTGAACTGAAACTTAGATAATCTTCACGAGTTCTGATAGCTTTCATGTCTTGAAGAAAGCTTACTAAATTTTCCGCTTTCACAATGAAAAACTTCTCGGGGAAATTAGACTCAATGCCATCATAAACTTCAATGAGATCCCGAGTCGGCACGCGTGTGGACTTGTCATACTTTATATTGTTGAGAAGTCCTAATTGGTTTCGACTCGAATAATATCTATTTGCAAGCAACGAAAAGTATTCAATTTTACCTTGGTCAAGAACCAAGAGGTAACTTACGTTTGGTAGATGTGATGCAAATAATTGCTGAGCATTGGGGTTTAAGTTTTTTCTAATTTCTTGAGAAATAGAACTAAATTTTGCATCTTTGTTTTCAATAATGAGACTTTTTGATCCAATAATTTGAGGACTGAATCTTTTGATCAAGAAATTTTTAATAAAACTTCCGTAGACGTTATTGTTATCAAAATCAATTTTTTCATTTGCAGGATTCTGAGTAAGAGAGAATGTTGGACCAAACTCTTTATCGACATCAAAACCTTGAACTAAATTTTGTCGGATAGATCTTCTCAATTTTTCATCCATGAAAGACAAAAATTGATCTTCACCTTCTTTTTTAACATCAAATAAATAATTAACCACAGCACCTTGCTTGATCGTGGGTTCAGTGATTTCTGTTGCGACATTACATAAATAAAAATATCTTTCGAAAAGGGCATAGTCTAACAACAAAACAGACCTGGGGGTTGCTCCCATTTGTCCTTGATAGGCGGCAGCTGTCCACTCATGGCGAAGAACAGTTACAATGGCATTTTTATTATCACCACTATCTCCATCCCAAATATCAGACATCAAAAAACCATTCGGGCGGTGCTTTTTTAGCATGACCTGTTTAATCTTAGAGTATTCCATCTGATCACTTAAAAATTCATCCAGAATACTATGTCTACCATTGTGTGTTCTGGGAATTCTGAGTACATGTCCTGCGTTTTCGGCAAAATCCTCGTTGATAACAGTTACATCCGATTCTGGTTTCAAAAAAATGTGAAGCATGTTGTCCCAGTAAGGGGCTCCAGCTCCGATTGTTCTACAATTTTGGGCTCGAGCCGATATATCAAGTAATAACTTTGAATTCTCTAGCATCCAAGTGTACCGACTTTTAGCAGGTATAAACCTAAAAGCGATGAGTGGATTTGTTTCGTTGAAATTAAAGGGCATTTCAGATTCTTTTTTACTCCATTTAGCATTCCAAAAAAGATTTTTAAGATCAGACAGTTCAGATCTATCCACTTCGTAAACAAAATGATCTTTGTTCATCAGGGTGGTGCGCACCTTAAATAGCCGGTAATAAAATACGTCTGCTGGCTTATCGAAGGCTTTGAGTGTTGAAATAACATCAATATCTTGCCCTGTCGGCGTCCTAGATCTGACTAATTCGAAAAACTCCCCTGGAGACTCTTTGATGTAGAAGCGTGCTAAGAAAAGCTTTTCGTAAAGATATCGGGAAGTCCATTTGGCCTTATTAGACGGGTGATTAAAAAAATCTTCCCATTCTTTTACAGCCATTTGATTTTTGGGAACCGATCTTTCCTGATTATCAATAGCTTGCTGTAAAATTTGCTCTCGAGCGACACTGTTGGCCCAATTGAGAAGTGTTTGAGTTTCTCTTTGGCTCATGGGGGCCATTTTGTAGGGCATGGCTGTGACTAAATTTAAATCTTTCTGGCCTGCCCGACACATGTTTTGCTCTTCATCCAAAAGATTAGCATTCACAGATTTATGGTTTGGATTAAATTTATTCAAAATGGCTGCAGCAAAAATTGAGTATCTGCCTGAAGAATTTCCGACACTTTGCATTTGAGGTGTTGCCTGAGTGATCGAGTAGAAGCCTTTTTTTCGCCAGTCCGATTCATTTTTGCCATCATGAAAAATCTTTGAGCGTATCCCAGGAGAGAATGTGCTTCCTAGAAGATATTTATCATGACCTCCGCGCTGAAGTCCTTCAGGCGATGTTAATTTAAGACCACATTGGGCTTCACGGCATGAGTGGCAGGCGGCACATCGCATGTCCAGTATGGGCTGAACACTGCGGGAGTAAATCTCGGGGGCAGTGATGGCCATGGCGAAATCATCATTTCTGAAAAAAGCCTCATAGCTGTAGCCCTGTGTGGGAAATAAAAGAAATGAAAAAAATAAAAATTTAAGCAGGTTTTTAAGTTGAGCAGCCAAGATTTCCATACGGATTAAACTCCAATGTTTTGTTCAGTCCCATGGAGTTAGCAGTTTCTATTCCGTATTTTTGACCAATAATCATGTTTTGAGAGTTTGATTATGTAGAAAAGATTTCAAAAGCGACAATAAGTGTCAGTGTCTAACAAGTTTTCAATTGAGTTTTTTATTGATTTTGAATTTTTGAGAAGTATCCACGGCAGCTGTTGGTGCTTTCATTTTTTCTATTAAACTTCATGGCTTTATCAAAGTTGCGACTTATACATAATTCTAGTGAAGCCCCTAAAAGGGCCGCTGGTCGCTCTTTTTGAATTTCAGCCATTTTTTCATCACAGCCTCCACGAGAAGCTGTCCAAGCCACCATACAGGTTTCAGTTGTGATGTTATAGCACTCAATTTGTTTGGAAAGTTGACCACAGGGACTTGTTGCGGATTCGGGAACAAGGCGTGGGGCGTAGTGAAAAGTGTAAACATATATCAGCACAAAGAGAGTTAAGACGAAGCCTGTAATTGGATCAATCCAGCTGGGACTTTCAAACCTCTTGTGAATAGGGGTTCGTATGAAAATATAAATAGATAAGATAAAGATCGAACAAAATATAATATCAAAAAAGAGCATAATTAATTCTTATAAATGGCAGGCAACGAGTAAATCTCTATTTCCTAAAGTCTAGCTATGAAGCTGATTTGCCTGCCAGAGAGCTCACGATCTCGGCGATGGGAGTGAAATCGCAAATCAGATTTTGTATCCAAATTAAGCCATTTAATTTGATCTGCTTGAATCCCTAGGCTTACAAGTTGATCCAGCAAAAGAACATTAAGATCTACAAGCCAGCCACTTTCTATCCACTCTGACCACATATCTGTGCTTAGAGATGTGCTAGCTGCTAATAATTTTAGACAATCATCTTGGACTAAAAATGAATTTTTTTGTAAATGCGGTCCAATAAAAATCTGCCAATCTTCAGGACTCATCTGCCCAGGAAGGCTCAAAAATGATTTCTTAGTAATTTGATTGGCAACTCCACGCCAACCAGCATGAATGGAAAGTAAATGAAATTTTTTTTTGTGAAAGCCCAGAATAGGAACACAGTCAGCGGTTTTGACAATAAGACCAAGTTTCGACAAGTTGGAATGAATTCCATCCGCAGTTGCCAAGTCCAAACCGGCCTGAGTGCAGTGAAAAGTCTGATCCCCATGAACCTGTTTAACACTGGCAAAATCCAAATAGGGATACTTTTTTCTTAATAAATTGATTTGGGCTGAGTGCTTTCCAAAGAAAACAATATAATGACTATCATGCAGTTGGAAACCGAGATCATCTTCCTCAAAGTTCATCCAGCCCCCATTTCTTTATCAAGATTTTGTCTTGAGCAGGCCAATCAACAGAAAATTCAAGCCATTCATTTGATTGTGGATGGGAAAATCCCAATATTTCTGCATGTAATAAAAAGCGACCTAGGCTTCGAATATCATTTTGAACAGACGAAGACTTTATTGACTTAATTTTCTTTTGAGATCCATAAAGATAATCACCCACAAGTGGATGCCCCATTTCACTCATATGAACTCGTATTTGATGAGTGCGACCTGTTTCGAGCTTTAATGTCACCATTGATAAACCGTGAGAAGTATGAGTTTTCCAATAATTTGTGGCCGCCCACTTTCCATTTTCGACGGAGGCCATTCGTTTCCTATCCACGGGATGTCGACCAATGTTGGACTCGCGCCTTCCTGATGAGGGTTGAGGTTCTCCATAGCAAACTGCCTTATAGATTCGACGGATGGTGCGCTCCTGAAACTGTTTGACTAATTTTTCGTGTGAAAAATCATTCTTAGCAACTACAAGTAGACCACTTGTTTCTTTATCAATTCTGTGAACGATTCCAGGCCTTTCTTCGTTGAATTTCATAGAAAGATCTTGGGTGTGATTTAATAATGCGTTTACCAAAGTGTCTGACTCATGGCCGGCAGCAGGGTGCACGACTAATCCCGCTGGCTTGTTGATGACTAAAAGATGAGAGTCCTCATACTTGATATCCAGGGGAAAAGCGTAGGGCTCAAGAGTTCGCTTTTTTTCCAATGGTAATGAGATTTCAACTCGATCTCCGGGTTTTATAATTTGGGAAGATTTTGTTAGTTTCCCGTTGAGTAAGATTCGTTGATGACTAATTAAGTGATCGGCTCTCGAGCGTGATCCAATTTCAGGAAGAGTCGACAAATATCGATCAATTCGTATCGGCAACTGTGAGGCCTCAACTAAAATTTCAATTTTTCTATCAGGCACTAGTTTTTCTTTTTGAATAGATTGATGTAAGAGTCAGCGACAGATTTTTCATTAAGTCCAAGTTCTTTTGCAATTTGGCTGACATAACCTCGCACAAAAACACTTGCAGGCAAACCATTCACATCCATTTTTTCGATGGAAGTAATGTAGTAAGGATTAATTTTCGTTTTCTCACTGATTCTTTCAATGGAAAGTCCCTTATATTCTCGGACTCTTTTGAGAAATTCGCCCGTCCAACTCACTTGGTTTTGAATCTCTTTTTCAAAATCAGGATTTTTTTGATAAACAGGCTTTCGCATTTCTGGTTTAGGTTCTGGGTAATACTGCTTACTGGCGCCTAAAATTGAACTGTAGCTCAAATCATCTAAAGAAAATTGATTTGATAAAAGCCTTTGATCATAAATTGAACGAAGTGTTTTATTTCCCAGAACTGAGTAGGCCTCTTCAATCAGTGACAGCAGTTCCCTTGCCTCTGTGTCTGTGAAGACTGTGTAGATGGCAGGGTTTTCACCTGAATAAGTTCTTTTGGCTCTGTCGTAAGCCGTCGTCACTTCATGTTGAGCCGCATTTGTTGGTAGCTCTAAAACTTCGTAATAATTATGCTTTGGTAACTGCGGCATATAATTATATTACGGCGCGAAGCTCTTCAGGATCAATCATATGTTTACATAGTGATAGAAACTGTCCCGAAAGAGGCGTGAAGGGTTGAGCAATTAAAACGGGTTCACGGTTTCTCAGGGACTGCCACACCGCATTGTCAAAGTCGATGGCGGCCGCGAACTCAAGGGCGATATCGTAATATTTGTAGGCCACAGATCTCATCGAGTGCCCTAACTCCGCCTGTTGAGGACTGCGAACAGAATTGACGATTAATTGAATCGGTTTTTTGGAGAGCTGTTCGAAGTGATCAAATATAAAACCATCATGGCTTTGGAGATAGCGTTTAAAAGAGAAAGGTTCTGGTAATATTCTTTGGCGATGGTCACGAAGTACATACATAAGCCTACCAAAGGCTTCAGAGGTCGAATTTTCTTTGAGTGTTGAACAAATGAATGACTCTATAAATCTGTAGGTTTTCTCGATGCTCGTGGGCTCTGGGGTTGTAATAAGAAACTTTTCATCACAACGTTTGAAAATATCAAGATGGTGCTGATAAGAGCCCGTTCCTAAATCCAAAATGATATAATCTGCCTTGATTGATTTTAAATCTTTCCAAAACTGATTGATGTGAGAGCTTTCGATACTCACAGGTCCCCAAGCATCCCAAAAACCCTGTATGTATTGAAGGTGGGGATGAGGAGTATTGATTATAACCTCGGATAAGGATTTTGAAGATTCAAAATAGTGTCTTAAATTCAGGTGGGAGGGTTCAATTCCAAGAGCCGTATGAGAGTTAGCTCCCGTTAAATCAAAATCAACAAGAACAACATTATGGCCCAGTTTTGAAACTGTCAGTGCAAGTGAAGTTGAAATAAAAGTTTTACCGACACCGCCCTTACCAGAGGAAACTCCCCAGATACAAGGGTCTGCTTTTTCCTTTGCTGACACCTTTTCAAATTCCACTTGAAATCACTCCTTGAAGTCGAGAGGCGACCACACAATTCCCTGTGCAGTCTCTTCGGCTTCAGAGGAGCGAATATAAAGGGGTGATAAAGATTTCCAGTCAAAGGTTTGGCCTTTTTCAAATTTTTGAAGTCCTATTTTTCCGATGGTCGAGGCCATTGGAAAATCCTCAGGCGAAGTGGGTCGAATCATTAAACTCAGGAGACTTTCAGGCATCAATTTTTCATAAAACAAATAACCATCACCGATAACTAAGTGCTTGGAATCAATGATTTTTTTTATCTCAATCATGGGTATTACATGGGGCTTGTGAATTGTGTTTAAAGACTCAATCCCATTCATATAAACAGCATAATAAGACATGTTTTTGTAAGCATTGATGAGTGATAAAACAGGCCACTTTTGATCGACGTAAGGCAAGGCTAAAGCTTCTAATGAATTCACTGCCGCAATAGGAATGCTACACGAGTAGGAAAGGGTTTTTGCTAAATTAATAGAGACACGAATACCTGTGAAGCTTCCAGGACCGACGCCAACTGAAATCAATTTTAAATCAGCTGCTGTTATTTTTGACTCTTCAAGAAGATCATTAACAAATGAGTTGAGATTTTCAGAGTGGGAACGCTGAATTCGACTTTCTCTGTTGGAAACAACTTGGTTCTGATTAAAAAGAGCAACGCTGGCAACCTGTGTACTTGATTCTATTGCCAGCGACCACATCAATAAGTCCCGAAACCAAAAAGTCTATAAAAGTCGTTATAAAGAGCAAATAACATTAAACTCATGAGCAAAACTAAGCCCACTTGCTGCGCTAACTCCATTTTTGCCAAGCTCATGGGTGATCCTTTGATTAATTCAACTGAGTAAAAAACAAGGTGGCCACCGTCGAGGACTGGAATGGGTAGTAAATTGAGAACGAACAAACTGATGGAGATAATTCCCATCATTTGTAAAAAATAATTTGTGCCAGCCTTAAAGGACTCACTGGCTGCTGTTCCAATGGAAATAACACCGCCCACGTTTTTAGGAGATATTTCACCTTGAATGAGTCGCACAAAACTCAAAAGAGTCATGACAGTGTAATCATAGGATTTTTCAACCCCCCGGGATAGCATGGGAATAAATCCAGCAGCTTTGACGAGTATGGGTTTTTCACCTGCGAGAGAAATCAGAGGTGAAATTCCAATGGTAAAACGTTTTTCTTCCTTACCTGAAGGTAACATGTGGGCAGTCATTTTGGGCTCAATTGAAAATTTCTTTTCTTCGCCGTTGCGAATAACAGAAACATTGATGGGACCACTGGATTCAGATTGGCCTTTGATCGTGTTCAGTACTTGATCCCATTGTGATAATTTAACTTCGTTGATGGCGATCAATCGGTCGCCCAAAGCTAATCCAGCAAGGGCTGCGGGTGATTTGGGAAATACATGGGCAAGATAAAGTTCGGGCGATTCAATTCCTAAATCCATTAATGTTTTGAACTCAGGCATAACAAAGTTAATTGTCAAAGCCTCTACTTTTTCAGTTTTTTCATCCCTTCTTTCGGCAACAATGGCAACTTGATTACCAATTGATATTCCACTGAGTTGGTTTTCAAGCTCTCTCCAGAAACGAATTTCTTTACCGTTGATAGATGAAATTCGATCTCCAGTTTGCAAACCGATAGCTTCAAGTAAAGAGCCATCTAAAATCGCCACGTGTGAACCACGTGAAGAAAACTGTAAACCCTCAATTTGGCCTGAAATTCGAGAGCTGGCCAGTGGATTAGGGTTTTCAGTTGGAGTGACCTGAGCTATGATTTCACGAGGGGACTCATCACCGGACTTAACAAGTAGAGTGATTTTTTGCCCAAGTGCTTCATCTAAAGTTGTTTGAAAGTGTTCCCAATTGGTTACATCAATTCCATTGGATTTCAAGATGACATCCCCTGCTTTGAAGCCAGCGAGCTGAGCTGCTGATGTCTCAGGGATGTCACCAATAATGGCAGGTCTTTTTTCTTCGCCCAGAAGAGCGACTACTCCAAATATAAAGATGGCAAAAAGGAGATTCATAATAGGTCCGGCCAACACAATCGCCATTCTTTTCAGAACATGCTTATGCGTGAAGGACACCGACTTTAATTCTTCAGAAATGGCATCACCGGGCTGTTCGCCAAACATCTTAACATAGCCACCAAGGGGTATGAGTGAGATGCAATAATTGGTAGTGCCTCGTTTATACTGTAAAAGTTTTTTGCCGAATCCAAGACTGAAGACTTCAACTCGAACCCCGCAAAGCCGTGCTACAAGAAAATGTCCAAGTTCATGAACAAAAACCAGCACTCCCAGAAGAAGTATAAAAGGGACAACTGTGTACCAAAATCCGTGACCAAGCTTGAGTAGTATTTCCATCAGAATATTGTCTGGTTACTAAATGACTTTTTCAAGCATTATGGCACCAAGAAGAAATACCGGGCAGGCAAACAGAACACCGTCAATACGGTCAAGCACTCCGCCATGACCGGGCATCAGACCGCCTGAATCTTTTAAGTTGGCGACTCGTTTCAGTAAAGACTCAAAAAAATCACCATATTGGGCAATGACACCGGTGAATAGCGCTAAAATTGTAAATTTCCAGACCATGATCTGGGGGAAAAACTGACTGCACAAAAGTCCAGCAAGGGTTGAAAAAGCGAGTCCTCCCAAAGCACCAGCCACAGTTTTTTTGGGCGAGATCAGAGGCATTATTTTTTTATTTCCAAACTTGCGGCCGACAAAATAAGCCCCAATATCCCCCGCAAAAACAATGCAAAGAAGACTGATAAACCAAAACTTACCCGAGGGTAATGTTATTAACTGATAGGCAAATGAGGGAAGAAGACCAACATAAAAAAATCCCAGAGCTGCTTTGGCTTGGTAAATGGAAAGTTCACCCAGATTATTATGGCGGCGATTTAAAGAAATAAGGCAGACACAGAAACACACAAAAAAGAAAGAATAAAATAAGCCTGACAGTTGAGGGCGCCATGCACTTAAAAGAAAAATGAGTAAATTAAAAATGTAAAAAATAATACTTTTGGTTCTGAGTTCAGCTTTTCCAAAAAGCACTCGATTGAGTTCACGACTTCCAATCAGTACAGCCATGAGAACAAAAAACTTGAGGCCCCAATCTTCAAGTAGCCAGTAAGCTGAGCCAATCAAAGCTAGTACAATGGCTGCTGAAAGAACTCTAAGTAGAAGCTGATTCTGAGTTATGTTCGAGGTTTGTTCGGCCATATCTTCTTTCGCGTTTAGAGTAATCCATGAGCGCGGTGTCTAAATCCTGTTCAGTGAACTCGGGCCAAAGTTTATCTGAAAAATAAAATTCAGAATAAGCTGCCTGCCAAAGAAGAAAATTTGAAATTCTTTTTTCTCCACTTGTTCTCAAGATTAAATCAGGATCAGGGAAACTATGAGTTTGAAGTTGTTGAGCGAAAAGGTCTTCAGTGATTGATTCCGCTGATAATTTACCAGCTGAAACCTGTTCAGCTAGTTTTTTTGTCGCCATCAGTATTTCTTGGCGGGACCCATAGCTGAGAGCAAAAACTAAGGTCATACCCGAGCAATGCCTTGTTTGGTCCACAGTATCATCAATAACTTTTAGAATATCCAATGACAAACGGGAGCGATCACCAATAATTTGAAACCGGATATTTTCTTTTATTAAAGCCTTCACTTCTTTTTGTAAGTACTTTTTAAGTAGCTTCATCAGAATCCTGACTTCAGCACTGGGGCGCTGCCAGTTTTCTGCAGAAAAAGCGTAGAGAGTCAAAAAAGGAATACCGAGACGAGCACAATGGGTGATGATGTCTTTGGCCACTTGTGTTCCACGAATGTGACCAAAATGACGTAGTTTTCCCTTACGCTTTGCCCAGCGACCATTGCCGTCCATAATGATTGCAAGATGACGTGGCAAAAGCATTTAATTCCTTAAATTGAAAGAATACTCTGTTCTTTTTCTTTCGCGATCTGATCAACTTTTTTAATAAAGTCATCAGTCATTTTTTGAACTTCAGTTTCACCTTTTTTAGTTTCATCTTCACTGATCTGTTTGTCTTTTGAAGCCTTTTTTAGGGCTTCATTGGCGTCACGGCGTGCAAGGCGAATGGCCACTCGGGAGTCCTCAGCAATTTTGCTCACCTGTTTAGCTAAATCTTTACGTCGCTCTTCTGTGAGGTCAGGAACCTTTAAACGAATCACTTTTCCATCATTGATGGGAGCCATACCAATATCTGATTTAACAATGGCCTGTTCGATCTCTTTTAAAATTGAAGTTTCCCACGGCGCAATTAGAAATGTTTTAGCATCAGGAGTGGAAACAGAGGCCACCTGATTGAGCGGCGACAAATTGCCGTAGTAATTAACTTTAATATTATCAAGCATGGAAACCTGGGCTCGACCAGTTCGAACTTTTTTAAGTTCCTCTCCTAAGGAAAGGACTGTTTTGTTCATTTTTTCTTGTGTCTGTTTTTTTATTCCGTCAACCATGAGGATCTCCCTTTAGTGAACTAAAGTACCAATTTTTTCGCCATTAATGGCGCGCAAGATATTTCCCTTTTTCATTAGATCGAATGTAAGGATAGGCAGTTTATGATCCATGCACAAGCTAATGGCTGTTGAGTCCATCACCTGTAGGCCGCGATTCAGAACATCGATGTAGTTGATCTCAGAGAACTTAACTGCATCTTTATGTTTGGCGGGGTCCTTATCGTAGATTCCATCCACTTTTGTAGCTTTCATGATCACTTCAGCGTTAATTTCCATTGCACGCAGGCTGGCAGCCGTATCAGTCGTAAAAAAAGGATTTCCAGTGCCGGCCCCGAAAATAACGATGCGTCCCTTTTCAAGATGGCGAATGGCTTTTCGTCGAATGTAGGGCTCTGCGATTTCAGCCATGGCGATGGCTGATTGGACTCGAGTAGGAACGCCCTCTTTTTCTAGGGCATCCTGCAGAGCCAATGCATTGATGACTGTGGCCAACATCCCCATGTAGTCAGAGCTAGCTCGGTCCATGCCTTGAGCAGAAGCGGAAACACCTCGGAAGATATTTCCACCGCCAATAACTAAACCAATCTGTACACCTGACTTGTGAGCGTCAGCGACATCCTGAGCGATTTGTTGAATAACCTGTGGGTTGATTCCCTGGCCTTGATTACCAGCTAAGGCTTCACCACTGAGTTTGAGTAAAATGCGTTTAAACTTCAAACTCCCCACGGGATTAGTGCCCCTTCATTGCAGCAGCTGTTTGGGCAGCCACTTCGGCAGCGAAGTCATCTTTTTTCTTTTCGATTCCTTCGCCGAGCTCAAATCGAACAAATCGTTTAACTTGAACACCGCCAGCTTTAAGGTGCTCTGAAACCTTGAGGTCAGGATTTTTAACAAAAGCCTGATCGTTCAAGCAGCTTTCAGCTAAGAACTTACGAATTTGACCCTCTACAATTTTATCCAGCATTTCAGGCTTTTTACCTTGCTCGAGTGCTTTGGCTTTTAAGATTTCCTTTTCTTTAGCTACGACTTCGGCAGGCATTTGATCGCCAGAGATAGCCATTGGATTCATAGCTGCGATGTGAAGAGCCACATCTTGAGCGTAGGTCTGGGTGTCTCCAGTGCCTTTAGTAACCTCAAGTAAAACCCCGATTTTACCTTCTCCGTGAACGTAGGTATGAACCAAAGTATTAGCAGTGGCTTCATATTTTTCAGCCCGTCGAATAACGAGGTTTTCACCGATGGTGGCAATATTTTCTTTAAGAAGATCTTCAACAGTTTGAGAGGGGTTTTTAGTGTAGGCTTGTTGAAGAATGTTTTCAGTGCCTTTAGCTGCAGCAACATGGTCCGCTACATTTTGAACAAATGCTCGGAAACCATCATTTCGAGCCACAAAGTCAGTTTCAGAGTTGATTTCAACAACGACACCCACATTGTTTTTAACTTGAGCGAAAACAGCACCTTCTGCAGCGATACGACCCGCTTTTTTAGCAGCAGCAGAAAGACCTTTTTTGCGAAGCCATTCAACAGCAGCTTCAAAATCACCTTTGGTTTCTTCCAAAGCTTTTTTGCAATCCATCATTCCTGCGCTAGTTTTTTCGCGCAGTTCTTTAACCTGTGTAGCAGATATAGACATAAGGTCTCCTTAAGTTTTAATCAGGCAACCTCGACCCTTTTATTAAGAGTCGAGGAAGAATATAAAAACAGTATTGGGTTACTCAGCAGTTTCGTCTGTTTTATCAGCTTGAGTGTCGAGTTCTGCTTGAATCTCAACGTCGTCAGCAGTTCCTGCGGCCACGAGCTTACGAGCTTTTGTGACTTTAACAACAGCAGGTCCTTCAGATTTCTTTTCATCACGAGCTGGTCGCGCTCCACCCTTAGCAGGACGCTTTTTCGGAGCTTCTTTTTCTTCAGACTTGGTTTCTTTAACTGTATCAGATTGTTTATCAGACATTGTGCGAACTTTTTGTTCCCAAAGCTTCAATCCTTCAATGTAAGAATCTGCAATCAAAGTTGCAAATAGCTTGATTGATCGAATGGCATCGTCGTTTCCAGGAATTGGAAAATCAATGTTTTCAGGATCTGAATTGGTATCAGCAATGCCCACAACTGGGATGCCCAAGCGCTTAGCTTCAGCTACAGCGATATGTTCTTTGGGAAGATCCACAACAAACATAGCAGAAGGCATTTGCTTGAGGTCACGAATACCGTTTAAAAACTCAGAAAGCTTAAGGTATTCCTTTTCGATTTTTGCGCGTTCTTTTTTAGTGAGGAAGTTAAGTTCTCCACTTTCTTTCATTTTATCAATTTTGCGCATGTGATCGATAGAAGATTTGATTGTTTCGAAGTTAGTGAGCATTCCGCCCAACCAACGCTTAGTCACATAGTATTGACCGCAACGCTGAGCCGCTTCAGTTACGGGCTCAATGGCCTGTTTTTTTGTACCAACAAAAATCAAACGACCGCCATTGGCAGCTACATCTTTAACAAAATCAGCTGCTTTTTGAGCTCGCACGATTGTTTTTTGAAGGTCGATGATGTGAATCCCACCACGTGAAGTGTACACGTAGGGTTTCATCTTTGGATTCCATCGTTGAGTTTGGTGCCCGAAATGCACACCTGCATCGAGCATTTCTTTCATGGTAATGCTTGCCATATTTTCTCCTGTTTTCTGGTTAAGCCGCCTCCAGATCAAAGCTTGTGGAAGGAATTCCCACAAACATGACCCCTTTCAACCACGAAAGAGGACCAGATCGTCATCCGGAGTGTGTATTGACTGACGGGGATATCAAAGCTCGACACAAAGTGCAAACCCTTTTCAATTTGAGTATTTATCTCGTTAAAGGAGTTGGGCGTATTCACCATTAGCGCTACGCATTAATTTAGTGAAAAATCAGGAGGTAATTGATCTTTAAAGCTCAGCCTCTTGAATTGTAGGGGTGCTCTCAATGGAAAATCCGAGTGCACCTAAAACCAAAAAGGCCTGTTTAAGAGCGCCGATCATATTGCGCTCTCGATTGAAGCCGGATGCTCCCATCCAAAGGTTTTCTAAATCTGGCCAGGACTGATTGGCGTTAAGCTTAATATCGTAATGACTGCCAAACCCAGACTGGACAACAATCTTTTCAGTTATGGTTTCAGGTAGAGAGTCAGGGTAAGCCCGCTTGATTTGTCTTTTAATTCTTTTCAGTGCATGGGCAGTGATTTCAGGATCTTCGGCCTCTTCATCGGATACAAAGGTCAGCCAATTGCTCTGCTGGCCATCAAATCGACCCACACAAGTGACAACTTCATCTTGAGCCGTTCCGATTAAAATATGGAGATCTGTTTTTTCAGTCACAACATGGCCGTGATTGATGACAAGTGAGGCACGAGTCCAAGTTTTTGTTTTAGAAATTTTATTTCGAACTTTTGAAGGATTGAAATCTTCAGGAATGAGTCTTTCTAAAAACTTCACATCACCACAGTAAATGAACTGCTTACCTTGAATTTTTTTTGTTCCATTGACAAGAACTGCCGCCACTTGATTGTTCTCAATGATAAACTTGGTCACAATGGATCGAGTGGCCACTTGTCCTTGAAAGCTTTTTTGCAATTGTTGGAGCCACTCATGGGGTTGCAATTTCAGTGTGAGCTCCGTCGAAGAGCAAAAATAAGACATTTCATCGTAAAATTCAGGAGCCCTGTCGCCAAAACCAAGAAAGTTTTTGAATTCGCCAGAGTCAAAAGTGAGAGGTGAAGATTCAATGGTCTCACCATGGATTTTTAAACCCAGTAAAGTTTCTAAATTTTGCACAGATGATAAGGCCGAGTCTGTACCTGGAACAAAAGAGAAATGAGTGCGTGTGAGCCAACCACCCAATTGATCACTGGCCTCAAGGAGAAGAACTTTTGAAGTCTCCTGAGAAAGTCGATTGGCAATTATCAAACCACTGAGTCCTGAACCGATGACAACATAATCATAAACCATGGCCAAATCCTTATCGGCAGCGGAATTCTTGGCAAGAAATATCTCAGGTTTTTAGCTAACGCATTTGATCAAGTAGCGCAGAAGGGTGCGAGTGAGTTGTCGCAGGATTTTAGAATTGTCCAATATTTCAGCGACTCGCGGAGAAACTCGATAATACAGCAAAATAAACTTTCGACCCCAAGTTGATTTTTTTAAATAACTGTCGCGCCACCAGCGCAAAATTTGAACTTCTGAACAGAGAGGAGACTCAAAAGCAGCGCTGGCAATAAAACAACGGGGCCTTTCTGCGGAGGCCATTTTAAGAAAGGATTTAATCGCGGCAGGGTGCTTGGCTTTTTTGACAAAGGATTCTGCTCTTTTAATGATATCAGGAAAAATGGGGGTGAATTTGATGAATGTGGCCAATTGTCTAGCGGCTTGTTGTTGTCGCTCTCCATACTTGTCACTGGTGTCATAAATGCGAAGCAAGTCCCAATAGACAGAAGCCACAATGGTGAGCTCTTCCGTGCGTGCTGAATCTTTAAACTTTTCTGGAGTCAGAGATTGTCCCTTTTCGACTCCAAATACAATTTCGAGAATTTTTAAATATTTTTCGTAGGACACAGCCGCTTCAGAATACATTTTTTGACTCATGAGCTGGCGGCCATTTTTAACCAGTGAAACACGGCTTTTCCAAAGATGAATTCGATGTTGTTCTTTGGCTTTTTCTTCGGCCAGCAGAAGACCGCCTTTTCCACCAGAAGCTGTTTTTCGAAGTTCAGTGAGGCAGGATAAACAGACCGAGCCGCTGGTGAGCTCACCCAATTCAGCCAACTTCTGACCGAGGTTAGCTTCGATGGGATGTAAATCAAGAACTTGGAGTCCGCAGCGTGGGCAGCTTATCATTTTTTAATTATAGCTTAGATCAAGTGAAGGGGGTCAATGTCCACGATGATGCGTGACTTCGGTGGAATCCAGGATTCGTCTCCTAACAACTGCTTGATAAAACTTTGAATTCCTGGACCCTTGGGGCCTTTGATCAGTAGATGGTAGCGAAATTGCCCTTTAAGTTTCGAAATGGGGGACTCAGCAGGTCCCAAAACTTCCAGACTTTCGTAGTGGGAAAACTTTTCTTTTAATCGCAAAGCCCTCTCGCCCAATTGATGGGAAAGTTTTTTAGCAATGGATTTATCTGGTGATTGCACACGAAAACTCACCATTCTTCCGTAGGGTGGATAAAGAAGGGCCTTGCGATGGAGCAATTCATTTTCTGCGAATCCTTCAAAGTCATGATGAAGGGCAAATTTTAAACAATCGTGATCAGGATTGTAAGTCTGAATGACAACATGACCCCGCTCTTCTTTGGTGGAAGCTTTTCGACCCGAACGACCACTCATCTGAACCACAAGTTGAAAGCTGCGCTCCGCGGACCGAAAGTCAGGCAAATTAAATCCAATATCGGCGAGTACAAGCCCGACGAGTTTGAGGTTCGGAAAATCGAGTCCCTTAGCAATCATTTGTGTTCCCACAAGGATGTCGGCTTCGCCGCTTTCAACTTGTTGAATAAAGTTTTCCAAGGCTTCTCGAGTTTGAATTTCATCTCGATCAGCACGGATCACTTTTTTTTCTGGAAAAAGCTGATTGAGTTCTTGCTCAAGTTTTTCTGTTCCGAGTCCTAGCGGAACCAACTCTCCGCTGCGACAGCTGGGACAGACTTCTTTTAAATTTTCATGGTAATCACAGTAGTGACAAATCAAGTGCGACTTAGAATGCAGGGTCAAATTGATATCACAATTGGGGCACTCAATTGAAAAACCGCAGTGATTGCAAAGAACAGAATTGGCCATTCCCCGACGGTTGAGAAATAAAGCGACTTGTTCGCCCTTTTCTAAAGTTGAAACCATTTTTTCATACAAATTTGACGACAACCATGAGGGCAGTTCTAATGAATTTTCAACTTGTTGTCGTAGGTCCACAACTTCCACTGAAGGCAGCCCAGCATCGTGCACTCGATTTTTGAGTTGATGCAGAATATATTTTCCTGATTGAGCATTGTCCCAGCTCTCTAAGCTGGGCGTAGCTGACCCCAAAACAATGGGACAGTTGTGGAACCTGGCTAGCATAACAGCTGAGTCACGAGCATTGTACTTGAGTTTATCATCTTGTTTATAGGAGGGCTCGTGCTCTTCATCAATGACGATTAAACCTAAATTGGGATGGGGGCAAAAAAGTGCAGAGCGAGCTCCGATCATGACTCGCTTTTGACCGGAAACAATTTCCCACCAGTGATCTGTTTTTTCTCGAGGAGTCATTTGTGAATGATAAGCCGCAATGTCATTGCCAAAGCGACTGGCAAATCGATCAATCAGTTGAGGTGTTAAAGAAATTTCAGGGACCAAAACAAGAGCCGACTGACCGGACTTCAATGTTTCAGCAATTAATTGTAGATACACTTCAGTTTTTCCAGATCCGGTCACCCCATGCAGAAGGTGACAATGAAATCCTTTGGATTTGGAAATAGATTGAAGACAGCTTTTTTGCTCATTTGTCAGATCAGGAGCAAGGGTGCTGGCCTTGGTAGGCACCACCGGAGTTTTTTTTGATCCACGACCTATGCGTTTTTCCAGGGGGGGGCGGCAGCTATCGACAATCAGCCCAAGCGGGTAATGGTAGTAATCAGAAAGCCATTCCACCCATCGCAAATAGGGCTCTGGCAACCTGGGAAGTTCTGTTTCCACAGAGCTAACAGACTTGAGTTCAAAATTAGGCAGCTCATCGGTGGGGCCCAGAACAAGACCCGTGGATTTTCTGTTTCCTAGTGGAAGATTCACCCAGAGGCCTCGATCAAGAGGCAGTTCTGATTTATAGGTCAAGGGTTCACGCAAGGGGGCCGAAACAGCCACTCGCCACAGTTGAGATGAACTCAACGAAACCTCGTATAAAATTCCTGAACAAGAGGATCAGTCATGGAAGATTGTAAAAAGGACTGACTGCTTTGAACTGAATTGGGTTGAAAGCTTTGGGGCGTCCATTTTTTTGCTGTAACAGATAAAGTTTTAATTCTGGCGGATTTTTTATTCCAAGTCAGATTCATCACTTCAGGATGAGTTAAGCCTTTGGGGTGTACAACAAATTGATCCGCCGTGAGTTCAACACCGGATTCGTAACGCAGTTTTCGAATTACAAATCGGTCTTGCTCTATCCACAAATAGGGATGAATTGAGCTGGATTCAGAATCAGATTTTTTTCCTAAGCCGTAATTCACGACTCCTTGAGCCCGGTTCAGTCGAGCTAAGTCCAAATGTCCTGTGGAGTGGGTTAAGATTTGAAGATTGCTTAAATAAGCGGCCAGATTTTCCATTGTTCGGAAATGGAAAATTCTTTCCGTAAGCTCCGCGGGCATTTTCGTTGTTTCGCGGCCCTTTTCAGTGAGGACAATTTTTTGTCCTCCCACATATAAAATATGAAGAGAAGCGGAGGGGCTATCAACAGGAGTCACACTGACCTTTAGAGTTCTTTCATTTTCGATTTGCCAGACTTCACGAAACGTAATTGGCACAGAAGAGTTGATGCGCACTTCTTTTACAATTTCATAACCCGATTTACCCGAGTTGTCGGAAACTTTATCAAGAATCATACGAGTGGGCGGAATGTAAGCTGAAGCATGAACACAAATAAAAATAAGGACACTTAAAAGAAATTTCATACTTGGCTCCAGGTCTTGGTGAGTTCAATTAAATATTTTTTAAAATCAGCTTCCAATGAAGAATTCATGAGAGCCAATTCCACTGTGGCTTTGAGGTAACCAAGTTTATCTCCGGCATCATGGCGCTTTCCTGAAAAAGTCAGAGCTTCCATACCCTTTTTGGTTAACAAACTTCGCATGGAATCGGTCAGCTGTATTTCACCATTGAGACCGGGCTTTGCATTTTTTAACTCTTCAAACAAGGCAGCATCAAAAACATATCGACCTGCCAAAGCCATTCGACTTTTCACTTCAGAGGCTTTGGGTTTTTCAACAACAGACAACATTCGAAATCGATCGCCCATGATTTTTTCAACTTCAGCGATGCCGTATTTGGAAACATCTGCATCGGGGACTTGCATAATAGCCACCGAAGACGTGTGAGTTTCGTCAAAGTTTTTCACTAGCTGAGAAGTAACACCCGCCACTTGATTTTTTTCGATCATGATATCGTCGCCAAGTAAAACAGCAAAAGGTTCAGACCCGACAACGGGTTTACCACAATATACAGCATGACCAAGTCCGAGGGCTTGTTTTTGACGAATGCTGATGATGTTGGCCACATTTCTTATTTTTAGAAGACGATCCAGCAAGTTGAGCTGTCCTGATTGGGCGAGCTTATCTTCGAGTTCGTAGGAAGTATCAAAAAAATCTTCAATGGCATGTTTGCCTCGTCCTGCAATAAGAACAATATCTTCAATCCCTGCAGCAACGGCCTCTTCGACAACATAAAGAATGGTAGGCGCATCCACAAGATTGAGCATTTCCTTCGGCACTGTTTTAGTGGCGGGAAGGAAGCGTGTACCTAGACCTGCGGCGGGGATAATGGCTTTTTTAACTTGAGACATCTCAATGTCTTCTCAAACGTTTCATTCTTAGACAAGAAAGAGATTATTGGCAGTGCGGTGCCGACCTGTGTTAGCATTTGAGAACGGGGGAGTGGATGAATAAGCGTCTCATCATTCCAATGACGGCAGTCGTGCTCATTGTTTTCACATTTCAAAATTGTGGTCGGACTGGATTTGAAACGTCCAGTGAAGACACTCTTTTAAGCGTGAGTGGCGTTGGCCCTTACGCAAAAGACACAGCCAGTGTGGCCTTCGAAGTGGGCCTTGATGCTATTGCCTACAACTCGTGTGTTCCCAGCAATCGTCAAATGCCCGGTTACTCCACTATTCGTGCCACAGCCTCTGGTCCTAAAGGAGGAGCTCGTTTGAGCTCTGATATTCTGACTGCAGCGGCACAGCTAGTCCCTATTTTCGGAAATCCCGAAGTTGCTGATGTTCAGTACAAACAACTCATTGAAACTTCTAACCCTAATATTGAAGTGCAGGCGGCCTTTCGCTCTGTGAACGACTTGCAAGCGGCTTACGTAGGTGCTGCGCCTAACGGCATTTGGGGACAAATGAATTATCTTAGTCATGATTCGTGGCTGACCCCACTTGTGGAATCAGCCCGTCGAGCCGGCAATGCTTATGTGGGTTACAGTCCTCGTGCTCCTTCCAATCGAGCTCGATTTGATTTTTCTTTTAATCAAGATTTTGGAAATGGAACAGATTATTGGAGTGGTCTCTTAGGTATCCAAGGCTTTCGAACTTGTGTCAGTCAGGGCTGTCAGGGTTTTGGTCGTTTTAACTTGTCTATTGGGTTTTCAGAGCCTTCCAATCCACGACTTATTCGTGGGCCCAGTTCTGGATCTTCTGCTCAGGTCAGTGCATACGGTCGAGGCTATCAAATGGTTTTTGGAGCTCCTCGCAATCCCGATAATATGTCCCAGGTTTTTGCAGACCATGGTTCAAGAGCTGTTCAGGCCATTACGGAATATGACTTGAGAACACAAAATCCTGTTATTGAAAATGGTCAGCCCACTCGCTGGTCTTGCACAGAAATTCCGATCATGAGCCCGAATCCTCGAGGTCGAACTGAAAATCAACAGACCTCTGCGCTGAGCGAGATTGTCTACGTAACTGAAACTCAAATTGATCCTATAACGGGTGAGCCTGAACAAGTTCAAGTGGCTCTGCCGCGAGAGCCTTTGTGTAATCCCATGCAGGGAAATTTTGCTATCTCTTCTTTAAATACTGTGAATGGCATTCCTGGTTTAACTTTGGCTAAACTGCGTGAGTTACTTCCGCCTCAGGCCTGGCAGTTGGGATTTCAAAATGTTTTGAATGGCGCAGGGCAACCGGTGTCTCGCCTTTGTGCCATTCCTTCAGGATTTGATTGCTACCCACAGGAGCCCTACCAACGATTTGTTAACGGGCAGCCTCAGCCTTATCCCTATTACGTCTCTTATTTTCCTGGTCAGCCCTGTATTAACGAGGAAAATTTAGCCGTCGAGTTAACTAAAACGGGAGATGCTGCACTTGACCGTGTTTGTGGGCACTACGTTTCAGTTTGCGTAAAACAATAAATTTGATCCATGATCAGCAGATATGAAGCTGATTATTCTACTTTGCAGTCTTCCCTTTATCGCCTTATCTCAATCCACAAGAAGTTCAGTTTCCCTTTCCACAGGTGGAGCTGGAGTCGCTTCCATTGATCCGGGTGAGGCCACCTTTGTGAATCCAGCGGCCATCATGCATTTGCGAGGTCGTTATTTTTTCTCAACTGTGCAGAAGGACTCCTTCGCCCTAAGTTTAATTGAAAATGACCCGGCCTCAGCCATGCCGGGTGCCATAGGCTATGAAAGCTGGAAAAGCTGGGAGGCCTTTGGGCTGAGTTTGGCGGAGCGGGCCTGGGGCCGTCTGGCGATGGGTCTCAATTTTAAGTATTTTCAGCTGAAGCCAGAAGATAGGGAAGAAAAGCGCACTCAAATGTTCAATGGAAATCTGGGTTTAACATGGGCCTTCAGTCGACAATTTGCCATGGGGGCTGCCTTCGAAAATATTTCTGAAATTGACGACCGCTTTAAAGCCAACACCGATTTGGAGCCTCGAACCCGTTTGGGACTTAATTACATCTACAAGGACTGGTTTCGACTGCGACTGGATGGCTCAACTTCTAAGAATAATAACTACCAAAATTGGGTTCCCCAGATGGGTTTTGAAACTTCATTTGGACAATGGATGGTTGGCCGAATGGGTTGGTTTCGTGAGCCTGGGTATGCAGAAAGCTGGACAGCGGGGTTTGGGCTTTCTATGCCCCGTTTTAAGCTGGATTATGCCTATCAAGACGTGAATTCTGAACAAACTGAAATCAGGCATTCCATTGACTTAGGTGTGCCCTTTTGATAGCCCTTCAGTTTCTACAACGGGGGACCCATGGCTTCTAAAACACGACGTACGAAAATTGTTCGCAAAAAGAAATTGGCTCGTAAAGGGGTTAAGCGAAAAGCTGCTCTCCGAAATAAGGGCACAACACCTAAGAAAAAAGAACTTTTCGGCGATTAATTTGAATTTTGGCCGACTCGACGGCGCAGTTGAGTCGGCATTTCCTGCGGACCGCCTTTAAGGTCCCATTTGAAGGGTAGTTCTACCCATCCTTGCTGGCCTGGAAAAAATCTCCACTGCTTCAAAGCTTTAAGAGTTTTAAAATCTAAATTTTTGTGACCTGAGGACTGAATCAATCGAAAATTTGAAAGTTGTCCTTCCTGAGTTACAAAAGCCTTAAAAATCACATGACCACTGTGTCCTAAACGACGTTCGTTGGCCTCGTACATAGGCTTGGGATTACCTGGCATTTGACGAAGTTGGGATAAGCTGCGCAGCTCGCCTTGGTTCGGACTTGGACTTGAAGATTGTTGAGCCTCACCCTGACCAGAAGTGGTTTGAGTTGCAGCAACTGTTTCCGCAGGGGTTATGGTTTCCACTGGAGCAACAGTTTCTGCGGGTGATTCAACAACCGCAGGAATAGGAGTTGTTTCGAGTTTCTCCTCGACTTGCTCACGAATCTCTTCATTTATTTCTTCTGAAGTCACTTCTGGTTGGGGTGCCATGGCAAGGACGGGTTCTTCTGAAACTGGTGGTGTATCTAACTCAGCTATGGGTAAAGCCTCGACAGTAGGCTCTGCGGTCGGTTCGGCGGTTTGAGTTTCTTGCTTGGCCACGATTTTTGCTGGAGCTTCAGTGGACTTTTCAACGGGCTTTTCCACAATTTTCTCAATGGGCTTCTCAATAGGTTTCTCAACAACTGGAAGGGACTCAACGATGGCAGGTTGGGCTTCTTGAAGAATCTCAGTTTGCTGAGGGGCTGATTCAATCGGGGCTTGTGGTCCCGCTCCCACTTGAATTTCCACAGGTTCTTCCACCACTGGCTGGGGAAGGGGCCTCAGCATAAAAACTGCTGAGGCTGACAAGACATGAAGCACAATGGAACCCAAAACAAATCTTTTTACGGGTCGACTCTGATCGAGCACTGGCGAAGAGAGATCGAGATCGGTAATTGAATTTTCTATTGGGAATTGTGATTTCATGTCTACCCCCGAGCCCATCTCTTACAAAAGGGATGCCGCCAGGCGAGGGCTTAATCAGGTTTTAAGGAAGACATTGATGAAAGACTTACAGAGCTGTCTTGTCGTTTGTCAGCTATTCGTTATCAGATTTGTCGTAGAGAACTTAGGGACATCGGCGGTAGTTTTTGGGTATGTATTGGGAGTTGTTCTTCTTTTCGTGATGGCCTGGACCTTGCGTCGAAAGAAGAGGGACACCTCAGGCCATTCAAGGGTTTAATTTAGTTCAGCAAAAACGA
>JBKDFX010000049.1:0-13738 GCA_046336825.1 Bdellovibrionales bacterium | reverse complement strand
TGTTTATAAAGTTCTCTACGAGCAATTGGAGATAAAACTTCGCGAGAGGAAAAATGCGTGGTGGCCAACAGTGGTTGGAATCGACGAGCATTTTTTTACAAGGAAAAAAGGATGGACGGAGTTCGTAACGGTGTTTACGGATTTAAAAAAGAGAAAGATGTTCGAGATGGTTCAAGGCAAAGATAAAAAGTCGATATTAGAACAAGTCAAAGAGATCCCTGGGCGTGAACGAGTGAGAGTGGTGGTGATCGATTTATCTAATGGGTATCGAAGTTTAGTGCGTGAGCTTTTTCCCAATGCCAAAATCGTAGCAGATAAGTTCCATGCGCTTCGACTGATAACCCCTGCACTGATCAAGACCAGAAAAGAGATCCAAGGCTTCAAGCAGGATATGAGAATGCGAAGGCTGCTACTGAAAAACAGAAAGAGTTTAGATTATGATTTACGCTTCGAGATCGATCGGTACTTACGAGAGCACCCAAAGCTGGATGCGATTTATCGAACTAAAGAAAGATTGCATGAGTTCTACCGAGCAAAGGGAATCAACAGAGCCTACCAATCAATTACGAGACTTGTGAGTGATTTAGAAAAATCACCGTATGAAGAAATCCAAAGGTTAAAAAATACACTAAAAAACTGGGGGGAAGAGATTTTAAATTACTTCGAGTTAGGATACACGAATGCATTAACAGAGGCTCTGAATCGAACAGCAAAGCTTGTGCAGGCCAACGCTTACGGATATAAGAGCTTCAGAAATTACAGACTGAGAACGCTAAGTGCTTGTTCTTAATTTACTTTATTGCGTGACCAACAGATAAAAGAGAAGTGCCGTGCCAACGAGAAGTGCCAGAGAAGTGCCCGAAAATTGGCGTCCCCACGGGGATTCGAACCCCGGTCTACTCCGTGAAAGGGAGTTGTCCTAGGCCTCTAGACGATGGGGACCTTAGAACGCGACTCTCTCCCTATAAAGGAGAAGTAAATTGGTGGCTCGCGATGGATTCGAACCATCGACCCCTTCATTAAAAGTGAAGTGCTCTACCAGCTGAGCTAGCGAACCACGTGGAACTTGAGTCACCGAAAATGCTCAAAAAAAGCATCAGATTCAACCCTCTTTTTTTAAATGCTTAAACCTTGTGCGAGTGGGCTTAATTTTAGCTATTAAAAAGTGGTTTTACCCAAAGAGTTTGTTCACGGCCGGGACCCACGGAAATCACATCGATGGGTGTTTTTACAAAATCAGAGATAAAATCCAAATATTGATTCACTGGCCGAGGCAGCTCTGACAGCTGAGTGATCTTTGTAAGGTCCTCTTTCCAACCGGGAAGTTCCTGAAGAACTGGCACTGCCCCTTCGAGTTCTTTCAAAGTTGAAGGCCATTCAGTCACAGTCTGACCGTTAATTTTGTAACCTGTACAAACTTGAATCTTTTCCAGACCTGATAACACATCTAACTTCATCATGGCCAAATTCGTAATGCCGTTTAGTCGGATGGCATATTTCAAAGCCACCAGGTCAAGCCAACCGCAGCGACGTGGGCGCCCCGTGGTACTCCCGAATTCATGGCCCGTGGTGCGTAAAAACTCACCTGTAGAATCTAATAGCTCAGTGGGGAAAGGACCTGCTCCAACCCGTGTCACATAGGCCTTGAAAACTCCAATGATGCTCTTGATGTTTTGGGGGCCAATTCCTGTGCTGGTTAAAGAGCTCGCTGCTATCGTCGAGCTGGAAGTTACAAAAGGATAAGTCCCATGGTGGATATCCAACAGTGTCCCTTGTGCGCCTTCAAAGAGAACTTTTTTGCCACCTTTGATCGCTTTTAAAATCATATGGGAGGTGTCTTGGCAACGATGGGCTTTTAATCGTTCTGCAGCTGAGGCCAACTTGTCGAGCAGCCCTTTAGTGTCGAAGGGATCTTTGCCATAAACTTGCGTGAGCAGGGCATTTTTTTCCAGCAGGGCCCGGTCAATTTTTTCTTTGAGTGTATCAGGTTGAAAAAGATCAGAAAAAATAAGTCCCCGTCGGGAAGTGCGATCTTCGTAGGCAGGACCAATGCCCTTTCCTGTGGTGCCGATTTTTTCATCATTCAAATAGGACTCTCGGGCCACGTCTAAAACTTTGTGATAGGGCATAAGCAGCGAACAGTTGTCTGAAATTAAAAAATTTTCGGGCTTTTTGAGTAAACCTTGAGCTTGCAGTTTGTCGATTTCGTCTAAAATGCCAAAAACATCTAAAACCACACCGGATGTGATCATGCAAACTGTGTTGGGATGGAGGATTCCAGAAGGTATCAAATGCAGAACGGTTTTGTGTCCATTGACGACGAGAGTGTGCCCCGCATTGGCTCCACCTTGGAAGCGAACCACCAAGTCAGCTCGACTGGCGAGAACATCAACTAATTTGCCTTTGCCTTCGTCACCCCATTGGGCGCCCACCACAATACTCGCTGACATTTCAACCTCCCATGAATTCGGACGGATCTTAAGCGATAGTCAGCGTCTCGATCAATGCGAGATTCAAATTTCTTGATACCAATTGGCTTTCGGGGGCAGGGTGTCGGAAGTCATTCCAGACTCAAAAAAACGGACTATTTTTTCAGCTCCCATTTGAGAGGCCTTTTCCAAAGCCTCTTCGGTGTAGGACCCAACATGGGGAGTCAAGAGCAAACGTGGAGCCGTTCTGAGTGGAGATTCCAACGGCAAGGGCTCAATTTCAAAAACATCCTGGGCAGCCGAATGCAGCCACTTTTTTTCCAGGGCTTCAGCCAGTAGAGCCTCATCCCAAATGGAGCCTCTGGAGGTGTTGATAACAACAGGCGGCTTGGGTAAATTTTCAAGCATATGTCGATGGATCAAACCCTTAGTCTCTTGTGTTTTTGGGACGTGGCAACTGATAATATCTGCCTGGTGGAAAAGTTCTTCTAAACCTAATCTTTCAATCTTTTTTTCTTTGAAGATTTGATCATCCAAATAGGGATCATAGGCCACCACCCTCATGGAAAAAGCTTGAGCTATTTCCGCCACTCGTGAACCGATTCGCCCCAGTCCCACGACTCCATAAGTGCGATTTTTTAATTCAAAACCATACAGAAGATCTCGGCGCCATTCACCCTGTTGCACTTGTTGTAAGGCTGGTGACAGTTGAGTGGCCAAAGCCATCACTAAGGACCATGTCAACTGGGCCGCACTTTCTTGATGGGCCCAGGGAGTGTGCATAACTGTCACGCCCCATTTTTGAGCCGCACGAAGATCAATATGATCAAAGCCACTGGTCATGGAAACAATCACTTGTAGATTTCGTGCTTTTTCAAACAAGTCTTGGGTGACAAGTGTTTTTGAGCGAATCAGCAGGGCATGGCAAGTGGCCAATTTATCAATCGGTAAATCCTGAGGATGTGGAGCTTTAATAATTTCAAAATTGGGCTGACGTTCCAAATAAAGTTGAGATTCGAATGAAAAGCGATCACAGATAAGTATCTTTTTTTTCATTTAGATATCCTTCAGAGTGGATTCGCAAAAAGAATAAAATTTTTCTTCAGGTGGCAATTCAGAATATCCAAAATCTTTCAATGATAAATAAAGAGCTCCTGCCAAGGCCAGTAAATCCTCTTTTAGAATGTACCCCATGTGACCCACGCGAAGGATTTTACCTTTAAGTGAGTCCTGGCCGCCCATCACAGTCACATGGTAATGGGACTCCATATGTTCTCGAAGTTTTTGTCCGTCAATTTTTTCAGGAATTCGGAAAGCCGTGAGTGACGGACTGGGGCTTTGTGAATAAAGAGGCAAATTTAATTGGGATCCCATTTGACGAGTCCATTCGGCTTTTTTATGAATTTGAGAAAACCAATGGGGCAGTCCTTTTTCAAGCATAATATCCAAGGCTTTATCAAGAGCACGAATTAATGTTACAGAGGAAGAAAAATAGGTTTCACCTTTTTCGTTGGCTTTTTTTTCTAAACGAATATCGAGAGCATAGCGAGGAGTCTGTGCTTTAGAAAATTGCTCTTGAGCCATTCGCGAAAAGGATACAAAACTCAAGCCTGTTGGTAACATGAAAGCTTTTTGTGAACCCGCGACGACAGCATCTAATTTCCAGTCATTCATGGGAAGATCTAGAGTTCCCGCAGCTGTGATGGCATCCACTAAAAAAAGGATTTGTGGATTGTGGTTTTTTATTGTGTGAACCAATTCTTTGATGGGATGTAAAACAGCAGTGGAAGTTTCACAAACTTGACAAAGGACGGCTTTGATTTGGGGTTGTTGTTTAAGAACTTCCAAAACCTGTGCAGGATCTACGGCTTGGCCCCAGCTGACATCCAGCGAGTGGACGTTATAACCAAACACTTGAGCCATGTCTCGCCAACGCTCGCCAAATTTTCCACTCACCACGCAAAGGAGTTCATCACCAGGGCTGAGGACATTGACCAGGGCCACTTCCATGCCCGTGGATCCAGTTCCATTGACGATGTAAACGGGCTCTTGAGTTTGAAAAACCAAGCGAAGTTTTTGCAAAGTGGACTTGAGCACTTGATCAAAAAGTGGAGTGCGGTGATGGACCATGGAGGCCGATAATTCACAAATCACTTCTGGGTGAAGGGCCACGGGACCGGGTGCCATGAGGCGATATTTTTCAAAGGATTTTATTGTCCATGTCATGCTTGTCCCCTATAGTTCTGTTCATTCGATGACAGGTCAAGAATTCATCCGTTTTTTTAATCAAATTTTGCGTGCATTTTCAGCACTTGTCGTTCTCATTCTTATAAATGGATGTGCTTATCAATTGGGAGTTTCGGGTCGAACTTTGCCAGGTGGATACAAATCCGTTGAAGTCCCCCTTTTTATCAACTCCAGTGCGGAACCTGGCGTTGAAGTGGCTTTCACTAATTCACTTATTCAAGAATTTGAAAAAAACCGTGTCGCTGCTGTGCAACAGCCAGGGACAGCCCCCATCAAAGTTCAAGGTGAAATCCGAAGTGTTATTTACAAACCAACAGGTCCCATCCAAAAAGGTGAAAAAGCGCCCCTTCTTCCGGATGGAACAGTTTTGGCCACAGGTTATCGAGTGATTGTATCGGCTGAAGTGAGTCTCATTGACAAAAAAACGGGAGCCACACTTTGGCGCAGCCAGTTTGATGGTGAAAGTTTCTATGCAGCTCCACAGGTGACAGTGGCGCGAGTGAACAGTGTTAATCCCCATTATAATTTATCAGCCCGACGTCGTGTGATCGAAACCATTGCCTCAGATCTTATGGTGGAAGCCCACGATCGTATGACGGAGAATTTTTAATGGCTTGGATTAATGCTGAGCCTTTTTATGAAAAGCTTCAAAAAAACCAGATCAAACCCATCGTATTTTTATTGGGTGAAGAGCCCTATCTCATCCAGCAAGCCCTTCAGCAAATTGAAAATACTTTGGTCGATCCCAACATGAAAGATTTTAATTTTTCATCTTTTTCAGGTCGTGACATCACAGCCGAAAAAATTCGCGACACTGTGGAAACTTTGCCAGGTTTTGCTCCCCACCGAGTGGTTATTTTAAAAGATGCCCATGAGCTCAATGATTCTGACTGGGAAATTTTAGAAAATGTTTTATCTCAACCTGTGACTAGCACTTACTTTATTCTCACGGCACTTCGTTTCGATAAACGAAAAAAGCCCTTTAAACTCTTGAGTGAAAACGGTGACTGCGTCGAATTTAAAAAAATATACGAGAATCAAATCCCTCAATGGATTTCCTATATTTGTCAAAATCAAGGTTTGCAAATTGACGGCGAAGCCATTCAAAACTTACATCGCTTGGTGGGATCTCATTTGCAAGAAATTGAAGCCGAAGTGATTAAATTAAAAGAGTTTATTTCTCCACGTTCACGGGTGGAGGCTTCAGACGTAAAAAAAGTGGTTTCTAAATCCCGAGAAGAAAATGTTTTTCAATGGACAGAAGCTGTGGCTGAAAAAGATCGCGTTCGTGCTTTGGAAAGTTTGGCCACATTGTTGGATCAAAATCAGAGCGAAGTCGGAGTGGTCAGTTTAATGGCTCGTCACGTGCGACTTCTGATAAAGATTAAAAAGGGCCAAGATTTGGGTTACGCAGGAAATCGTTTGGCCCAATTTGTTCAAGTTTCACCCTATTTCTTAAGTGGCTATGTCAAACAAGCTGGACTCTGGTCGGTCCAGCAATTGGAGTCCTTGTTATTAATTCTCAATGAGACGGATAAGGCCCTGAAAACATCACCGGTTTCAGCCCCACTGTGGCTTGAAAATATGGTCCTAAAAATGACTCACACTTCTTCCGATAAGAGAGTGTGAACACAGCAAATCAGCAGTTTCGCCGAGCTTATCCCAGGCGTGTTTTTCAACGCTCCATTGGACTACTTTGTAAGGGCCATTATTTACTCATGCGATCCGGAGAAATAGGTGAGGGAGGAATGTCAGTTTTTTCAGACATGGTCCTCGGAGAAGGGGAGCTTGTTGTCGTGAGTTTTCAAATTCCCGGAGGGGCCTTTGTGTCTTTAAGAGCTGAAATTAGGTCAAGCTCTAAAACAGAAAAGCCCGGCATCATGATGCACGGGCTGGCTTTCACTGAAATCGAGTTTGCACTTAAAAGACAAATCCGATCCTTTGTTTCATCTCGGAAGCAGTAAAATTATTTACCAACAACTTTTTGAACGCGTGAAGAAAGTCTTGCGATCTTGCGAGAAGCGGCTTCTTTTTTAAAGATTCCACGTTGAGCGGCCTTCATCATTTGGCTAGTGAATTCTTTTAAAAGCTCAGTGAGGGCCTTTTTGTCTTGTCCAGTCAAAGCTTTCGTGAGGCTTTTTTCGAAAGTGCGAACTGTGTTTTTACGGCTCGTGTTCACTTTATTTTTGCGAACGGCTTGACGGGCTCTTTTTGCTGCTGACTTATGATTTGCCAAGGGAACTCCTTCAAAATAAGATAAAAGTGTCATGGTGTTAGCACATTTGACCAAGTGCCGCAAGGGGCATCGGAGGCTCAGCATCGAAAAAAGCTCCCCAAAACCAAGTTTGGAACTCCAAAACCAGCGTAAATCCTCAATTGTACTGAAAGCCGTATTGATGTCCCTGGGCACTTTAAGTAGCCGATTTTTAGGACTTTTTCGTGAAGTTCTTTTGGCTGCGCTATTTGATCGGGTGGTCACGGATGCCTGGGCAGCCGCTTTTAAATTGCCTAATCTTTTTCGAAGACTTTTAGGCGAGGGCTCCCTGTCGGTCAGTTTTCAGCCCATTTTAATCGAAGCTGAGGCTGCGGATCGAAAAACTGGGGGCGCACGAGCTCAAGAGCTTTCTGCCACTTTGCACGCCTTTTTGATTTGTCTCTTAACGGTCCTAACCCTGTCTGGAATTCTATTTGCCGATCCAGCCCTGCATTTTATTTTGGATGCTGATTATGTCACCCGCACAGAGGCCTTTCAGCTCACAGTGCGGTTGGCTCAGATCATGTTCGGGTTTCTATTTTTTATTTCTCTTTTTGCTTACTACATGGCCATTCTCAATGCTCACGGAAAATTTGGATGGCCAGCAGCAGCGCCTTTATTTTTTAACATCAGTTTAATTATTTCTACTTTATTACCGCAGACTATTCTTGCCACACCAGGTGATTTCCTCGCGTGGGGTGTTCTCGTCGGTGGTTTTTTGCAAATGGCAGTTCTTGTGCCCCAATTGTTTAAATTTAATTTATGGCCGGGAATGCGATGGAGTTTTAATAACCCTGATTTACTTCGAGTTTTAAAAAATATGGTGCCCGGTCTTTTTGCTTTGGGCCTGGCTCAAATCACATTAATAATTAACATGGGATTTGCCAGCTCCCTCGGAGAGGGTGTTATTTCCTACATTGCATGGGCCGATCGACTTCTTGAGCTTCCCTTGTCATTGATATCAGTCAGCTTGGGGACAGCCTTACTTCCCGCTTTGAGTGAGCACTGGGCTCAAGGAGATAAATATAAAATGGTTGAAACCAGTGAACGCTTTGTCTCTTTGAATTTATTTATGAGTGCTATGGCGGCCTGTGGTTTGTATGTCCTGGCTGAACCCATTGTGAGGCTTTTATTTGAGCGCGGGCGTTTCAATTACGAAGATTCCAAAGCTGTCATTTCAGTGGTTCAAGTTTATGCGCTGAGCATGATTCCCATAAGTTTAGTTAGGGTATTAGTTCCTGCCTACTTTGCAGCGAAAAACACCTGGTTTCCTGCTTTGGTCTCATTTTTTGGGCTGATTCTGCATGTGATTCTGGCGCCTCAGTTGATGAAGCACTACGGTCTGAATGGTCTTAATTATTCGAGCCTCATTTCAGCCAGCCTTAATTTTATATTACTGATCGCATTTTATAGTTTTCTCGTGCATTCCTTTGAGTGGAAAAGATGGATTAAAAAATCCATTCAAACGCTTGTGGCCAGTGCCTTGATGGTATTAGGGATGACAGCTTTACTCAAACAGTTGCCATCTGAGTCCCATGCCTTGGTTTGGGGAATTCAAGTGCTTGTGGTAGGGGGGGGTGGGATTGGAATCTACTTTCTTTCAGCCAGTTTGATTAAACATCCAGAAACAGATTACGTTGTTTCTCGATTTCGCAAAAAAATATTAAAGCGATAAAGGCTTCTAGGTCCAGGTCGAGGTTTCAATCTCCGATTCTCTGGTAACCTATAATTATGCTTTTGTTACTGACTCAATTATGGCTTTCTTTTAGCTTAGCCCAAGCTCAGATGTGCACCCCTGAGGGCCTTGTTGATCAAGTTTGTCAGAAATTAAAAAATAATAGTTCTGATTTTATAAAAATGGGCCCAGATCAAATCATTATTAATCCCACTCGCTTTGAAAAAGTCTATGAAACTTTAAAAGACATTCGTGAGCCATCAAAAAAAGAATTGGCCAGAATGGATCAATTGTTTTTGAAAACAAAAGCTGAGCTTATAAAAAAAATTGAAAATGGGATTCCTTACAGCCAATTAAGCCCAGTCAAAAAAAATATGGTGGACAGAATTAATCTGGTGAAATTGGTGAACCCAGAAGATATGCAAATGGAGCAAAGACAAAGATGCCAAATTGAAAAATTGGGGGCCTTTTTTCACCCAAATAATTCCACTGTTGAAATGTGTCCCCTTTTTTATCAGTATCCTGCTGAACCCATTATGTTTTTTTTGGCGCACGAGATTTCCCATGCCATTGATCCCTGCGCTGTTAATCATAATATCTACCAAATCACACTCGAACAGGTGGATCAAAGCTATGAGTTAAACTCCATGCCTGAATCTGAGAAAATTAATAAGTCAGATGAGGGCGCGAGTCTGACAAGTGGGATGATTAGGTACTTTGTTGATGATGAAGATAAAATTTATTTTTCTGATCAAGGTACTAATAAGGAAGTTTTAAAAAAATTATTTGCTAAACAATCAATACCAGCTCCAGTTGTGCAAGGCCTTCAATCAGTTCCTTATCCCTATTCAGATTCGCTCACTTGTCAAAAGCCAACCCAAGTATCATCTGCTGAAAAAGACTGCAGCCTCAATCCCCAAAGTGAAATTATGTGCGATCACTTTGGCGCTTGGACTCTCAATTCTCTCTTGCCAGACAAGCTGACAGAAAATCAAAAAGTAACAATGGTGGCAGGACTATTCCCGGATGTTTGTAACAATGATCCAAAAAAGAAGACCCATGGTTATCATTACTTGAATTCTCGGAAGCGGATGACAGAAATTTTGCTGAAAATGCCAGGGATGATGGAAAAGATGGGTTGCCCGCCGTTAAAGGAAAATAAATGTTTCATAGACTTTACAACATCTCATGCAGTGACATTACCAGGTGCAAAAAAAACTGAAGGTTTAAATCAGCGTTGAGATTCAGTTCCTACTGGTCTTGGTCTTCTTACGGGCGGGAGGGGGATAAACTTTTCCAATCTATAAGTCACTTCTTCTAATCTTTTTTTGGCAACGGCACAGGTCCTCTGGACATCGGTTCGTAATCCTTGAGCATTTTTTTGAGAGGCTATTTTTCTATTTTCATTTAAAAAAGTTTCATGACAAAGTTTAAAAAAACGTCCTCGATATTCATTGAAGATTTTTGAATCATTTTCACCTATTAATTCAACGGCTGTGTCGATTGTTTTGGCTGAAAGCCTGGAGCACTCTCGAGTGGGGCTTCCTCCGCTGAATCCTGTGCAAAGGGCTTTTACTTTTTTTAAACAAGGGCTGTCACCTTGGCCTTCATGAAAGTAAAGGGATGGACATTCTTTGGGAGCCACCACACCAAACAACAGAGGATTGCATAGGAAAGTGCCTTTTTCACAGCGGAGTTGATTGTTGTCTATACCCTTAAACTTGATATCCTCCGGCATTTCTGAAGGGCCCCGGCAAGGTCGTCCGTTGACAATCCATCCAGCAAATAAACAAAGATCCTCATTGCGGGGAGCGTTGGCATTGAGATTCTGAATTTCACTCATACGAAAGTTACTACGTGTTTGATCTAATCTTTGCTGACGTTCACTTTCTTTTTGCTCCTGAGCTCTGAGGGCCCTTCGTTCTCTTCTGGATAATTTTTGCTCAGCTAAAAACTTTTCATGAGCCGCTTTGTTTCGTTGAATATACTCCTGATCTTTTTTTTCTTTTTCGGCCTCTTCACGAGCCTGCTGAACTTTCAGTTCAGCTTCTTCAGCGGCTCGTTCACGAGCGCGGTCCTCGGCTTCTCTTTGGTTCACGTAATTAATAGCGGCTTTCCAAGTGGCATAGTCTTTTTGATAATCTAAGGAGTTTCTTTGAGCTAGGGGAGTACTGACCACTCTTTTATGAATTTCCTGAAAGGCTTCAGTTGAAATTCCTTGGGATTGAAGAAATTCTAATTTTCTTTGCTCACGAAGTTTTTTAAGCTCTTCAGACACACCAGTGGCTTGAGCTGGACTTCTGTTTTGAGAATTTGAAAATAGGTTTTCATAGGCCATAAGGTCAGAAGTTTCGGCCATTTCGCTGAAAATACTGTGAAGTTCTTTAAGCCACTCAGTCTTTTTTTCCTGCGGCAAGCTAACAAATTGATCGTGGGTTATGAAGTAAGATTCATTATCAAAGTTGTCCTGAGCCCAAGCTGTTCCTAACAGCAGGATTATTGTGATTACTTTAAACATCCACATGATGTCTCTTCGACTTATTTTCCCCATAATTTGAGTCTCAAAATGAGATTGAATTTGAATATTTATGAACTGGTAGTTGGGCCTGTTAGCTGGTTTCGTCGCTCTGTCAAAAATCTGAGCAGTGGGCTCAATCCTAATAGGTTTTGATAAGAACTGGTATTGGCTCAAGCTGTGCTCTTGCTTCTCGAGGTGAGGTGAGTTTTATGAAAAAATACTTTGTGTATTTTATGGCTCTTTTGATGCTGGTTTCGACTTTAATGTCATCCATGGCAAGGGCTGATCTCTTTAGCCGTGAGCCCAAAAAGGCCAATGAATCCGTCTGTGCCTTTGTTGGCGGAGTTCTTGGAGCGGTGATGGCTAACAATGTGACCACCAACAACTTGGCCCCTTTCTTTGTGGGAATGTTGGGAGCTGTTATTGGACACAACGTTTGTAGTGAACTCAATGATTTTGAGAAAAGAACATTTATTGGTTTACTTGATGAAGCCTCGGGTGCCCCAGCCCACGCACCTCAATCTCTGGATCTGGACCCTTTGGAGAGTCCCTATTATGGAATTTTAAGAGTGCATCAATTGGGTCAAAGAAGTTACGATAAGGCTCGTTGTCTTTTAACCAATGCAGGGATCTATGAAAGACGATTTCAACAAACAAAAACTCCCGGGCAGGATGCCTTTATGGGTGGAACTCGTCAGTTTTGGCTTTGCAAAAATGCTGAGACAGGCAAGTGGGAAGTGGATGACTCTCGGTTTTCTCGCATCGAAATCGTAAGGATTGTTCAGGCTTCTGTGCCGGGTGCAAGCGGATCTTCTGGCTCTGGTTCAGTATACACTAGAAATCAAATTGAAAGATGGACTCCCGTTGATTTTGAAAAGCATTTCGTAACAGCTCCAACAGCCCATGTTGTGGGTCGAGGAGATGGGCAAAAAATATTTATCATCAACCGAATTGGTGAGCGTGGTCATTTTGCAGGCGCAGTTCGCAACAGTGATGGACGGCTGTCTGTTAAAATGTCAATAAAGGATAGTGGTTGGATACGTGATGGCTTGAAGGATTCTGAAATCGGTGTTCAATGTGATGCCTATTTTCCAACAATGCTAGGTCGCCCATTCTGTGAGTCGGCCGAAGTTGTGAACTTGTCCTATCAAGGAAAAAGAATCAATGGAACCGTTCGCTACATTTTCAAATCCAACGAAGTGCTGATTGATGATTCCATCAATGGAGATGTTATTGTTCCATTGAGTGTTTTGGCTCGGTAGTTAAGTTGTAAGATTACGAGTTGAAGGGAACATCGTAGTTTTGAACAAGGTTAGTAAAGGATTTACCTGCCTTGTTGAGTATAGAATTTATTTGTTCAGTATATATTTTATTAGATAAGAATCGTTGGGAAAGGCATTGATAAAAATATAATCGTTTGTAACAGGGTGGATTTAATTAGACTCGTACAAAAAAAGTAAATTTGATGAACGGCTAAATCATAATTTGTTATGTTTCTACAAACCGACTTTCGTTTTGCACTGAACTAGTCGAGTATGATTTCCCTTGTGTATTTAAGCTGAACTGGTAGCTCGTTTTGATTTAAGTCGATATATAAATTGGTTGAATTTTTTTAAATACAGTTCTCTTTCGTGATATCCCAGCTCTCTTTGTCTATGGTTAGCCTCAAAATAGCCCTTAAGTCCTAACTCTTCAAAGGAACTTAAAATCACTCGCGTATAGACTAAGCCATCCCAAAAACGACCAAATTTGAACCCCTTTTTAGCCCCCGTAATTTTACGAGCTAAAAGCGCTGAGAAGCTTTTTAAAAACTGCTGAAAGCGTTTTTTATCATTAAATCGCATTTTTAAGTGGAGATGATTGCCCATATTTACAAAATCCAAGACTTCGATGAAGAACTTCTTAGACTTTTCTTTCAATAAGAGGCTCACTAATCTTTTGTGAGTGTAGAAAGAAAGCTTTCCTTGAGCTTTTGAAGATTTAAAAACCACATGATGAATCTTACCGACCTGTAGAGGCCTGGCCACTTTACGCCTTTTTTTAAGGGAGCTTCCACCAAACGTACGAGATTTTAGTGCACTAAGGGTTTCTATTGGAATTAAATTTAGCTGGTTTAATTTCTTCATTTAAAGGGCAATATAATGTAGCACTTATAAATTGTCAAATATTAGCTCAATTAAATTGACATATTTAAAGAATTTTATTGATTTTAAAAATAATTGAATAATTGAATAATTGAATAATTGAATAATTGAATAATTGAATAATTGAATAATTGAAATTCATTACATCAAAGTTCTTTAAATAATCATTTCTAACTTAGCAGTGTTAAATGAACAGAGTTAAACGTATTAAAAAATAATAATTAAAACTGAATTCATGGAAAGCCCACATTTGAACTGACTGTGAGAATAATGTGTAATTCGATTCATAAACTAGTTGAAAGAATAATATGTAATTCGATTCATAAACATTGGGATCATTCTCTAATCCATGGGTTTTGTGTGGAAAAGCCATCGTGGCTGATGGAGGCCTTCCGCCTCCAAACCTCGGGATTCAGACCTGCCATCCTGGCAGGTCTGATAAGTATTTAATTCGTTAGTTCAACGACCCCG
>JBKDFX010000048.1:0-26164 GCA_046336825.1 Bdellovibrionales bacterium | reverse complement strand
GCAGACTTTCGGTGCAGGTTCAAGTTACGACAGAGCTCATTCAAGATCTCTGCTTTAAGTTTTTTATCCGCATTTTGGTAACGTTGTCTAACAAGTTGAATGTATTCCCATCTTGACTGCTGACTCATAAAGCCTAGACCCCCTAAATTAAAAGGAAATCTCAATTCAAACCATCAGTCACAACTCATTGAGGCAACCAGTGCAAATCTCAAAACTCCTGCACAGGTAAATTCTCAAAATAAGTCGCCCTGGGTAACATTCTTTATGAGGCTAATCGTAATTCGTATCATTTCAGCATCCCACTTAAGTCCTGACAGGACAAACCGATAAGTCGGGTATGAACCGACTGGTCTTGTTAGTTTCAGTGCTAGGTCTAATAGGTTGTGGTTCTCCTCCGGAGAACCCTCTGGCCTCTCCTAAAGAGGAGGTGGTTGTTCCTGCAGACCCTGTAATTGAAAAACTCAGCTACTATTCTAAAAACACCTACCAGACTTTAGAAGCTCCCTTGGCCGCAGATATTACTTTGGGTGCTGATTTTGAATCGCCTGTCTGTCCTCCCACCCAGGCTGAAATCATCATTGAAGGACAGTTTGATGCCACCAGCACAGAAAGCTTTGAGCTCGTCGGAGCTCAAAGTTATATTGTCAATTTAGTAGGATCCAAATTTACTTTACAGGCTTGTTTAGCTTCTGGTGTATCTGCCTTGAGCCTATCCACGGTGTCGAGTGCGGCTGTTAAAAACACAAAACCCGCCCTGTTGTCCATCACCACCAATGGAAATGTGCAAACCATTGGTCGAGGCCTTGCTAATTATCCCAATCCTGGAATCAAAACCGCCCAAGTCGTCAGTCAGTACTCACTTGGAACTCAAAACGGAATCACTCTGGAAGATATCAGTGTGGGTGATGTGGCCACTCAGACAGTTGTTTCCACAGGCAATACCAGTCTAACATTAGAGACTGGGCATGTGAATTTTGTGAGGCAATAATGGGATCCAATACTATGAAAATATTTTTTTTCTTTTTCCTATCAGTTTTGGTGAAAGCCCAGCCTTATTTTAATCACAATATTTCTGTGCAAGGTTTTTTAAAATCAGGAGGATCTGCACTGAATGATGTGGCTGGTTTTCCCATGAAATTCGTCGTTAAAAGAAATTCAACAGCTGTTTGGTGTCAGTCACCCGTGGTTCCTGTGCCCGTGGTGAATGGGGTTTTTACCTCAGCGCTGACCGGAAATTCCAATTGCGATTCTTTATCTAATGCCTTTGATGCCAGCGTTCTTAATTTTTCTAGCAATTCAGATGTTTTTTCAGTTGATGTCACAGTGGACGTTTTAAAAAATGGTTTTGCCACTTCTGATGATGCGACTTTTTCTGGAATTCAATTGGCATCAAGTCCTTTTGCTGTTCGAGCCAGTGTGGCCAACCGTGCCGAGGCCTTAACAGGCACACTTCCGTTGAGCAGTGGAGGAACAGGAGCCACCAATGCGGTGAACGCTCGAGCTAATTTAGGACTTGGCAACGTGGCACTATTAAATCTTTCAGGCGTGGGCACAGATGTTTTGCGCGGAGATGGAACCTTTGGAACACTTCCTGCCGTGACTTTAGCAGGTGATGTTTCCGGCTCAGCCAGTGCCACCACGGTGGATAAAATTAAAGGCCGAAATGTATCTCCAACGGCTCCGACCAATGGTCAAGTGCTCACTTGGAACAATTCCACCACCCAATGGGAGGCCCAGTCGCTTTCACCAGCGAGTCTTTCCAATGTGAGTTCAGCCAATGCGCCGAGTACTTTAGTTTTAAGAGACTCCTCAGGTAATTTTTCTGCTGGAGTGATTACAGCCGATCTTTCTGGAAATGCACTCACTGCAACCACGGCCGTAAATGTTTCAGGAGTGGTGGCTATCGCCAACGGAGGTACTGGAGCCACGGATGCAGCGGCAGCCAGGCTAGGTTTGTCAGCGGCAGCCAGCGGAGTTAATACAGACATCACAAGCATTGAAGGTACGGCTAGATCATCTGTGGTTTCTTTAACTCCCACCACTGCCGGTACCACCACAGCCTACACACTCACTTTTACTCCAAGCATTGGTACTCTCACATCAGGTCAAACAGTCAGATTTCGAGTGAATGCCACCAACACCGGGGCCGCTTCATTGAATGTCAATGGCACAGGAGCTGTGGGAATGGTTTCGGCTTTAACAGGAGCCGCTTTGCAGGCGGGGGATTTGTTTTTAAATTCGTTTGTGGAAGCCACTTACAATGGAACCAACTGGGTGGTGGATTTGCCGCCCAGAATGATCACGGCCACTGCTCTTAATTGCGGAGCGACTGTTAATGCCAATACTTTTGTTGTCTGTCCCAATGTGGCAGCGGCCTCAGTGAATGCAGGAGATTCTGTCCATTGTACGCCCAGTGCAGATCCGTCAGGAACTGCAGGTAGAATTTATTGGAGTGCTTTTGCCACCGCTGGAAATATTTCCATACGCTTAGGATGTAACCACACTGCCAACTGCGCTATTACCAGTCGTAATTGGAAGTGTGTGGTTCAAAAATAAAGTTTAGTGATAAATCTGTTTTGATACCACATTGGTGGATTCTGCAATTTCTTCAGATGTGGCGTCGCGCACATCCAGGGCTTCGATTTCAAAAATCAAATCTTGACCCGCTAATGGGTGATTGCCATCCAGACTGACAAAGTCATCGTGAAATTGAACCACTTTATAGGTTCTGATAAAGCCTGTTTTATCGGCAATGTTAATGGTTTCGCCAACAACTAGGTTTTTGGGAAGTTTTTTTCGAGGATAAAGGATTACTTTGCGAGGTTCGTAAAGCCCGTAAGCTTCTTCAGCTGAAAGTTCGATAATTCTTTTTTCGCCCTTGTTCAGATTCTGAAGTCGGGTCGCTAAAATATTAAGTTGAGCCAGGGGTTCGGCGGAGTGCGTGATCACGTCGCGGTTGAAGGTGGTGCTGATGATGCGACCTGTTTTACTTTTAAGTACACAATTGAAAGAAATCACTTGAATGCTCATGGGATCCTTTTTTTTGAAAAATAAAACCGACCTCATCGGTCGGTTTTATAAGTTTTGAATAACTAAAAGTTAATTTTTAGTAAGATCGGCGTGAGTTAAACCCACCGCGTGAACCTTCAGAGCGGGGAGCCTGAGGCTTCGCTTCTGAAACATTCATGGCTCGACCGCTTAGGTCTGATCCATTGAAACGTTCAATAGCAGCTTCAGCTGCTGAACTGTCAGCCATTTCAACAAAAGCAAAACCTTTGCTGCGGCCAGTTTCGCGATCCATGATCACGTTAGAAGAATCCACAGTTCCCACTTGACCGAATAAATCAGTCAATTGAGCTGAATCCACTGAGTAGGACAGGTTACCGATATAGAGTTTTTTTCCCATTTTGTGCCTCCTTTAAAAAGCTTTGGGGGCCATTCGCAGAAGACATAAGGACATCGAATGCATTAAGAGAACGACTTGAAATCCCACAATGCACGGTGTTTACATATAAAGATACAACTATTTCGCCAAATCAACCCAGCCGCATGTGACAGGTACATAGATCGTAACGGCGTGTCGTTAGTCTGTAAAGATGACAGCTTTAAATTCCATGGGTCACAATCCTTAAATACAGAAATTTTAGAGCTAAATTTACAGAATTTGGCCAATTAAACATAGAGGTGTTTACATGCTCAATTCAAAAAAAATAATTTTGATTTCATTCGGGCTGGGACTGTTCTTAGGATGTTCCCACCAAACTAAGCCCACTCAAACGACTTACACAGGAATCGGTCAAGAGTCAGTTAAACCCGAAGTTCTAAAAAAGTTTGCTCCTGAGGGCTTAAATGAAACCACACTGCGAGACGTGAAAAAAATATTGGACATCCAAAATCCGTCCCTGGGGCGACTTCACCCCAACGGAAAACAAATGTTTTTCAATTGGAGAGTCAGCGGACAAAATCACATTTGGCGAATCGACAATCCCAAAGGCTTTCCCATTCAGTTAACGGGTGGTAAAGATGCCACCTTTTTAAATAGTATAACTCCTGATGGAAAGTGGCTCATCGTTTCTCGTGATGAAGACGGTCAAGAAAACCCAGGTTTATTTTTGCAGTCACCCAATGGGGGAAGTCTCAAGACCGTTTTTAAGAAAAATAAAGTCCGAGCTTCAATGGCCTTTGTCACTGACGATTCTCAATGGCTGTATTTCACGGCCAATGACCGAAGTCCTGAAAGTTATGCCATTTATCGTTATCACCTTCAGAAGCAATCGACAGAGTTGGTTTTTGACCAGCCTGGCACTTGGTTTGTTGCGGATCATCGAAAAGGGGGTGAGCTGCTTTTAGTGAAGCTCACAGGTGGAAAATGGCGCGAGTACTATGAATGGAATGAAAACAAAAAAGTCTTAACTCCACTTTTTGGTCAGAATGAAAAAGAGGAGTATTCAGCCAATTACTCGGCTCACAGGGATGAACTCATTGTTTTGACTCCAAAATTTGACGAACACGCGAGGCTCTATCGATATAGAAACGGGAAATTTACGCCTCTCAGTCCAGCTGTGGAATTTGAAATCAGTGATTTTGTCATGGATAGAAAGAAAACAAAAATTCTTTATCAACTCAATCGAAATGGATACACAGAACTTCATGGTTATCAGGCGCTCAGTTTTGAAAAACTTAAATTTCCCACCTTTAAAGAGGCTGAACATGTGGTGCTAGGTCCCATCAGTCAGGATGGAAAAATCATCTCCCTAGGAGTGGCATTTCCTCAATCTCCTCGAGTCAGTTATACTTACAATTTTGAAAATCAAAAATTGCAGAGCTGGGTGGTTCCGAGCACTCCTGAGATTGATTTAAGTCGGTATGTTAAAGCTGAACTTGAGTATTACCCGGCAAGAGACGGCACCAAGATTCCGATGTTTGTTCGTAGACCATCCCATTGTTTGAAAAAAACTTGTCCTGTGGTGGTGCATTTTCATGGAGGCCCTGAAGCTCAAAGCCTTCCGGGTTTTTCTGCTTACGCTCAACTTTTTGTGGATCGTGGATTTGTTTATGTGGACCCCAACGTCAGGGGAAGTTCAGGGTATGGAAAAAACTGGCTGAATTCGGATAATGGACCTAAACGACTGAATGTGATTTCTGACATCGAAGATGCGGCTCTCTATATCAAAAAAGCTTGGGCCTACGATGGTGTTACTCCTCAAGTGGGTGTTATGGGGGGCAGTTATGGCGGCTACTCAACTTTGATGGCGATGACTTTTTTTGCAGGCGCTTACGATGTGGGTGTGGCCAATGTGGGAATGAGCAATCTGCTTAGCTTTTTGCAAAATACAGCTCCCTATCGAAGGCACTTGAGAACCTCTGAGTACGGGGATCCCGAAAAGGATCGTGAGGCTTTGGTTCAATTAAGTCCCATCACTCATATAAATAAAATCAGAGCCCCATTGATGATCATTCAAGGAGTCAATGATCCTCGTGTGCCTGCAGGAGAAGCCATTCAGATGCATGAGGCTTTAGAGAAAAAAGGGATTTCTTCTGAACTCATTCTTTTTGCTGATGAGGGGCATGGTTCACAGAAAAAAGAAAATCAAGTTTTGGAAATTGGACACACTCTGGAGTTTTTCGAGAAGCACCTAAAATTCGAGAAGCACTAAAATGAGTGCTTCTTCAAGTTAAGACAAGATTCAAATAAATTAAAAAGGCCCTATTTCAAATCGGGTTTTTTTTTTGCTGATGGTGTGAAACAAAATCACTTAGCTTTTGTAATCCTGAATTCACTTTTTTAATAAAAGATTTTTCATGGGGAACAAATACAAAATTGGGGTGTTTTGACCACAAAGCTTTGAGTTTTCGATCCAACTCTAAAGCCTCTTCAAGGGACTCCACACGTGCGGGGTTGCCTCCTTCGATGGAAATTCCACCGACAGCAGCTGTTTCAAAAAATAAAACGGCATCATAGCGAGTCAGTTCTTTTTCAAGAGTGGTGTTCATTTCTTTGAAAAAATCATCAGGAGAAGTGGGCCAATATACAGCTCCATCAATGGAGCCACGATCGCATAAAAGAACGCGGCTTTTGTAATGGGCACTTTGAGCATCCTCCAAATTGAGTTGCACATGATAAATGGCTCTTTGGGTGGCTCGACGAACTCCATTTTCGCCAAGTCTGGGAAATCCCCCGGAGTAAAGAATGGTGGCGGCTTCAGGGACCACCACCACATCATCGCCGATTTCACGTCGATAAAGATCAGCAGCTGTTGTTTTGCCACCACCCGGTCCACCGGTCAGCACCACTCGGCAACATTTATTCATACAACCTCCTAGAAAATAATAGATTCAAATTTAGCACAAATACAAACAAAGGGCAGAGTGTTGATTCATCGAGATTAAAGTGATTTGATTTGTTCAGGGGGATTTTGTGTCTGAGCCAGTGAAACGACATCGATATAAACATGCAGAAGGTAAGCGGTGGATTGAGGTCAGGGTCAAATCAGCTCAGCAGCTCTTTGATGCAAGGGACCCTGCACCTTTTCGTGATCGAGATCTGGACGATGATTTTGTGGAGTGGATCAATTCTTCGGCTCGTGAATTTCCCATAAAAACTCCACTCAAGATTGTTATTCACGTGGAGGAAGCTGAAAAGAGTGAGCTTTCCAGTGAGGCCATACGTGAGGCCATTCGCAGTTTTTATGCTTATAAAATCGAATTGCAACGAGGTGATTTAAAAGATTTTATCAGACGAGCTCAAATATTTTTTGCTGTGGGAATATTAGTTTTGGTGGCCTGTTTGGCAGTGGCTCAAAGTTTACCGCATTCTGAACCGCCAGGGGCTTTGAACATTTTGCGTGAAGGGCTTGTGATCTTTGGTTGGGTTTCCATTTGGAAACCCATAGAGCTTATTCTGTTTGATTGGTACCCACTTTTTGAAAGACTTCGGCTTTTTAAGAAACTGGAAAACACAGAAATTGATTTTAAATTTCAAAAAGAGTCTGCTCACCCAGTTTGATGCGGCGTCACGATCTACGTACCTGTCACATGGGATGGGATAAGGGAGTAAAATGGGTTTAGCTTTGGCAGTAGTGCCATTTTTTATCTTTGCGGGGCGACCTGTTGTGCAAGAACTTAATTTTAAGGAGCTTGTGTTTCAGGCCTCTCACATCGTGACGGCTCAGTATTTAAAATCAAAGAAAATCAAATTAATAAACGGCTGTGAAGATGAAGTCCATGAGATTAAAATTGAAAAAGTTCACAAGGCACTGGATCAAAAAATCAAAAACCTTGAGGTGATTGAAGTGTCCATCAACCCCATGGGTCTTGAGGATTGCCATTATCGATCAAAAAGTACGGGTAAGGGTGTGTCTTTTTCTGCGCAAAGATACAACGGGGGGCTGGAGCTCGCTTCGATTAAGACTAAACAAAAATATATCTACTTTTTATCCAAGAGCCGCTTTTCTGAAAATCCCTGGTCCTTGGTGGTCAATGGAGCGATTCTTTCTCATTCACTAGAAAAAAAGATTCAAGAAATGTAAAACCACAACTGTGAGCTATTCGCTTGGACCAACAGGTCTTTGAGATAGAGTCCATGCCTCTGCTAAGTTTTGAATTTTTTCTGGATCCATTTCCATTTTATCCAAAAAACCTGAAGCCCCAAAGCTTAGGATCTCTTCGGGAGTGTACCTTGAGCCTCCGCTGACCATGATAATGGGAAGAGCAGGAAAACGAAGCCTGGCCACTTTCAAAAAACCAATTCCATCCAAAATCGGCATGCAAATATCGCTGACCACCAAGTCGAAATCAAATTGACCCAAAGTGATTAAGCCATCGGCTCCGTTACTTTCTTCGTGGATTAAGTTCCCATGGGTTTGAAAAAAAACCGGTAACATTCTCGAATTATGGGTTCGTCGTCCATGATTAATATTCGCATGAGCGGACAGTTTCATACTAAACTAGTTAAATATAGTTAAATCGCAGTAAAAAAGATTAAATAGGACTAAATTTAAATTAATTTAGACAATTACATGTTTAAAGCTTGATCTTAGTTTTCTTTTCACTGCGTCCTGAGTTCTCTGAAATGATGGATTCTTTTTTTAAGCCTAGAGCCGAGAGGTATCCACCCATAAGGCCCTCAATCAGCGATCTCACCAGGCTTTCCATGGAGCCATTGGTGTCATTGCTTTTGAGTTCATTGTCTATGTCCACTTGGATGGAATCATCGTGTGTTAGGTAGACTCGAACTAAATTTTCGTGGGCGCCATCTTTTCCTGTAAATTTGGCTTTAAATCCATTGAGCAATGGGGCCAAGATCTTTTTATTGGCTTCCTTCATTAGCAGTTCGCGTCGAATTTTTGCTCTTTCAATGCTTTGCCATTCTTCCATGAGAAGCTGATCTTCAATTTTTTTCATGTCTCCAGCACTTTTAAAGGGAGTGCCTTTAAGTTTGAGTAGAGTGATGTTGGTGGTGCCTTTTTTAACTTTTCTTTTGCTCACGGTTCTTCCTATTTTTATAATAACTTTTGCAAGTTCATTGTAATTCAGCCCACTCCACATAGCCAGGTTTTTAGTCGAGAGAACTTCAAGTCGATCACATCGGGGTACGGCTTGCTATCGGTCTTAGAATCTATCAAAATAGCATTATGAAAAATGTGTCAGAAGCCGTGGGTAATACTCCTCTTTTAAGATTGAATAAATTATCCAATTTGAGTGGATGCGAAATTTACGCCAAACTGGAGCATCTCAATCCGGGTGGCAGTATTAAGGATCGTGCCGCTTTAGGTATGATTGAAGCCGCTGAAAAAGAAGGTAAACTAAAGCCTGGTTATAGTTTGGTGGAAGGGACTGCTGGAAATACGGGGATTGGTTTAGCCACTCTGGCAGCCAGCCGGGGTTATCATTGCGTGATCGTCATGCCCAATAACCAAGCCCAGGAAAAGTATGACACTTTACGGGCCTTGGGGGTTGAGTTGATCACAGTCGATCCCTGCCCCTTCGCCAATGAAAAGCATTTTTATCACACAGCCAAACGAGTGGCTCTTGAAAGAGAAAATTCTTTTTGGGTGAATCAATTTGAAAACTTAAATAATTTCCAAAAACACTATGAAACCACAGGGCCTGAAATTTGGCAGCAGACCCAAGGGAGAGTGGATGGATTTGTAGCGGCGGTGGGAACCGGTGGAACCTTGGCCGGCGTATCCTGTTACTTAAAAGAGAAAAACCCTCAAATCAAAATTCGCTTGGCCGATCCCATGGGATCCGGTCTTTTTTCCTATGTTAAAACTGGGCAGCTGAAATCCGAAGGCTCCAGCTTCACTGAAGGCATCGGCATCATGCGCCTAACAGAAAATTTTAAAAAAGCTCGCGTTGATGATGCTGTGCAAGTGAATGATCAACAAATGCTATCCATGCTCAACTTTTTAGCAAAGGAAGAGGGGCTTTTAGTCGGAACTTCGGCCGCCCTGAATGTTTTTGCCAGTTATCAGTGGGCTCTTGAAAATAATGGGCAAAAACTTGTGATAGTCACTATCATTTGCGATTCAGCGCTCCGTTATCAGTCGAAAATTTTTAATTCTGAATTTTTAAAGTCGAAAGGCTTGAATCCTGAGCTATCTGTGGCATCCTTAACTGTTCATGCAAAATGAGTTAAAACTCGAGTCTCTTAGTTTTGTTGTTCACGAAAGTCCCCTCTACGGTGAGTGGGATTCCTCGACTTTAGAAAATCAAACTCTTCCCGCACCTGAACTGAGAACCACTGAAAATGGTCAAGAGCTCTTATCTCCGCGGCTTTGGGATTTACCTGATGTTTTTAGAAAAAAGTTAGTTTCCTACTCGACTCTTTATCTTGCTGAAGTTCAAAAACTCAATCGATTGTCGGATTCCATTCGCTATAATTTTTCTGATGGCACACAAATCAGTGCTCAGGAAATTTTGCGACATCGGTATCACCGTATGGTTCCTTTAGATATTCTTCCTAACGGGCAGGATGCGGCTCAGCCCTTTGAAAGATGGCCTTTTTTGCAGCAGGGTCCTGAGCACTTTATCAGCCAAGGTGTGTTTGAACTTGAAGTGATCATGCAAAACTTGCTGACCAAAGTGATGAACTTTTCGAGAAACCGAAAGTTCCCCCTCTATTTTCAATTTGAACGGCCTCAACGATTTTGCCTGACGGTTAAAAATTTAGAATTTGCAGCACCTCCTGATCTAACATGGAATGTGCAAGTTCTTTCCACCGAGCCCCTGGTCAGCGAAGTGGAATTAAAAAGTCGACAGCAAAACAAGTATTTGTTTTTTGAATCTTTTATTTTAAATGAAAGCGACAAATCTGTTTACGTTTATCCTTTTCAGCTCGAGGAAAGGTTGCTTAAAGAAAAACTATCAGTATTTCAAAGCGCAGTGGCTTGGAAACCCCGAACAACACTTCATTTGACTCTCACCGGGGACTTTGAACTGAAAAGCTTGTTGCAGCATTTACGTAAGCGCCAACTGCCATTAAATGTGGCCGGTGAACAGGAAGTGATTTCACCTCAAGCCCAGTGGTCGGAAGTGCACATTCACATGGATGGCACCTATTCTCTGGTTCATGCTTGTCGAACAATTCAAGGTGAGACTTTAAAAGAAAAAAACTGGAGCCATTCGGCTCAGTATGTTTTTGAAAGCCTTCAGCAGGGTTGGTCCTGGGTGATGGGTTTATCAGTGAAAGATTTGGCGGCCAGCAATGGTCTCAAACGAGAATGGGACACTCGTCTTCTGAAACATTTGGGTGTGCACCATTACCTTCATTTTGAAACTTTGCATTTGGCCCTCAAAGGTAAACTTTCTGACTCTCGCGTCGTCAGCCAAGATAAAATCGTCAGCAGTTTGACTGAAAACATCAAACGCTTTCTTGTGACTCCCCAATTGCAAAGCACTGTGGAGAATATCCCCCTTGAAGATTTGATTTCAAAACCTGTTTTAGAAGGCATGCAAAAGTGGTGCACTCGGCTATTTGAATTTTTTAACACTGCAGAAATTTGGCTGAGGCCCCAGGGTGAGTACTTGCTGGATGGACTTTTTCGCAGGGAATCTGAATTAATTTTAGAACTCTATATTTTTCATATTTCCCGCTCTGGTTTTGATGATTTTAAACGTCCCAAGTGGGAATTTTTTAAAAGCTTACAAGCGGACTCTCAACGGATGTGGATCACGAAACGTTTAGATCCAGATCCCTGGTTGATTGTTGAATTTTTCCAAAATTTAATTCAGCTGCAGTATCAAATCTTTTTTAATCAATCACGTATCGAAGAATTAAAAGACCAAGATTTTGCTTTTGAAATGGGACTGAGCTCTGACAAATCCAACGGTCAAATCAATTGGTTTGAACTCAACCCCCAGTTTTTTCTCAAAGGGGAAGCCGTCAGTCTGGATTCCTTTTTGCACTCTCGCAAATCCGGTGGTGGAGTGATTGAGTACCAAGGGCAGTATTATCTGATTCCCAGAAAAGCCTGGCCCAGTGTGAAGCGATTGGAATTTTTTTGGGAAAAGTTGCAAAAAGGCTCACCCCTGAAAGGATCGGCCCAGAGAAGCCAGGACTTCAGAGTCCCTCGTCATCAAACACTGGAACTGTTGGCCCTTCGAGCCAGTGGTGTTAAAATTCGTGGTGATGAATCCTGGAACCGCATTTGTCATTTTTATGACCATTTGGGGGAAGAGGATCAAAATTTTAAGTGCCCCGAAGTGGTTCGTAATTGGTTAAAGCCCTATCAGTTTTACGGTCTGCAATGGCTCAGCTCTCTTTATGAATTGAGACTGGGGGCTCTTTTAGCCGATGACATGGGTCTGGGAAAGACTCTGCAAACCTTAAGTTTTTTTGAAAAATTACGAATGGAAGAGCGCTTGGGTAAAGTCATGGTGGTGGTGCCCTCGTCTTTGGTGTTCAATTGGAGCTCAGAGATTCAAAAATTCACCCCCGAGCTTCCTTGCGAAATTTTCACAGGCCCTCAATTGGAGAAAATTTCTCAAAAGCTCGAAAGCTCCAGTCCCTTGTTGTTGATTGTGACCTACGGTTTATTAATGGAACATCATGAGTTTTTTCAGCAGTACAAATGGAATGTGACGGTTTTTGATGAAGCTCAAAACTTAAAAAATCGAACAGCCAAAAGAACTATTATTGCCAAATCGGTCAAATCTGATTTTAAAATCGCCCTCACGGGAACACCCATGGAAAATCACTACGGTGAGTTTTACTCCATTGTGGATCTGTTAGTGCCGGGAGCACTTGGTGATTTGGAAGAGTTTCGAAAAGTTTATGTGAACCCCAGTCTTAGGTTAGCTCGATCGGATCTTTTGGATCTCAAATTGAAAGTGAAACCTTTGCTGCTCAGACGCAGTAAAAAAGAAATTTTAAGCCAGCTTCCAGATAAACAAGAATCTGTTGTGTCCATTGCTTTTGAGCAGCAACAAAAAGAGATCTACCGAGATATCGCCTTGTCTTACAATGAATCCGTGAAATCGGCCCTGCCTGTGGACACAGAGGGCAGTATTCAATTAAAAATGCTCACAGCTTTACTGCGGCTGCGGCAGGCCTGTTCAGACCCATCAGGTTTACCCAATGTGAAGTACGACAAAATTCCACCTAAGATTGAAGCTTTGGTGGAATCCTTAGAAGAAATCACAGCCAGTGGTGAATCGGCCCTGGTCTTTACTCAGTTCCTCAAGACCTTGGACAACACGGTGAAGTATTTGACAGAAAAAAATGTACCGGTACTTTTTTTACATGGCGGACTCAATAGCGCTCAAAGACAAAAAGTACTTAAAGAATTTCAATCTGGCGAAAAGGGGCAGGTTTTAGTGATGACACTAAAAACGGGAGGAGTGGGTTTGAATTTAACTCAAGCTTCCTACGTTTTTCATTTGGAGCCTTGGTGGAATCCGGCCGTTGAAAACCAAGCCACTGACCGAGCCCACCGTCTAGGTCAAACCAAAGCCGTGCAGGTTTTTCGATACATCATGCATGAATCCCTGGAAGAAAAAATTGAAACCCTTAAAGGTGTTAAAAATGAAAAGTTCAAAGCCCTGTTTCAGGACTTTGAAGAAAGTGGCGATGTGGTTTCGACTGGCCATAAGCTCACCAGGGAAGATTTTCAGTACTTATTGGGCCTATCCCCTACGTAAGGCTCTCTGGACTTTCAAAACACAAATGAAAACCAGTTGAAAATGGAAAGATTTTCTTTAAACTGAATCCAATTAAAGGAGTCCTTATGGAATTTTCTCGTCGTCGATTTATTGGTTATTCCGCTGTTGCCACTCTTCTGGGTTCCGTGGTTTCTTCTGTGACTCAGGCTGAAGAAAAACGTCGTGCCCGTGGTGGAGACAAAAAAGCAGATGCAGCTGCTGCCGGTCCCTTGGGTTATCCACTGGTCAGCACTTCAGATGCCACGGCTAAGGCTGTCAATTATGTTGAGAAACACGCAGATCTTAAAGACGCTAAGTTGAAAACTGAAAGACAGGGAACAGCTTGGGAAAAACAGTATTGCAACAACTGTTCTTTTTACAAAGAAGTGGGCACCAAAGATGGCAAAAAAGCAGGCACTTGTACCCTATTTGCTAATAAGCTGGTGGTGGATCAGGGTTGGTGCACATCTTGGAATAAAAAAGCTTAAACTTTTTAGCTCAGCTAAAATTTAAGTTTCAACCAATAAAAAAGGGAGCTTCACGCTCCCTTTTTTTATTTTTGCAATTAACTGTGTTTTAGGGGCTGGCGTCTCGAAGGGCCCGTCTTAAAATTTTTCCCACATTGGTTTTAGGGAGTTCTTTTCTAAACTCAACGAGCTTGGGCACTTTATAGTTGGTCAGTGATTTTTTGGCATGCTCGATCACATCTTTTTCAGTGATATCATCCTGTTTTTTGACGACAAAGACTTTAACCACTTCGCCAGAGTGTTCGTCGGGAATACCAATGGCTGCCACTTCTAAAACATGAGGATGGGAAGCGATGGCCTCTTCCACTTCGTTAGGATAAACATTAAATCCAGAAACTAAAATCATGTCTTTTTTTCGATCCACAATTTTAAAATACCCATCGTTGTCCAAGGTTGCGATGTCGCCGGTTTTTAACCAGCCATCAGCTGTCATCACTTTGGCTGTTTCATCGGGCCTTTGCCAGTAGCCGGCCATCACTTGAGGGCCTTTACATAAAAGTTCGCCCTGTTGTCCGAGACCTGTGATTTCTTTACCGTCGTCATCCACAAGTTTAACGTCGGTGCTGGGAAGGGGCATACCGATGGTACCCACTCGGTCTCCACCGTTGATGGGGTTACAACAAACCACCGGGGAAGCCTCAGTTAAACCGTAACCTTCAATCAGAAGACTTTGCGTGGCCTCCTGCCATCTTTCAGTGACTGCTCTTTGTAAGGCCATGCCTCCGGCCACACTGACTTTGACTGATGAAAAATCAATGGATTTAAAGTCAGGATGGTTCATCAAAGCATTAAACAAAGTGTTCACCCCATTCATGATAGTGAAGGGCTGACGTTTCATGTCTTTGATTAAGGCTTTAAAATCTCGCGGGTTGGTGATGAGCACATTGGTGGCTCCATACCACATAAAGGCCAAGCAGTTCACAGTCAGTGAAAAGATGTGGTACATGGGAAGACAGGTGATGGCCACTTCTTCATTTTTTTTGAGCTTAGTGCTCATCCAAGCCACGATTTGTAACATATTGGCTAAAATATTTCGGTGGGTGAGCATGGCCCCCTTGGAAACCCCAGTGGTGCCACCTGTGTATTGAAGAAATGCAATGTCTTCTTGCTTCATTGGCACTGGAGTCAGTTTTAAAGTTTGACCCAGCGATAGGGCCTGATTGAAATTGTAGGCCTGGGGAAGGTTGTAAGAAGGAACCATTTTTTTCACATACTTAACAACTGAATTAACAAGTAAATTTTTAGGAAACGGGAACAGATCCCCGATTTCTGTCAGGATCACGGACTGAATGTCTGTTTGAGGAAGGACTTGCTCGAGCAAGTGTGCGTAATTGGCTAAAATGACGATGGCTTTGGCTCCTGAGTCCTTGAACTGATGTTGCATTTCTTTGGCTGTGTAAAGGGGATTGGTGTTGACTACGATCAGACCTGCTTTAAAAGCACCAAAAACGGCCACTGGAAATTGCAACAAATTGGGCATTTGAATGGCGATGCGATCGCCTTTTTTGAGCTTGAGTTCGTTTTGTAAAAAAGCGGCAAACTGGGTGGTCAATCGATCTAAATCACCGTAGGTGATTTTCACACCCATATTAGTGAAGGCAGGTCGATGGGAATTGTTGCGACAAGCTTCATCAAAAACTTCAAGTAAGTTTTGGTAAGCGTTCAAATTGATTTCAGAAGAGACACCTTTGGGATAACTTTTTAACCATATTTTTTCCATGACAATATGATCCTTTGATTTTTCAGAGGAGAGCAATCAAAATGATGGGATGCCCTGGTTTTTGATACTCAGCATCCTTAGCTTCCAATTTGTATCTCAAGTTGTGGTCTCCCAGGCCTGGTCAGCCTCTTTTAATTTTTTAGCTGAAGTGGAAGATGTGGAGAAGGAAATGTGGTGGGTGATCACAGGTAAAAGAGTTCATTCCGATGGCAGCCCCTACCGCGCACTGCAAAAGGCCCTTAACGAATTTCAAGATAAAAAAAAATCTTCATTGCGTTTATCTTCCTGTAACAGGTTTCAAGTTGAAAAAAACAATTCCCATTTTTTTCGAGTGAGCAGTCTTTGTCTTGGCAAAGCACTATGGATGGGAAGTCTTGAGCGAACTTCAAAAACTGAAAATTCAGAGATTTGGCGATTAGAAGTTCCATTAAATTCTTGGACTTCTCACTTTGGTGTCGGCGCTTCCATCTTTCATTCCCAACTCAAATGTGAGTTGGAAGTGAGCCCTCAAAACCGATTGTTAAAAATGTCGTGTCCCGTTTATGCCCGTAATCGAAGCCCGGAACAGTTTGTGGAATTAAGTGATTTTCAGTTTAATAAAAATGGAAAACCCACTTTAAAAATAGAGGGCTACGTCAAACAGCCCCCGGAGTTGATTTCAAAAATTGAGTCTCAAGTGCAAAACGAGGGAGACATTCGAATCAAAGAAACGGTATATCCTCGAAAACAAGAAGAGATTAAAAAAATTGAATTTGATCACACTCAAAAAGGAGTTGGCCATGGCCAAAAAGAAAAAAACGACAAAGAAAGTCATCAAGAAAACAACCAAGAAAACAATCAAGAAAACAAGCCCCACGAAGGTGAAGGCCAAACCGAAGAAGGTGAAAGCCAAAACAACGAAGCCCCGCCCATCATCCCCGAAGTCCCCCCTCCAACTCGGTGATTTGATTCCCTCGCTGGTTTTAAAAAACTCCCAAGGGGAAAACGTAGATTTACGCTCTTTTGCTGGTAAAAAAGTGATTCTCTATTTTTATCCTAAAGACGACACTCCCGGTTGCACTTTGGAAGGCCAACAGTTCACAGCCCTCAAAGAGCAATTTTCTCAAGCCAATGCGGTTGTGTTTGGGATCTCCCGAGACACTTGCCAGTCCCATGCTAAATTTATTGATAAGTACAATTTCCAAGTGGAACTCTTGGCTGATACGGATGAAAAGGCTTGCCAAGCATTTGATGTGATCAAAGAAAAAAACATGTACGGCAAGATGGTGATGGGAATTGAAAGAAGCACTTTTGTTTTTAATGAAGAGCAAAAGCTGACCCATGAGTTCAGAAAAGTGCAAGCCGATGGGCATGCGCAAATGATTTTAGATTTGCTCTAAATCAAAAGGGTTCTTGCCTAAAGGCTGAACCCCATTTTCTTTTTTAAGTCTTCGGGGAGATTGGGAATTCGAGATCTTGGAATTAAAAATGTACTTAAATTAAAAAAATCAGAGAACATTTTTTGTTGGCTGGCAGTTTTTGAAAGATAATCGGCTCCACTGGAGCCGCCGGTCCCAATTTTTGAACCAATCATTCGATGGGCCATCAGGGCGTGTCGTGAACGCCACTGGGTCAAGGATTCATCTAAGTCTTGCAAATGATCCATCATCTGGTGGGGGTTATGCAAAATGGGCTGATGGGAATAGATCATAATAAAAAGGGCAGATAGAATGGCCTTGCGAGACATTTCAAAAAAACCGGTCTCATTGAGTTTTGCAAATTCCTGATCAGATTCTAAGGATTTAAATTGCTGTAAAGAAGCTTCAAGGCGACTTAAGGAAGCCTGCTTTTCAGCTTCTGTTAGCCTTGGATTGCGTTTGACCAGGTCCATGTCCTCGCTAAAGAGGGTCTGAACAGATTTAAAGTACTCACTCCAAAAATCAAAGGTCCCTTCTGAAACAAATGGAGTTCTTTCCAGCCATTTTTCTAAGGATTCTTTCAGAGAAGGCTTTTGCATTTCTTTTTCAATTAAAGCTCTTTGATCGGCTGGCAAATGGTGCAAGTAAGAACTCCCGGCAAATTGCACTCTTTTTTGAGAAGAAAGCCCTAAACGTGTTTCAAGAATTCGAAATTGCAAACTTTGAAAACCAGAAGCTGGGTACAGATCATTTCTGAAATCCAAAAAATCAAAGGGTGTCATGGTTTCGATCACAGAAACCTGTTGCACTAAAATTCGCATGATTTCGTTGATGCGCTCAAGGCCTCGGTTGACAGTGTGCATGTCAGCATCGGGCACGGGATTGTGTGAAAAAATAAGTTGGATTCGGTCCAATTCAAATAATATTTGCTTAAACCAAAGTTCGTAGACTTGATGGATGATAATAAAAAGCATTTCATCATGGGCGGGGCGACCTTTTTGCTCACTCACCCGGTCTTGAAGATTAAGAAGTTGAGAGACTTTTAAATATTCATCGTAGCGCACAGGTTTTTCATTCATAGTGTATTTCCTGGATGTTGAAGAGTTCCATTCTTAGAAAGCTGTTTAATTTTTTCAGCCAAAGCTTGTACATCCTCTGCTTGAGTGTCCCAGGAGGTCATCAGTCGACATTCATAGGAATTTTCATCCCACACATAGAAAAAAAGACTTTCGCGAAGTTCTTTGATCCAGCTCTGAGGAAACTTAACAAATACCGCATTGCTGTCGGTGGGTTGAGTGATCTCAATCCCTGGAGTTCCTTCAATTAGAAGCCGAAGTTCTTGGGCCTTCTTCATGGAATGGCTGGCCAGTTCTTTCCAAAGATCATTGCGAAAATAGGCTAAAAACTGAGCCGCAACAAATCGACTCTTGGAAGGAAGTTGCGCCAACTGCTTACGTATATATGGAGCTCGCTTTTTTAGATCTTGGTTGAGAATAACCACGGCCTCGCCGAATAAAAGTCCATTTTTGGTTCCACCAAAGGACACCACATCCACACCCAGGTCAGTGGTGAGTTCTTTAAAGTTTTTATTCATTAGGCAAGCGGCATTGCTGAACCGGGCCCCATCAATATGAACCAACAGATTTTCGGATTTGGCCCAGGAGATGATTTCTTGCATTTCATTGTAAGTGTAAAGAGTGCCGTACTCCGTGGGTTGGGTCAGGCTGACCGCTCTGACTTGGGAAAAGTGCTGATCCCCTTTTCGTATGAGGGCTTTTTTTAAATCCTGCAATCGCATTTTGCCATGGTAGCTGGGAATGGGAATCAGTTTGCAATGACCTAATATTTCGGGAGCGCCACATTCATCCACATTCAGGTGGGACACATCACTACAAAGTACAGAGTGAAAAGTGTCACACATCAGTCTGAGCGCCATCACATTAGCAGCTGTTCCGTTGAAAACAAAATGAGCTTGCGCTTGAGCTCCAAATTTTTGTTTGAAGATCCCTTGAGTTTCAATGGACACATCATCCGTTCCATAGCTGGGAACATGTCCCACATTGGCCATGGCGATGGCTTCTAAAATTTGTGGATGGACCCCGCTGTGATTGTCGCTGCCAAAACCCCGTTTGGTGTTTTTAATTTGAAGCCAAGATTTAAAAGGTGTGGTCATAAAAATCCTTTGAGTTGAAAAGTTCGATGAATGATAAGTGCGGCCAGCCGAGAAGTCAGGGGGCTCACATCTAGTGGAGGACTGACCTCGTACAGGCCCAGACCCTTGATATCCAAATTTTTAAAAATATCGGGCCAAGCCTTAAAAAAATCTTCGCTTGAAAGTCCAACTGGCCAAGATTGAGAACAGCCCGGAGCCACAGAGCTGGAAAACACATCAATATCTAAACTGATAAAGGTGGGATGTCCCTTCCATTTATTGAGAAAGGGAAATAGTGATTTTTTTAAGCTTTTTTTGGTTATTTCTTTTTCAAAAAGAAGAGAAGCCTTTTTATTTTTGAGCCACTGTAGATGTTCTTTTGAATTGCAGTGTTCTTGAATTCCCACTTCTAAAAAATGAAAGGGAGTTTTCATGGATTCAAAAAGTCGATAAAACGGAGTCCCACTGGTCAGCCCTTTATCCAATGGTCTTACATCAAAATGAGCATCAAAATTAATCACCACTGGTTTTTTTTTAGATTTTTTAAAAAACTCCACAAAAGCTGCCGCATCAGGAAATCCATAATCGTGGCCGCCTCCTAAGGTCAGATGAAATTTTGAGGCTTGGTAAGAATCATAGGCTTTTTGTTGGGCCAGTTCATGTCGTTTTTCTAAGGGTTGGTCGAGATCTATATTTCCAGCATCAAATAAAAAAGCGGGGTGAGAATTTTCAAAACCAGGGGTCATCTTAAATAAAATTTTTCGAATTTCATCAGGAGCTTGAGAGGCTCCAGGTCTGCCGTTGTTAAGGCGAATGCCTTCATCATCGGGATAACCCACCATAATCACTTTTGCTGCATCAGAGGTGGTCAGTTTGAACTCATTAAGTCTGGGATCATGCATTTTTTTTGATCCTTTTAACACAGGCCTCAACAGCTAAATGAAAAATTTTTTTTCCGTGGTCCGCATTGGCTAAAGTGGGAAGTCCTCCCATATGACCTTGGGGAAATAATTTTCGACACTCTTCAGGGGAAACTGGCCACTTCGTTTTTTGAGGTCCAGGTTCTAAATCTTTAATTTCTGGACGAGTATAGGCCTGTGGATGAGTGAACTGAGTGAGAGAAATTTCTCCGCAAGTGGCATGAAACCCGTTTTGATCTTTAAAAACCTCTCGCTCATAGTCGGTGACCTCAGGCAAATGCCACCAATTGATCAATTGCAAATCCACACTTTGATCATGATCCAAGTGCTCGCAGAAGGCCGTGGTGAGGGGAGCAATATTTCCCCCATGACCGTTGATAAACCAGATTTTTTTAACACCGTGGCGAACCAGACTTGCAATCAGATCTTGAATCACCAGCAGGTAAGTGCTTGGTTTTAGTGATAGGGTGCCTGGAAAAGCCAAATGATGCTGAGCCATTCCAAAGGGCAATGGAGGCAAAACGTAAATTCCTAATTGTTCACCCACTTGGTGGGCAATACTTTGGCTGGTGAGATAGTCGATTCCTAAAATTCCAGTGGGGCCGTGCTGCTCAGTGGAACCCACTGGAAAAATCACCGTTTGGCTGGTGTTTTTTAAGTAGGATTCAATTTCTGGCCAAGTGCGTTCTTCCCAGCGAATGGACATGTTTCTCCTTTTAACTAGACATCAAATTGCACTCTCATCAAACTGGATGGAAGGTTAAAAAACAACTAAAAAATAGGTTCATGAGTGGGGAAGTAAATACTGAAAAAACACAACAGGGGCGAATCCAGTCGGCCACCCATTTGGCTGCCATTGAAGTCAGTTTAGGCTCCCTTTTGCACGGTTTAAAAGTTCCCTTTGGTGGAAATTTACTGTCTTTGAATCAGGGACTTTTTTTTTGTGATTATTTAAATTCAAATCCCACAGGCTCCAGGTGGCAAAAAGCTCAAGCTTTGTTTGAAATATCCGTGGTGGTGGCCTGTTTAAAAAGTTTAAGCCCGGCGGGGCAAAAGCTAGGGCCCATGGTGAGCATCACCATGCAAGGGGTTTTATTTTCGCTGGGAATTCTTTTTTTGGGAGCTCAAAAACTGGGGCAGTGCTTGGCCATGGGTTTGCTCAGTTTGTGGTCCTTTATTCAACCGGCCATTACTTTTATCTTCATTTTTGGTTTTGATTTACAAAGAATTTTTAAATTGATTGACCCTGATTTGGCTCGCAGTGTGATCCTTTCCATAGTATTAGTTAAAATTCTTTTGGGGTGGGCCTTGGTTTTTTGGGGGCAGCCGCTGATCGAAAAAATTAAGCTTAAAAAATTTAATTCTCACGGCTTTGGGCTCTCAAAAAATCCACAGCTTAAAAGTAAATCCACTTTTTTATTAGCTCTGAGGGATTTATTAAGACCTCTATTTTTAATTTCATTTTTTCTAGTTTTAATATCGCTTTATTTAACTGAATCCTCTTGGTCGCAAATTTTTTGGATCAGTTTGCGTCCCTTAGGATTGGCTTTTCTTTTATTTTATTTGCTTCGCAGTCCTTGGTTTATAGAGCTGATTTTTAAAATCACGGATCGTTTTATTTGGACAAAAAAAGTACGCAGGTTGGCAGAGGAAGCTCTCAAAAATGGGGTGGAAACTGCTCGGCCACACGATCGCGGTAACGAGCCCAAAGGGGAGAGTAATTAAGGACTTTATCCACGCTGGGGATTCTCGGCAATTTTTTTTCAGAGGCTCGCATGGCCAAATACACATCCAAAACATGCAATTGATCCTGGCTTCGTTGAATCAGTTTCAATTGATTTTGGGGATGAATGACTCCTTCGCTGACCACTGAAAAATAAACTCCAGGCTTAGCATATTCAGCAAAAAGCTCGCGCATATCAGATCTTTTCGTGACAAAGTTAAGTCGATTGCAAGGGTATCGGGGGCCTGTCACTTTTAGTTTTGTTGTTCCCGCTTGCCAGATATCATCAATGTAAAAGGACTCTTCAAGTAAACCTTCAACGGATAGGTTTTCTCCAAAATGGCCGAGCTTCATGGGTTGGGATAAAGCCTTTGACCAATGGGAGTAACTTTCAGTGGATAGGGCATAGACAACGGTCTCAGGTGTACCGTGAAGTTGAGGACTTGTAAAAACATCGCCTTGTACTTGCAGGGTTTTTACCTGAATTGAATTTTGTGGATGGCGAATCATGGAAGTGCTAACGGTTTTTCCTTCAAATTCATAATTTTGAGGAACACCCACATTGCAACTGACAATATTCATGGATTCAACCCGTTGTTTCATCTATCAACCTGCCGATAGACTTTTAATGACATCATTGGTTTTTTGAATGTGCCCGAGGGGATATTTTCCCACATATTCGATCATCATTTTTTTCATGGCTTCAGGCTGAGAAACACCTTCAAAGGTCATCATTCGATCAAAGGCATTGCACACGCCGACGATCACACTGGAAGGATCCATTTGATTTTCTCGAAGTGCTAAAGGGTAGCCGCTGCCATCGACGCACTCTTCGTGTTCATTGATAATTCGAATAACAGTTTGGTCAAAGTGTTTTTTATCTTGAACCTTTTTTGCACCTTCAGAAGCATGGCTTTTGTAAAGATTAATTTCATCAGGAGTCATTTCAGCACGGGTTTTTCTGGGATAAAGGGAAGATTCAAAATGTCCAAAATCGTGCAACATGGCCCCGAGAGCTAAGAGCTGGGTGGTCTTAGGATCGCTGATGCCCAGCTTGCTGGCCAGGGCGACACTTAAGGTGGCCACAGTGACTCCATGATGGGAAATACTTTTGTCATTGTTTTCAATTTTCATCACCGCTTTAACCGCGTCGTGGTTGGACATTAAAAACTGCACGTATTTGGCAGAAGTGTCTTTGGCACTTAAATAGGCTTCCACATTTTCGGGTCGATCAAAAACTTCTTCGGTATTAGCCTGCTGTTCGCCTTGAATAATTTCAGAGCGAGTTTGAATGTCCTTTCCTGATTTATTATCGTAGGCCATTTCAATATTTTTTTGCATGTACTCGCGGTAGTAGCCCTCATCACCCGGTTGTATAAACATTTTTTTGAGCTTTTTTTCTTTTAATCGACTGAGGCGTCCACCTTCAAAGGAATCACCCTTACGTAAATAGAGAATCATTTTATCATTGATTTTAACATAAGTATCGAAGCTGATTTTTTGATCACCCCTCAAGGTGCTGATTCGAACTGAAATATAATCCATTGTTATTTTTATCCTCTTTGTCGTATCATTTTCAATATGTCGGCAAATATTGATAAAACTATCTTAGATGATTTTGTGCAAGAGTCACTTTCTCTTGTTGATCAGTGTCTGGAACTCTTAGAGACCATCGAGCAGGACCCGTCAGAAGTCGAGAAGCTGTCTGAGTTTGCCAATTTAATAGATCGGGTGATGGGGGGAGCTAAAAGTTTGGCTCTGGGAGCTTCAGCTGAACATGCCCTGCATCTCATTGGAGATTACTGCGCCATTTGCAAATCTGTGGGTTACCAAGGGGCGAAGATTCAAAATAATGATCAAATGTATTTTATAACGACGGCCCTTTTGCTTGACGCTGTTGAAATGATTAAAGTTCTATTTGCCAAGTTGGAAATCTCAGGGTCAGAACTTAAAAAAATTTTTACCACGACTTTTTTAGATCGTTTGAAGTGGATCTCCTTTCAGTTTGATGAAATGGAGAAAAAATCCAGGGGCTCAGCTGACAAAATGCAGCAAAATGAAATTGATGAGCTTTTGAAAAAACTGGGTCTTTAAAATTTGGGGTTTTTCATGTGGGGGCTTTTTAAAATTTTAGTTTTCTAGTTCTATTAAAATTTCTTTAGCCAAGGGCCCTAAAAAATCATCGGTTATTTTTTGTTGAACTTGATTTTTGAGTTCCACTAATTTTTGATTGCCAATCACAATTAAAGCATTTCTTTTAAGTCCTTTGGGTCCAGCTCGCATCAGGGGAGTTTTTTCTATTTTTTTTAAAATCTGCCGGTTGGAACTTTCTAGAATAAATTTTAAATCCTGAATCAAATTTTCTCGATCACTTTCTGAAAGACTTCTTTTTTCAGAGATTTCTAATTTTGATTTATAAATTTTTTGATTCCATGGGCAAACAGTTTGGCAAAGATCACAGCCAAACAGCCAATCCCCCATTTTTTTTCTCACTTCTGTCGGAGGAATTTTACGGGATTCAATCGTCCAATAGCTGATGCAAAGATTGGCATCAAGCACGCGGGGAGATTTGAGGGCTTGGGTGGGGCAAATTTCCATACACTTTTGGCAAGTTCCACAGAAATCAGAGACCAAGGAGGCTTGTAAATCCACTTCTAAGGAAGTGAAAATTTCACCCATCAAAAAAAGACTGCCTTTTTTTCGAGAAATTAAACAGGTGTTTTTACCAAACCATCCGAGGCCAGCTCGATAACCCAAGTCCCTTTCTAGAACAGGGCCTGAGTCGGTGTGAATATAAAAGGATTCATTGGGAAATTTTTGCTGAAGTTTTTGTACAAGGGGATTTAATTTTTCCTTTAACCAAAAATGATAGTCTTCACCTTGGGCGTACAGGGCTGTGCGCGAACCTGGAAAAGGGTGATGGGATTTGGGGTGATTCACGTAATCAAATGCAAAAACAAAGGCTGAATTAAGATCACTGCGAAATTGTTTGGGGTCCTGTTTGAGTGGTGCGTGATCTTCCATGTAGCGCATGTCAGCATGAAAGCCTTGAGCTAACCATTCACTGTAGTAGGACCAAGTCAAAGGAGTGGTGAGTCGAGTGGCTCCAACTAAAGAAGCTTCAGCTTCTTGGGCAAGATTTGAAAGTTCTGATTCCCAATTCATTCTGCCTCAGGCTACAATGGAGTGGCATTATGGACAAGTTGGAAGGTCAGAAAAGACATCTGGATTTTTCTCAAACTTCAGGTTGGAGTCAGGCTCTTTATATTATTAAAACTTTGCAAAACCAAGGTTACGAAGCCGTGCTCGCAGGTGGAGCTGTGCGGGATGCCCTCTTAGAATCAGAACATCTTAAAAAAGCAGATCTTGATATTGCCACCAGTGCTCATCCTGATGAAGTGGAAGCTCTGTTTCCTAAAACTGTGGCTGTGGGGAAAGCTTTTGGTGTGATCCGTGTCTTGCATGAGGGACACTCCTTTGAAGTGGCCACTTTTCGTAAGGACGGACTGTATGTGGACGGGCGAAGGCCTGAAAAAGTGGACTATTCAAGCCTACTTGAAGATGCTCAAAGACGTGATTTTACGATTAATGCCCTTTTTTATGACCCTATAAATCATTTATTATTTGATGGGGTCCGAGGTGAAATAGACTTAAAAAATAAAATTTTACGAGCCGTAGGTGAACCGCTGCAAAGAATGCAAGAAGACCAGTTGCGACGTTTGCGCTGTGTGCGATTTGCCAGTCAACTGGGTTTTGCCATTGAAAAAGACACTTTGAGTGCTTTAAGTGTGGATGTGGAAAAACTCAGCTCTGTCAGCTCTGAGCGAATCACTCAAGAATTAGAAAAAATGTGGTTGGGGCCCCACTTATCCATGGCCGCTCAGGTTTTTTATGATTCTGGTATGGCAGCACAAATTCACTCCGATTGGAAAAAAGTCCCCTGGCCAAGCCCCGAGCATTTTACTATTGAAAGATCTTCTTCTTTAGAAGCTTGGCTGCATTACTTTTTAACTTTGGGGCAGTTTCAAAATTTAGAAAAAAATCTCAATCGATTGAGACTTTCAAGGGAAATGCAAATCCAAATTCAGGCGGCGGCAAAAGCTTTTTTTGCGGCTCGTGATTTTTTAAAACTTCGTCTGGGGGAACAGCGAAAACAATTGGCCAAACCTGGATTCAAATGGGTGCTGGATTTGTCCTTGAAGGATAATTCAGACTATCAAGAATTGATAAAAAAAATCTCAAAACTTGGAGATTTGCCGGTGCCGCTATTGACCGGTGAAGATGTGATCAGGCTCACAGGTGTTTCAGGAATTAAAATCGGTTTAATTTTACAAGAAGTTTATCTGTTGCAATTGGAAAGCGGCTGGAATGACAAGGCAGAAGCTGAAAAAGCGGTTCAAATACTGATGAAAACTGGATTCAGCAAAAAGTAAATCTCAATTGAAAAATTTTGAGACATCGTCGGCAGCAGGGCGATAGCCCGGCCTTTATTTTTGGATTCCCCTTCAAGGAACTGTAAGTATTTTTTAACAACTCCTACTCTTTTGCGAGTCCTGTTTTTTTGAGGTCTTGGTTTAGACAC
>JBKDFX010000047.1:0-5121 GCA_046336825.1 Bdellovibrionales bacterium | reverse complement strand
TTCCCATTTTTTAAGAACTGACTGGCAGTCTCAATTTACTAAGGCGATTTCATTTTTCAAATCGAGAAATATCAAATTTCATCCATCTCGATGGGATGTAGGTATCTTATTTTTGACAAAAAATGAGCAAGACTTATACCGACTCATAGTGGATAAGGAAAAATGGCCGCAAATGAGATGCCATTACCAGTTTGAGACTAAATTCGATGCAGGATTTATTGCGAAACACTCTCGATTAGAAGTGGCTTTTTACAATAAGCACAGACAAGTTGAAGAGGTTAAATCTGGTACCACCTATAAAGAGCTGCTTCTTGAAGTATTAAAAATGACTGCTCTTCCAACTAATCTCATTAAATGCGACATCCGCATTCGTCAAAAAGACCAGACTCGTATAATTACACAACTTCTTATGGCGGATGAAATTAATTTTGAGGCTATTGAAGGAGTCGTTTTACAAAAATGCCTTAATAAAACCAAGATGGGTCGAACCTTAAGAAAATATCTTGGTCTTTCAAAAATCATCAGGAAAAGAATTCCATTTATAAAAACAAGGAGGAACAAATCATGAGTTATACACAAAACAATCTGCATTCACTTCTCGATGAGCTGAATCATAAACAGGTCATGCAGAAAAAAGAAATCGACGAATTAAAGCATCTCAAATCGCTCTTTCAGGAAACCGAAAAGGCAAAGGCCGCTAAAGAGGTAGTATGGAGTGATGATTTAAAAGAGATTAGGCAGAAATTTTCTATTTTTTTTAATCGAAAACCTAAAGGACAGGAGGGCTAAATATGAAAGTTATTACTTGGGAGGAATTAACGACTAAAACTAATGAAGCACCATTTTATGGAGTTGTAAAAAGCCGAGATGACAGAACTCGTGCAATCGGCTGTGGTCCCCTGGCTTTTCTGAATCTTATCCTCATGTTGAAAAAAAGACTTGGAATGGTAGACGGAAAGACAGCTTATGATGTCATTTTTCATATTCTTGACTACATCGAAGAAAAACAAAATCTTTCAATAAATTTTCAAGATGCGATGGAGTTTATAGACAAAAATCCATTTTTTAATAGCTTCAGGATGTTATTCTTGAATCCGAATGGCATGGTTCCAGAGGTGTTTTATCAAATTGCACTGCGAAGGCTTGAAAGAGGAGAAGTTGCATTATTAATAGCTGAAGCCCCAAGCAGAGGGGAAAAAGCTAAAGGAATAGCAAATCATTTGGCCATCGTTCATTCTGAAGATGGCGATGTCTTTTTTGATGGTTTAAAAATTGACCTAGAGACTTTAATCAACATTGTCTACTTTAGCCCAGTTAACTCTCTACTTTTTTTCTCCAAAAATGTGGAGGTCAAATGAAAATGACAGGCCAGGAATTTTTAACCGAATACGAAAAGCTATGTCTCACTGTTTCGGCGGAAGTCATCCAAAAAAGTTATCCGCTCGTTTCTTTAAATCAGATACGAGATGACATTGAAGCCATCAAGCCCCTTGGCACTCCTTGGCAAAAAGCTAAGTTCCGAAATTTTCTTAGAAAAATTAATGGGGTCATCTATCGTTTTTGGTATTAAAAAAAATCACTGATTCTTTTGTAGAGCCGGTATTTTACCTCAACAGGAGGAAATATGAAACTAACAGAAGAACAGAAAAAGAAAATTTCAGATGAAATTTTTAGTTTTATTAAAAAGGGAGGCCTGATTCAACAGGATTACTTCCCAATTTTAATAAAATTAGAAAGACCGGAATTGCTCATATTGGAAGATGAGTTTTGGGAGTTATTGGAAAAAAGACTTAAGGCTTTCACTGGAAAAAAGCCGCAATGGACTAAGATTTCTGAAAATGGAAAAACATGGGTTGGAATGACGATACTTTATGGGGTGCCGAGAAACAGCCTCATCGCACATAATCTGGAGTATCTATTTGTTGTAGTTATTCCATAAGATTTATGTCCAATTATCATGAGTGATTTAAGCATTAATAAAAATATTATTAAGAGGCTTACCGCAAGGATACAGATGTTTTGTAATTTTTTTAAGAACCTGAATCCATTGAATTACGATTGGCAATTCGACCTTGGTATTTTTCCAATACTTTAGATAATGCTTTCTCGGCTTCAATATCAAGTTCCGACATGAGAGATAGCAGACTGTAAAGAACATCCCCCAGTTCTTCTTCCCAATGGTTGATTTCGATTTTTTTCCCGACTCCTTCTGAGAAGGCCAGTTTGCAAACTTCACCGATTTCAGAAGAAAGGTCTAAGGCTCTTAAGCTCCTTTCAACCGAGAGAAGTCTTTTTTGATTAAACTCTGTTACCATCAATTGTAGGCTTGTCACAAAACCTCCTTTGGAACTTTATTAAGCCAATTCCTAAAATCTTCCACTCGATGAAAAAATAATTCGGCACCGGCCTCAATTAGAGAACTCTTTTTCGAATGAGAATCCCATAGAGCAGCCCCTCGGATGGCAGAGATGTTTTTTGCTCCAATAATGTCGGTGGGAGTATCACCGATGACAATTAGTTTGTCCTTTTGAATTAGCTTCCAGTTAAGGTTAAGACTATTTGCAAGCGGTTTGGAGTCAATTTCCGTGGCAAAACTCAATGTCGTAAAGAAACTTTCTATTTCATGCTCCTTTAAAATTCTTCTAGCTGAATATTCATCACGGGCCGTCCATAAATGCAGTCTAAAGTTTTCTTCCTTAAGTGCTTTAAGGGTTTCTAAAACTCCGTCAAATAAGTGGTATGTGAATCGCTCAGATACAGTTCCCCAGCTAGAAATTGCTTCACTTTGCTTGATTGGACATGTTATTGCGAAAGCCTCGAACATTTTTGAAAACTCTGGATGAAATTTCTCGATTGCTTCTTGTAAAGAAACTTCTCGTCCCAGAGCATATGAAAAAACAATGCGATTTATTTCATAGATGTTCTCACGAGATTTAATCAGAGTGCCATCAAAGTCGAAGATAATATCTTTGATGACTGCTTCTTCAAGCTCAATAACTCGGGCAAGAGAATGGTGATGAAATTTCGCCTGTTTTCCTTTGCTAAGTTTCAAACAAAGCTCAGGGTTTAAAGTTTGATTGCCGCCTTCGGTGAAACTTAGATGAGGGAATTTTGAGCTGAATTTTTTGAAACATTCACTTACTACAAATTCGGCATGCTCAAAACCAGTTTCATAGTTTGTTCCAGCTTTTGGTGCAGGTAGCTCAAGCAAGGGCACTTTATGTTGATTTGTTTGAAATGGTGTATTCAATAAAAATGTACTTATTGCCCGTCCATTTACAAGAGCCTCTGTCAGCAACTTGCCATAGTTTTCAAACTCAGCTTTATAAGAGTTATACTCTTCAGAGGTGCCAACTCGAAAGCAAAGGTGGTCACATTCTAGCGAGTGTGCTGGTATTCCAGTATCGACAAGCTCTGTTGTGAGTGTTTTTAAAAAACTTTCGCCAGAGGCCTTAAAGCTATCAAAATCAAATTTAGGTGTATTCATGGTTAATGTTTTTACATTTCTTAAAGTGATTGTAAATTACATAAAAATCACTTATAATGTAACAAATGATTACATATCCTAATCTACATCATCTTAAATACTTCTCTGATGCAGTGACACTTGGTAGTATTAGTGGAGCTGCTCAAAAAAACCTGGTAACCCACCCAGCTATAAGTCGTTCGATTGCGGCTCTTGAAAATCATTTGGGAACTTCACTCCTTGAACATCGAAAAAAATCTTTTAAAGTGACAGAGACTGGCTATCTTGTTGCGGAACAGGCCAAAATCCTTCTGTCAGCTGCTTCCGATTTTAAGACCTTAAGTTTAAAACTGCATACAGAAGAGACAGTGATATTAAAAATAGGTATTTCTCGAACACTGTCTGAAGTTTACTTGAACCCACTTTTACTAGAAATAAAAAAGAAGTTCCCTTTTTCGACTGTCCAAGTTCGATTTGGAACGACTAATGAGGTTATCGAGGCTGTAGCGAGTGGCTCTATTGATTTAGGAATTACAATTGGAAATCAAAACTTGGCGACCCTTAAGCAAATAGGTATAAAAAAAGGTAAATTTCTCCTTGTAGAAAGCAACTTTAAAAGTGATGGAAATAAAGATTTAGATTCTAAATCATTTATTCTTACTGAACCCCGTTTTGAGACGGAAAAACTAAGAGCAAATTATAAAAAGCAGTTCGGCAATACTCTGCCAACCTTATTTGAAATCAGTAGTTGGGAAGTCATTGGCCAACAGGTGCTAAGAGGATTAGGTGTGGGACTTCTACCTGATATTTTAATAAGTAATTGGAAGGCAGGTTCCTTTCGAATATTAAAATCTCCATGGTTTGACTGTCCCTACCGCATCTATTTGCACAGCTTAAAGACTCGTCCTAATAATCAGGTCATGGAGTTCGCTCGAAATTTTTTAATAAGTAGGCCTTAAATGCTTCTTAACAATCTTCTTCGAATTTATGCATATTTGAGGCAGGCAGTTCGAAACTCGTCCAGTAGGGTGCACCAATTTTAAGTTCTACGGTTCTATTGGCGATTCCGATCAAGCAGACTAATAAGGTTCTTATTATTGTCTCTATCAGTTTTAAGTCTGGGTTATGCCTTAGATTACAGATGTCCCGAAAGGATTGAAACAAAACAATCATTAAAAATATCTGCCCATGAAGATTTTGAGCCACTAACAAATTCTTTTGAAGAATATCAAAATTTGGATCTCATATCGCTCTACTCAGGACACCCCAAACAAGGTGCCTCCCTTGTTCCCACAGATGAATCGAACGCAAAAGAACCCTTTTGGAACTTTCAACCAAACGATGAATTTGGTGTTTGGATGAAGTGTGGCTATGCCAATACTACAGTTAGTTTAGTTCGCAAACTGCCCCCGACCACCAAAAAGTGTACTTTGAAACATAAAACCAAACCCAAAAATGAAAAGTTCTTAAGTTGCCACTAAACAAATAGATGAAATTGAGAAAAATAAAAACCAGCGTATTGAACCATAGATAAATGATACTCAGGAGCTGTGGGTCATTAACCTGCAGCCAGAGATTGTTTTTTACGTATATCGACGATTCTGAAGAACCACTTTAATTTTTTATCTAACTCTGTTTTAAGCACGAATGGATTA
>JBKDFX010000046.1:0-15888 GCA_046336825.1 Bdellovibrionales bacterium | reverse complement strand
GACACACACAAAGTGTATTTTTTGTTGAAAGGGATAAGAACTGTCTCTATTAATTTTGAGTCTGAGAGCTGCTGTAAAAATTTGACAGTTTTATCACTCGACGCTTTAACACTGGTAATCTTGGGCAAGTCGAAACTGAGTTGCTCCAAAAAATGATGGGTCTTTTTCGAAACTCCAAACATTTCACATGGCAGCGATTTTTGCTTTTTGTAAAACCAATTAAAAATCAGACGGGCCTCAGCTTCTTTGAGACCATTTGAGCTCAATTGGTTTTTGAGCGAATCGAATGTGAGATCATAAAATTGAGCCATGGAGGCCCATGCCTTACTTCTTTCTCAAAATTCTGTCTAGAGAAAGTGAACCGGCCCCTTGAAATACCAATAAAATTGAAGAAATGAGATACAATAGAGCCATTTCCTTTTTCTCAAAGGGGTCAGCTCCATGGGCTATAAAAGCGGCGACCCCCATTGTGACAACCAAGGATGCAGAGGCTAGTCTTGTCCATAACCCTGTCGCGATTAGAAGACCGCCGACGAATTCACTTAAAGCAGCACACCAGGCAAAAAATAGGGGTAAAGGAAAACCCATACTAGCCACGCCATCCACTAGCATGTGAGGAGGAGGTAATTTACCCCACCCGTGAGCAAAAGCCATCGTCAGTCCAATAAATAATCGAAAAAGCAAAAGACCCAGGTCAGGTCGATGCATGAAGTTTTTCATCGTGTTCTCCTTTTAATCATTTTTAAATGAGTCGCTTTTGACTTCAACTTATTCTCTGGCCATATTACGGAGATTGTCGAGAGGTATTAATTGAAAGTCGAATCCGTTCCCTTAATCACACAGCTAAAAGCTTTAGAAGCCCGTGCCGTCACAAACAATCTAAGTGTGGGTGAAATTTTTAAAATTTTGGGCACTGAAGGCCATTACGTGATGATTTTTTTCCTCGTACTTCCATTTTTACAACCTGTCCCCATGCTTGGGCTTTCAGCACCCTTTGGTGTTTTAATTGCCGTGGTGGCCGTGTTTGCTTATCTCAACAAGCTCCCATGGATTCCTGAAAAGTGGAAAAATAAAAATGTACCTTTACAAACAGTTCGTCATATTGTTCTGGGTGCTGAAAAGGTTTTAGTCAAATTATCTGTCATCTTTAAAACCCGTCTGCCTCAACTTTTCAGAGGTCCCTTTCGTTTGATCAATATGCTTATCATTGTAATCAATGCTGTGCTTCTGGCTCTGCCCATTCCCGTTCCCTTCGCTAATGCAATTCCTGCCTGGGGCATTTTATTTCAAGCCCTAGCTAATATTGAAGATGATGGAGCACTTGTGATCATTTCTTACTTTCAGTGCGTTCTGTGTTTTATTTACTTCTTTGTACTGGCTAAGGGTGTTGAAACTGGATTGGAGTTTTTATGGCAAAGATAAATTTTCAAAATATTCTTAAAAGAATTGAAAAAGTTGGAAATGCACTCCCCCATCCCGCCTATTTGTTTTTGATTTTTACAATTGTTGTTGTTCTTATTTCAGCTCTGGTATCAAGCCTTGGAATTGAAGCTCAGCACCCGATTACCAAAGAAACAATCAAGTCTTTTAATCTTTTTTCATCAGAAGGTCTTCGATCTTTTCTGAATGATTCAGTCAAAAACTTTTCTGGTTTTGCTCCCTTGGGAACTGTGCTTGTGGCTATGCTCGGTTTCGGTATTGCTGAAAAAAGTGGACTCCTTTCAACTTTGCTAAGGCTTATTGTTCTCAAATCTCCAAGAAAACTTCTTGTCCCTGCTATTTTATTTGCTGGCATTCTGTCACATACAGCTGGTGATGTGGGTTACGTATTGTTAATACCCCTAGCGGCTTTGGCCTTCCACAGCGCAGGTCTTAATCCTTTGGCAGGTCTTGCCATTTGTTTCGCCGGAGTTTCGGGCGGCTTTGCTGCCAATTTTTTACTGAGCACAGCAGACCCTCTTTTAAGTGGAATTTCACAGGAAGCGGCTCGTATTATTGATCCTCAATACACAGTGTCCCCACTCTCCAATTGGTATTTTATGTCTGCTTCCTCGATTCTCATTGTGGTTGTGGGAACATTTGTAGCCAATAAAATTACAATTCCATTTTTGGGAGAATACAAAGGTGCTACCGAGCGCAAAGGACTTGAAGGCATTAGTGACTCAGAGAAAAAGGGATTGCTATGGGCAGGATTGACCTTACTAGGACTTATTTTGTTTTTGCTTTTAGGACTTTTACCTGAACAGGGATACTTAAAAGATCCTGCCAATCCAAGTTTACTTCAATCCTCTGCCCTTAAGGGTGCTGTGACTTTGATATTCTTTTTTGGTGCCTTACCTGGTCTGGCTTATGGCTTTGCATCAAATACATTTACAACAGGCTCCCATGTGATCGAAGCCATGCAAGATTCAATGAAAACCATGGCTCCCTACCTGGTTTTAGTCTTCTTTGCCTCACAATTTATTTCCCTATTTAATTCATCTGGTATTGGCCTAATTTCAGCAGTTAAAGGATCTGAAGTCCTAAAAGAATGGGGCCTTCATCCCATTATTTTAATGCTTTGTTTTATACTACTGACAGTCATTTTAGATTTATTCATTGGAAGTGCATCTGCCAAATGGACGCTGATGGCGCCTATTTTTGTGCCTATGTTTATGCTTCAAGGTCTTAATCCAGAACTGACTCAAGCTTCCTATAGAATTGCTGATTCAGTTGTGAACATTATTTCCCCTCTGATGTCCTACTTTCCACTTATTCTGGCCTATGCCAATAGATACGACCCTCAGGCGAGGGTGGGAACCATCATTGCGTTAATGATTCCCTACTCTGCTTTTTTTCTGGTGTCTTGGTCGATTTTACTTTTTGTTTGGATGAGTTTCGGTTGGCCCTTCGGATTGAGCTAGGGCCTTCACTTTGATCTCTTCAAGATCTTTCTTCATTTGTGCCAATCTGGGATAGTTAACTTCATTTTTTGATAGGTATAAGTCAGCTAATGTTTGAGCTCTCTTTTTATTATTGAGAGCCAAATAGCTTTTTGCCAATGGTAAAGCCACATCAAATTCATTCCTACCATAGGAATTTTTAAGAGCCTCTTCTCCAATCTTAACAGCTTCAGCATGTCGATTGAGCTCCATAAGAACTCGCATTTTTCGTCTTTGCAGATCACCTGATTTGGGATTTTTCTTTAAAAGTCCGTTCACAACTTCAAGGGCTGGTGAATATTCTTTAGCCTTCATCATGGCGTTAAAAAGGCGAAGACTGGCACCCGGGTGGTTTACAGAAATCTTAGACTCCTGACCCACTTTCACTGCCAATTTCCAGGCCTCTTCTTTTTTCCAATTGGCCTGTTCTGCGACATCAGCATACATAAGAGCCACATAGAATTTCTCAAAACCTGCAAATTCGCCAATGCTGTCGGTAGCGAGGGCATTCGTTAATTGCGCACTGTCGCTCAATAAGTTGCCTGCTAACGTCTCAGCTTCTTTTGCCAGTATTTCAGTGGCCACTTTGTCATCTTTAATTTTACTAATTAATTCGCTTCTCCAGTAAAGTGAGCGCGTCGTATCACCTTCCATTTGAAGAGTAGTTTTTAAGGCTTTTATTGATTCATTGATTGACTCTTTTTTTTCTGCGTTTTCTTTTGAAATTGCCAATTCCACTTGAGCAGACAAATATTCCTTTGGTTTATCTTTCATAGACTCCATGACTTTTAATGCTTTTTCGAAGTCACCTGAAAAATAATGTCTTTTCCAAAGACCTTCTTGAATTGAATCATCTGATGATTTCTTTTCAAGTTCAGAGATAGAAACAGGATACTGTTGAGCATGTTTAACAAAACTTTCAACGGTGTCCATACTTTGATAATCCATGAAACGAATGATTTCTTCACCATCAGAAGTTAAAAATAAGACAGTGGGATAACCTTTCACTTTATACTTTTCCATAAGCGGAGCATTGGAAAACAGATCTCCGTCTAATTTCACCTTAATCAAGTCTTTAGCCATTGTTGAAAATTTTTTTTGAGAGAAGATTTCAGCTTCCAGTCGAAGACAGGCCGGGCACCATCGTGCACTGAAATCAACAAGCATCAGCTTATTTTCTTTTTTGGCTTTGAGTGCTGCCTCATTAAAAGCATTCAACATAAACCCATGCTTCATTTTTAAGACTGAGCCCTGTTTACCTTTATGCGCTTTGGATTTTTCAGAACCAATATCAACGGAGTGAACTTCACAGTAAGTCACCTCATCATCACATACGTAAAAATGAGCCGTGCCTTGTTTTAGAGTTTTCTCTTTGATTGGAATTTCAATTTTTTGTTTTTCAAACAGACTAGGTCCTATAAACTGTGAACCCGATTGTAAGCCATTGGGTGCCTTTTCATTAAAATGATGGCCAGCAGCAAGCTCTGCCTTTATCAAAGTATCTGTCTTCTCTAATTTAAGAGCTTTCTGACTTCGCAATTCAGGTTTTGCCTGAAGAATCATGGGAAGGATCAAACAAAGAGTCATTTTTTTTATCATAATTACCTCTCCTACTTCTATTCCACCGATTGCAAAGGGCTGACAAGTGTTTATTTCCTCGATTACTCTTCATCAATGACAGAAATTGATATTTGGAAGTTTTTAGCGGGAATTGGCCTTTTCTTATTTGGTATGCACTCTGTGGAATCTTCCATTAAAGAGCTGGCTGGAAAGAGCTTTAAAAAGTTTTTAAAAAAATACACAACTAATCGATTTTTGGCGATTTTAAATGGCATCGTGGCCACAGCCTTACTGCAAAGTAGTTCAATCATTTTAATTATGGTTATTGCTTTTGCAGGTGCTGGTATATTAACCCTGACAAATTCACTGGGTCTAATTTTAGGGGCCAACCTAGGAACTACTTTTACAGGTTGGATAGTCGCTTATCTGGGCTTTGAACTGTCGACAGATAATCTTGTATTTCCCCTTATGTCCATTGGGGGAATTGGTTTAGCGCTCATCGGTCCTCGTTTTAAATTTCACCAAGGATTTATTTTAATCCTTGGATTTTCGTTTTTGCTGCTTGGACTCACACAAATGAAATCAGGGATGAGCCACTTAACTGAATCTATTGATATTAAACAAGTTGAAATGTTTGGATTGATAGGGCTTTTTTTTGTGGGGTTTTTTGTCACAGCACTCATCCAATCCAGTTCAGCCATGATGACTCTGACCCTGGGAGCACTCCATGCCGGGCTTTTTCCACTCTCTTCTGCCGTTTACGTGGTTCTGGGTGCGGATTTAGGGACTACGATTACAGCTCTCTTGGCCTCCTTCAAGGGGACACCTGTAAAAAAAAGAGTGGGACTTGCTCATTTCTTTTTTAATTTGATCACGGCTCTTTTGGGTTTGATTTTTGCTCAACAGCTTTTGGAGTTTGTTATCCAATATCTTAAAATTGAAAATCCACTTTATGCTCTCGTCGCCTTCCACAGCAGTTTTAATACCTTGGGCATTTTGCTATTTTTTCCTTTTTTAGGTCAGTTTGAAAAATTTCTTAACAGTCTGTTTGTTAATGATCGAGAGCGTGTTTGCCAATTTATTCACAAAGTGAGCGTCGATATCCCCGAGGCTTCTCTTTTAGCTCTACACAAGGAGGCAGGATATTTTTTAAATAAGGTGCATCTGTTTAACTCTTCATTATTGGGATTTCAGTTCGACAAAAAAACTCCAAATACACTTTCACCAATTTTGGAAAAACTTTGGCAAAGCTCCACGGTGGATGAAAATTACAAATCAATAAAAAGAATGGAATCAGAAGTTCTTGAATATGCGAACTTTATACAAATGGAGCGGCTTGAAAAACATGAAATAGAAAAACTCAATCAATCCGTGACAAGTTTTAGAAATGGTGTGCAATCGGCTAAATACTTGAAGGATATCGAGCATAATTTAGAAGAGTACCGACAGTCTGTACTTGATATCGATGAAAGGTTTTTAAACGAAATTTTAATACACTATAGAAAAATTCATTTCAACTTTGAACATATACTTAATGACCTAGAAAATTCAAAGGCTATGGATTCCATGCTTGAAGTGACATTTAAGGAAAATGAAGCTGCTTTTGAAGCCATTAACAATTGGATCTACAAAACCATTAAAGAGCTGGGTGAGTTTGAAACGAAAATGCCTTCTTTTTTGAATGTTAATCGAGAAGTGTATAACTCAAATCTACTATTTATCGAATGTTCAAAAAATGTTATCCATGACCATGAAGAACAATAGAGAGACAATATGAAAAATTTATTTTTTGAGAGTCAATACTCTAGCTTGCCAGAAGCCTTCTATGAAAAACTATCTTCCACGAAATTTCCAAAGGTTGAATTGATTAAGTGGAATGACTCGCTTGCTAAAGAGTTCAGCCTAGATTCGCTAATCAATCATGATATTGACAGAGCTCAGCTATTTTCTGGCCAAAAAATTGACTATGGTGCTCGACCTATCGCACAGGCCTATTCAGGGCATCAATTTGGTCACTTCAATCCAAATCTGGGGGATGGAAGAGCTCTTTTATTGGGTGAAATGCGAAACTTACAAAATGTCCTTTATGATGTGCATTTAAAAGGATCCGGGCCTACGCGGTTTTCAAGGCGTGGAGATGGCAAAGCTAACTTAGCTGCCGTGGTGAGAGAATATTTAGTTTCAGAGTCTATGTTTCATCTTAATATTCCCACTTCAAGGTCTTTGGCCATTATTTCCACAGGAGAAACAGTTTTCAGAGACACTCCGCAGCCGGGAGCTATCTTAGTTCGAATGGCAAAATGTCATGTTCGTATAGGAACTTTTGAGTATTTTGTTTCACGAAATGACTTAAATAACGCAAAAATTTTAGCTGATTTTGTAATTGATCGTCTTTTTTCTGGAATTCCCAAAAATGAAGAGGGCTACTTACACCTTCTGGAGCAAATTATTGATCGACAGGCCTCACTGGTTTCAAAATGGATGAATGTCGGCTTTATCCACGGAGTTATGAACACTGACAATACTTTTATCTCCGGTGAAACCTTAGATTATGGTCCCTGTGCTTTTATGGAAGAGTTTAACTCGAAATCTGTTTTTAGTTTCATTGATAAGGACGGAAGATACGCCTTCGCAAATCAACCACATATACTTCAGTGGAATTTAGCATCCTTGGGTGAATGTTTTTATCGATGGATGGACTCACAAGACAAAAATCAACTCAAAGTTAAGATTGCTTCGTTAATAGAGGGCTATGAAACTTTATTTCAAAAATACTATTTGAAAGACCTTTCAAAAAAATTTGGTTTTTTTGACTTTAAAGATTTTGATCATTTTCACTTTCAGGACTTTTTCCAATTTATGGAACTCAATAAAATTGATTTTACCATGGGATTCAGACGACTTTCACAATTACTTTATGAAAATAAAAATTCACTTTATTCAGCACTTAACGTGGAGTGGATTAAATCATGGAAGGAACAGGTTTTAAATCAAGGTCGATCTATTTCTGAAGTTGAATCCCTCATGAATTCTGTTAACCCAATTTATATTCCCAGAAACCATCTTGTTGAAGATTGTATTCAATCAGCACTGGCCCATGACTTTTCAAAGTTAGATCAACTTCTAATGGCCACCTCACAACCTTTCGAAGAAAAGGAAAAATTTATTTTATATGCAGAGCCTGCCAAGCCCAGTCAGCGTGTGACTAATACCTACTGCAATACTTGATCAGTTGATAAATTTAAATTTTTCTTTTTCATTATGATGAAAGTCTCTGTCGGCCTAGTGCGCTGAAAAACAAGAAGCCTTTCTTGCAAAAATTCAGGTGCTTCGTAAGTTTCAATTTTTGTAAAACCAATTTTCGAATAAAAGGAATCCAAGTGCTCAAAGGGAATACAGTAGATTTCTTTTATTCCCCGCTCATTAAGTAAAGATTCAAATCTTTTCAACAATTGAGTTCCAATGCCCAGTCTTTGCAAATGAGGATGAATTTGCATAGTTCTCAAAACATAGGTGTCTGACTCTAAACAAAGACGAACAAGACCCACTATCATCCCCTTTTGGAAGGCAATAACAAATTGGTCAGATTCTTCAAGTTTAACACCACGACTGCAATTCATGTAGAAATTGAGAATTTCTGTTTGCATTTTGTAACAAGGAATAACTGAGATTTCCAGATCATTTAAATTCACTAAGCAATCCCTTTCATCATGCCGTACCAGTAGAGTTTTGGAAGAAGTGACTTTTTTAAATGCCAATAGGATTTTCTTGGAATAGAGGGATCCAGTGGAAAAGTGGGCATCAGTTTTCCATCATAGCCAAACTCAGCTAACATCACTTTTCCAATTTCAGTAACAAGCGGACATGAGGAATAACCATTATAACTTGTCATGGGTTTTTCACCCTTCATCACGGAAATAAGATTCTTCACCACAATTGGATATTGCATTCGAATAGCTGCGCCCGTTTTCGAATTAGGGATTCCTGTAACATCACCAATGCCGAAAATTTCAGGATGCTTCAAATGTTGAAGCGTGTGCTTATCCACAGCTAACCAACCTTTTTGATCACCTTCAGAAAAAGCGAGATTTGAATCATATATAAAAGCCGGTGCTGACATTGTAGGGACCACATGCAGAAGATCAAATTTTATATCTGATTGCGAAACTGTTCCATCTGCATTTGTGACATTGAAGTGAGCTATTTTGTTTTTTGAATCAATTCCCGTTAGCTTATGTGAATAGTAAGGGTGAATGTCTCTCTCTTTGACAATTTTTTCCAATGCATTTGCAAAAGTAGGAATTCCAAACATGGCCTTACCTGCAGTTGCAAATATGATTTCACTTTTATGTCTCACTCCATTTTTTCGAAATATCTGTTCAGCTAAATACATAATTTTTTGTGGGGCACCCGCGCATTTGATTGGAACTGGTGGCATCACAAACACGGCTTTTCCACCCTGGAAGTTTTGAATTTGAGAATTCGTGTAATCCACTTGATCATATTCATAGATGGTACAAATTCCATTTGTACCCAAATGACCTTCTAATCCTTGAATTTTTCCCCAATCTAATTTTAAGCCCGCGGCGATAACAAGATATTCGTAACTCACATTGTTTTCATGACTTAATTGAATATTTTTTTTAATTGGATCAATTGAAATGACTGATTCTTTTATCCAATTCAAACCTGAGGGAACTAAAGAGCTGATTTTCTTTTCAGTTTTTTCTTTATCGACGACTCCTGCGCCAGCTAAAGTCCAAAGTGGCTGATAATAATGATTTTCTGCAGGATCGACTAAACAAATGGATTCTGCTGGCAGTTCACGACTCAATTTAGCAGCGACAGCAATTCCGCCTGTTCCCGCACCTAAAATCACAATTTTAAATGATTGATTAGCCACTTGAGTCTCCCGATTTAAATTTTATTAATCTGATCCAACAAAATAAAAGCTCCCATAATCAAGACAAAATAGCCAAATCCTTTTTTAAGCGTTTTGTCAGAAATTCGTTTTGAAAGCAGCATTCCAATAAATAAACCCGCTATAGCAATTCCCGTGATTGAAAGAAGTAAGGACCATTCAATATTGGATTGATGTTGAACATCTCCAAGAAAGCCAATTAAGGACTTAGCTGCAATAATAAATAAAGAGGTTCCCACTGCGATTTTCATAGGCATACCAACTAATACAACAAGTGCTGGTATGATTAAAAATCCACCCCCTGCACCGACAAATCCCGTAACTCCACCAACAACTAGTCCTTCTAAACCTATTAAAAAGTAGCGTAGGCCTGTACTCATTTGTGTGCTGGATTTCGATTCTTTTTTGTCCTTAATCATCGACACTGAAGCCGCGACCATCAGAAGGGCAAAAACCAACATAATTAAAAGAGGCTTGGAAAAAGCCAAGGAGCCCAATTGGAAAACAGGATCAGGCAACCAAGGCACAAGATAAGCTCGAGTTAAATAAACTCCAATGAAGCTAGGAATGGCAAAAATAATTCCTGTTTTAAGATCGACTTCTCCTTTTTTGAGGTAAGTGATCCCACCCACCAAGGCTGTCGATCCCACGATAAATAAAGAATACGCAGTGGCTAACATTGGATTTTTGCCAAATAGATAAACTAAAATGGGAACAGTTAAAATAGAACCTCCGCCACCGATCATGCCTAGTGAGAGACCCATAAATATAGAAGCAAAATAGCCGAGAAGTTCCATTTAAAATCTCATTTCTGTAATTTTAGTTTTTTGTCCAAGGCTCGGAACAAATACATTCCAAGGACCAAACTGAATACAAAAACAGCTGGTTTTAATTCAAAACTGGCCAAAGAAGTCATGGCTGGTCCTGGACAAAAACCAGCCAGTGCCCATCCCACTCCGAAAATAAATGAACCTATGGTCAGTGCGGGAGTGATGTCTTTTTTTGTGGGGACATGCCACTCAGCTGATAAAAGAGGAGTCGTTCGATTACGTATCAAACGATACGTGATAAAATGAACTAGAATAGCACCCACCATCACAAAAATAAGTGAGGGATCCCAATTTCCAAATAGATCAAGAAAGTCGACCACCTTTTGAGGTTGAGTCATCCCAGACAATCCTAATCCCAGTGCGAATACAAACCCAACGACAAGAGACGCTAAAGCGTTTTTCATACGAGAACTCCTAATTTTTTAAATATGAAGACCGCCAGTATTCCCGCTGCCATGAATACTCCAGTGGCCACCAGTGAACGAATGGACAGTCGACTGATTCCACAAACTCCATGACCGCTTGTACAACCACTTCCCATAATAGTTCCAAATCCGACCAAAAGGCCGGCCACGGCTGTTGTCCAAGTTTCTGTCGATAAAGTGTTGGTAAAAACTTGTGGATTCAACTGATTCATCACAAGTCCACCGAGAAAAAGACCCACTAAAAAAAGGACTCTCCAAAGTGTGTCCCCTTTAACTGGAGACAAAGCCCCGTTAATGATCCCACTGATTCCTGTGACACGACCATTCCACAAAAGCATCAACGACACTGATGTTCCTATGAGAATTCCGCCTAACAACGCATTTATCCATTCCGTTTGCATTTTTTTCTCCTTTTTTAGTTTTTAATAATAGGTAGTTTTTTTTCATTCCATCGCAACATGCCACCCGCCATATTAATGGTGAATTTATATCCCAACTTAATACTTTCTAGGGCTGCAGTTCCCGATCTTCCGCCACTGCGGCAAATGAATATAATTTCCTCTGAACGATCACCCGACTGTAAAAACTGAGTTAACTCAGGACCCAATGTGACAAGTTCGGATCCGTCAATATGACCTAACTCATTGTTAAACTCATCAGGACGTCTAACATCAATTAAACGAATTTTTTTTGTTTTCACATCATTCATATGTTTGAAAAGATCTTCCACTGTTATTTCTGGAACACCATCCACAATTTGCGGATGCAGAGTTCGAGAGTCCTTTGGCTTTCCGCAGGCCAGATTGGCAGGAACAGCTTCATGGATTTTTTTAGGATTTGCCAATTTGAGCACAGACATAATCTTTTTGAAGCCTGACAAATCAATAGACTCTTTTAAACGAGCATTGTGTCTTTTTTCTGTTCCAATGGTTGAGGAAGTAAGACCTCGATAGTCATGTCCTGGATAAACAATAGTTTCATCTGGAAGTTTAAATAGTTTCTCTCTAACACTATGAAATAATTTATCAGAGCTGCCTTGTTGGAAATCAGTTCGTCCACACCCTCTGATTAAAAGGGCATCTCCAGTAAAAAGCATATCTTCAAAGGCATAAGTTAAACAGGTGTTTGTATGACCAGGAGTTGCAATGACTTTTATTTTTTTATCTCCAAGCAAAAGCTCTTGACCTTCTTCGAGCGGTATATCCACGCAAGACACTTCAGCTTCACAACTGACTGCTGTTTTAACCTTAGTTCTTTTTCTAATTTCACCTGCACCTGTTATGTGATCTGCGTGGATGTGAGTATCCAGAACATAAAGTAGGTTGAGGCCCAGTTCTTCAATAAGTTTTAAATCACGATCCACAGTTTCAAGAACGGGATCAATAATAGCGGCCTCTTTCGATTTTTTATCTGCAATGATATAGGTATAGGTTGAGGACTCCGGTTCAAACAGTTGATGAAATATAATTTCATTATTCACTTGAGCTCCTTGTCGTTTTTCATTTTGTACAAAGCTAATTAAAGCTTCTTTTCCAGTTAATGGGTAATTTAATTCTGACCAGCGATGACATTGACTCATGAACACAAAGTTTTTGTGGTGTTTAAGCTGTTCGAAATCAAGATCATGATCTAAACCCGATACAACAACTGCAAGCTTGTCTCCTAAGGACTCGAGCCTTTTGGAAAGTCCATTTTTTGGGGTCAATTGGGCACCTGGAATATGGGAGGCTTCAAACTCTTTTTCAGAACGGATATCAAAAATTTGCAGTATTTCGGGTTCCGAAATCCAAAGATTGTAGACTTGCTCACAGGTTAATCTTGATAATTCTTGTTTATCCACCATGAATACATATTGGCACAGTCTCTATTGATTGATGATGTTCCAGCACATAATTGTTTAATTTTATTATTTAAGATCTTCGTCTTGCATGGCCACAAGTTTGTCTCTTTTTAGGATACTTATGGAACGTCCGTTTTGACTGATTAAACCCATTTCTTCTAGCTCAGATAGAGCCTTGATCACTGTGGACACAGTGCTTGCGCAAAAATTAGCAATTTCTTGACGAGTCCAATTGTGATGCGGATGCAAATCCTTCAAATAAATCAGGGCCTGTGCCACCCTCACTAATATTTCGTTATCCAATATCAGAACATGCTGGTCTTCGCATCTTCTTAGCTCCTTAGCTAAAACCTTCACAACATCCATAAGTAATTGGGGTTGTTGTTTCAAGGCCTCTAAAACTATTAATTTTGGCACCAACTTAATTTGTGTGGGTTCTAAAACGATCGCTGTGCCATGGTAACCTTCATTCGAAAAAAGAGCACGATGACCAAAAAATTGCCCCTGACGAAAAAACCTCAAAAGATGCTCTTTTCCGGAAACACCAGTTTTCATAAGACCAACTAAGCCTGAATTTACAAAATAGATTCCCTTTGGAGTATCCCCTTGAATATAAACATTCTCTCCTCGCTTGAATTCAAGCGTACGAGAATGAGACTCAAAATGACTGCGTGTTTCAAGATTAAGGTCTGACCATAACTGCTTAAATTCCATGAATTAAAACTACCTAAACTTTTTCTAATTGTGAATCGCTTATAATGATGTGCCAGCACATCATGGGATTTATCAGCATGAAGTATGATTATGTTTAAGGAGGTTGTCATGTTTAAGGATATCCAACTTAAAGTAGTCTTGGTTTTAGTCGGATTTGCTGTTATTGGCCTCTTTGGATTCACAATAAAAAACAAACCCAAATTAACTAAAGAAGTAAGGCCCCGTGAATTTATAATTCCCGATTTTTCTAAAATTCCCAAAGGTCCAATTGGAGAAAGTATATCTCGAGGTAAAGACTATTTAGAAAATACCTATGAAAAATTACCCCATTATGTAGGTGCAAAAATCAATTGTACCAATTGCCATTTGAATTCTGGCACCACTCCCGGCGCAGGCCCTTGGGTGGGCGTAGCTGCCCGATTTCCTCAATACAGAGCGAGATCTGCCAAAATCGACACCTTAGAGGACAGAGTGAATGATTGTTTTGAGAGAAGTCTCAATGGAAAACGTTTACCAACTGGTGGCTCTGAAATGAAAGATATTATTGCTTACATGAATTGGATTTCGGAAGGGTTTGATTCAGGTCAGGATGTTATTGGGAGCGGTATGGCAAAATTAAAACTCAATCGAAAGCCCGATTTAGACAAGGGGAAGGTTGTCTACGACAATAAATGTTTGCACTGCCATCAAGCCAGTGGTTTTGGCATTGTGACTGAAACTCGAAAAATTATTTACCCTCCTCTTTGGGGAAATGACTCTTTCAATATTGGAGCTGGAATGGCTCGCCTTCACACCGCTGCAGGATTTGTGAAGAAAAATATGCCACTTGGTCAAGAGGGATCACTTTCGGATGATGAGGCCTGGGATGTAGCCGCGTATTTCACCCTTCAAAATCGACCTGATTTTAAAAATAAAAATAAAGATTGGGCGAAAGGCGGTAAACCTGATGATTCCAGGTATTAGGAGTTTCTTAACTTTTCTTTTTTTGATGGTCTCAATCAATGCATGGGCGCTTGATGAATATTGGGCTATTTTACAATTCAAAAAGCAGATGAGCTCTGATCATTTCTTACTTTTAGAATATGTAGAAAGAGATAAAACCAATTTTTTTGAAAACAAAAATTTAGGTTTAACTCGATTGTCATTTGGGGGAACTGTAGGTTCGTTTAAGTACCTCATAGGAGGAGCTTACGTTGATTTCACAAGCTCAGCTGATGAGCGCCGACTTCATCAATTTCTTATCTCGAGCTACTCCCTAGAGAGTTTATTTACTTTCCCTTTACGAATTGGTCTTGAGGAAAGATCTTTTATAGGAGATGAAAAGATTTATTTGCGTGGAAGGCTTCGAGTTCAAGCCAATTTTCTACCTCAATATAAGATCGGGTTAGTGGCCTATAACGAAGCTTTTTATATTCCAAACGGTTACAACAAGTTTGTAACCGGCCTCAATGAAAACAGATTCGGCTTTGGCATCAGGTATATTACTAATGAAGTTGAAGTCTATTTGTATAAGACTCAAGCAGATATTAAGAACATTTCTCAAAGTCGACACCTTCAATGGATTCAACTTCAAACATTAATCAATTTTTAATGACTGAATTATGTGCTAGCTCATCATTCTTTTTTAAGAAAACTGATAGAGTATCTAAATAAAAGGCCAAATGTATTGGCCTAGCAAGGAAGATCAAATGAAGCCCTTAGTAAAAGAATTCTTTGATAAGTCAACTTGGACACTTACCTATGTTGTGCAAGACCCCTCAACTCAAGATGCTGTTATTATTGATCCCGTTTGGGATTATGATCCAGCTGGATCGAAACTTTCAACTCATTCAGCTGAAGAAGTTTTGAATTATGTAAATGACAATAAGTTGAAAGTTCATTTTATTTTAGAAACCCATGCCCACGCTGACCATGTTAGTGGGTCGCAGGTGCTTAAAGAAAAAATTCCGGGTGCCAAAATTGGAATAGGAGCCAAAATCACGGAAGTTCAAAAAGTATTCAAAAATGTTTTCAATTTGAATCCTCAATTTAAGACTGATGGAAGTCAGTTCGATATTTTGCTCGAAGAGGGAAAAACACTTTTCGCAGGTTCTTTAAAAATTGAGACTCTTTATACTCCTGGGCATACTCCTGCCTGTGGAACTTACATCATTGGTGATGCTGTTTTCACTGGTGATGCGCTATTTATGCCTGACTATGGCACAGGTCGCTGTGATTTTCCTGCAGGAAGCGCAGAAGATCTTTTCAACTCAGTTTCTAAAAAGATTTATCAATTGCCTGACAACCACCGAGTTTTTGTCGGGCATGATTATCTACCCAATGGCAGAAAGCTGGCCTTTGAATCCACAATTGGAGAAGAGAAGGCTAAAAATATTCAATTGAATGCTGAAACGTCTCGAGAACAATTTGTTAATTTTAGAACAAATCGTGATAAAACTTTGGCAGCACCACGGCTGCTGCTTCCCAGTGTACAAATGAATATTGACGCGGGCCGATTGCCAGAGCCTGATAGCAATGGAAGTCGTTATTTAAAAATTCCAATTCGTTAGCGTATTGAACCATAGATAAATGATACTCAGGAGCTGTGGGTCATTAACCTGCAGCCAGAGATTGTTTTTTACGTATATCGACGATTCTGAAGAACCACTTTAATTTTTTATCTAACTCTGTTTTAAGC
>JBKDFX010000045.1:0-17065 GCA_046336825.1 Bdellovibrionales bacterium | reverse complement strand
GTGCAGCCGCGTTGGTCTTTAAGTTAGTTCGTGAGTCTGAAGCTAAAACTTCACTACGTGTAGTTAAGTGTGACGAATCTAAAATGATTGATGTTTTTGTAAGGCCGAATTTTGGAACGATCATCAATTTTCCGGTGAAGCCCGATAATGTAGTGCTGGGTGGTCAAAAGCAGTTTGGGATTGAGTACATTAAAAACGATATTGCTTTGACCGCTTTGACCTCCAATTCAAACACGAATCTTTTTGTGTACCTATTGGGTCGTCGTTGCGGATTTAGGCTTATCACGAGTGCAGCTCAACAAGACAATCTTGTTCAAGTCAGAGACCCAGAAGACTCTAAAATGAAAGTGCCGTTCAAATGAGCGAAGAGGCAAAGGTAAAACTAGGCCAGGATGACGGACATAAACGTCGCTGGGGTCTTTCTAATATTCTTTACCGACAAGAGGGACGCAAACTCAGTATCAACGCCAAGGTCACAGCGTGGACCTTTGGCATCTTTATTCTTGCTGGTAGTGCTTACTCAGTCTTAGCTGAATTTTTTAAGCCAACACCGAGCGAAAGCAATGGCCCCATTATGTTTAATGAACAGGTCAGCTCCCAAGAAAAAATCCAAGTGCCAAAAGGAAATTCCGAAATGGAACGACCGAAACCAAATGGAACTCGACCAAGACCTGCCACTTCGTATGCGGGTCTTCAGGTCATTGAACGGCCTAATTTCGGAAAGATTCCGCCAGGCACTATGATCAAGGCAAAATTCATTACTGGAGCATCCAATGGACCTTTAAAAGCGTCACTGGTAGAAGCACTGACCGTCAATAACGAGGAAATCGCACCAGAAGGTTCAATCTTAGTTGGCAATGGAAATTCTGGCGACGACAGACTCACAGTCCAGTTTACCAAGTTAGTATTTCGCGATGGTAAGTCGCAGAATGTTCAAGCTCAAGCTTGCGATCTTTCGGACCAAACCGTGGGAGTTAAGGGTAAGAAGGTCAGTAAATACGCCGTGCTACTTGCAACCGGAGCTGGGTTGAATTTTTTAGGCGGCGTTGCTGAGGGGTTGCAAGAAACCCAAGTTCAAAATGGTGTCGCGACAAAGAAATCAGATTTAAAAAACGCCGCCCTTAACGGAGCTTCGAAAGCAGCTCTTGATCAGTCTCAAGAAGTTCTTTCTGAACTTCGCAATAAAAAATCCGTCGTCCAAGTGGACAGCGGAAAAGAATTCTACGTTTTATTTGAAGGAGACTGATTTGAAATCAAACAACACAAATCCAAATTCCCATGCATGGGCAGATCGTCTTTGGACTCTTGCCAAAAATCTTGGTTTTGGCGTCAGCCAACCCATCATTGAAGTCATTTACGGAATTAGGAAAGACACGATTCTTTATTGGCCTCTCATTACGTGGGGAGTGATTTTCGACGTACTAATTTTAAGTGGCTTGGATCAATTTATTTTCAAGTGGCTCAAAATCTATTTGCTCTATCCAAAAAACCCAATTGCCTACACATTTTATTCTTTCTTTGGAGCAACATTAGGATTTTGGATCTGGGGCGCAATTCAAGCCAGACGTAAAGTGAATATGATCGAAAGGCTTACTCAAGTATTCGTAGAAAGCGGGCTAAAAAGTCCAATGGGAAAGCTGCCAAGTTTTCTCTCGGATCGTCCCGTGGATGAGTTAGTACGAAAACTGAAGGTGACAAACGCTTTCATGCCAAAGGCTAAATTTGAAGAAGCAAGAGAACGTCTTGAAAGTTCATTGCAAGTTTACATCGACGAGATCACCGAGAATAGATCTGGTGGCACGGTTGACATTTTGTATTCCCATTTTGAAATTGCCAAGATGGTTGAAGCTAACAACATTTCAACAATTGGGCCAGAAAAATTCTTTGTGGGTCAGACAAGGGCGAAGCCAATTTACTCTAGTCTATCGGAAACTCCGCACCTGCTTATTGGTGGTCAAACAGGTGGTGGTAAGTCCACATTCTTGCGACAATTGGTTACGACTTTCTATGCGAACAATCAAAGCTACAACTTTTCGTTGATTGATATGAAAGGCGGACTTGAGTTTCAAATTTTTGAAGGACTTCAACGAATAAAGGTGATTTCCACCTTCGAAGACTCAAAGGCTTTGTTTGAAGGTCTCGATAAAATGTTAACTGAAAGAATGAAAATCCTTAAATTCAACAATGTAAAGGACATTGATGCTTTCAGCACAATTCCAAAGGCGAAAATAAAACGACCAGAAGACACGTCTGATGAAAGCATGGATATTCAAAGGCATATCATTGTCATTGATGAAGCTGCCGAATTATTTTTATCCAGTTCCAGATCAAATATTGGAGATGTCCAAGAACTTACTCGTCAAGCCATTCGGATTGCGGCTCAAGGCCGTGCCGTGGGTCTGCACTTAGTTGTTGCCACCCAGAAACCAGATTCAAAAGCCGTGAATGGACAGATCAAAGCTAACTTGACCGGAATTATTTCTTTTCCGATGGCCACACTGGGTGCAAGTTTTTCCATTCTTGGTAATGGACGTGCCAAAGAACTTCCAGCAATTCCAGGGCGAGCCATTTGGAAAAGTGGATTGGATCAATTTGAAGTTCAAACTCCTTATTTAAATCCGCAAGAAACCAAAAGGTTATTGGATCGGAATACGAAGGAATTTGCCAATGGTTAAGATCGATTCAAAAATTAAATTAGGTCCGAGTGATTATAAGTGCTTGAAATTTCTTTGGCGGTGGAAGCTTTGTACCACTGCTCTTGTGAAGCATGCCATTTACAAGGAGAAAACATATTATCGGACATATCGGCGGCTTAGAGATCTTGCTCATGCCAAGTTGATAACCGCATTGATGTCTACGGACGGAACTAGATTTGTGTGGAGCTTATCAGAAAAAGGATTCGATCTGCTTGCTGATCATCTGCCAGAACTTGAAACAAAAGGATTTCGGTCTGAAAACCGAGACCACGACTTTTGGGTGACGGCGATACACTTAGGAGAATGGTTGGATGCCGTTCCAAAAAATTGTGATCTAATGTCGGAACAGCAATTGCGGCACTTCAAAATGTCTGAGTACCCAGAATGGGTCCCCAAGACATCAACTCATAGGCCGGATGGTTGGTGGAACATCAATAATGGAAAGCCGCAAAATCAAAGTCTTGTTGCGCTGGAAGTAGAGCTGTCCAGAAAGTCTCCAGCAAGATACAAGGATGTAGGTGTTTACTATTCAAAAACTGTAAAGCCATACCAAGTGATTTGGGTTGCTACCAATCACAAGGAAATTAGTTTCATCGAGGAGACTATAAGATCCTCTTCAGTCTCCAATGGCGAAGAACAAAGCTTTTTAACCATAGACCAATACATTCAGAAACAATGGCAAAGCCAAATTGAAAAAGGCAAAAACCAAGGAAAAACTCTTTTAGAAATTTTGGGAAAGTCGCCGGAAAATGGCCCTAAATGCCTTTCGGGGACTTTTCCACTGGATACTCGAAAATGTCCAACAGTTTCAACTACTCACAATGTCGTTCCATTTCGACAAGTGGGCTTCAATCGTGATTTATGACGATTTTCATCAGAGGTATATTTTGAGGACAGTAATAATGTCAGTTTTAGCAGTGATTATAATAAGTGGTTGTTCGTCGATGAACAAACCTAAGCAGGATCAATCATCTAATAGTAACAAATCAGATAATAAGTCTCCATCATTAACAATACCAAAAGTTCGCAAAGTTTGGGTGCCTGAAAAAATTGAAGGCGATAAATATATTGAAGGACATTGGATGTGGGTTTTAGAAAGGACAACGACTTGGAGTCAGTAAATAATGAATCAAAAAAGAAGCCTCAGAAAATTGATCGTGTCGTTTTAGATTTGGAATCAATGGCAGCCGTTCGACCTTTACAGCAACAAGTAAATGAACAATTGGGGGATCTGGCACAGATCTCCTTAAAGGACATTGTAAATTTCATTCTTCAGGAACGAGTGTTTATTCTAACGGAAGATGAGTTAAATAAATTAAAATCAAAACATTTCGACTTGGTAAAAGCCTTACGGAAAGCTACTTTCGAGGTTATTAAAGCCAAACAAAATGGATCTGAACTTCAATTGGATCAGGTCCTAAAAATTATTCAGACACCGGGTGTTATTCAGAATTCAACGCCTAAACGGACAATTAAAAGAAAGAAAAAGACTCAAGATTCAGTTTCGATGGATCAAGCTAATTTAGCTCAAGATACTCAAACCATGAAGGAATAAAGGTAAGTCAAAGGCACGGTAACGGAGAGCCTCTTTGTTTCGGAGCTTGCCTTTGATTTTTTATCTTTATTAGTTTTTTTGTGAGTAGTATAAATAAGTCTAAACCTGAAGAACAATCTTCAGGTTCGTTCTTTGAAAACTTAAAATGGATAACGACAAGGGAAGCCGCAAAGTATTTAAGAGTGTCGGTGGGTCAGTTACGAAATATGGTTTGGCGAGGACAAGTCGTCAGCTATCGAGTAAATAACAGGCTACGTTTTTTGCGCACAGATCTCGATAAGATTGTGAAGCCTTCAAATCATTGGAGGTCATCATGATTGAGAGATATTTAGATTCGAATGGAGCCGAGTGCTGGGTAGTCTATGTTAATATTAGAAGCCAGCATTCTGGGTTGCGAATCCAAAGAAAAACAAAAGGCATTAAGACAGAAGCTCAAGCAAAAAAACTAGAGCTTCAACTGATTCGAGAATGCGAACGCGAGCTTCTTATAAAAGAGTCAAAAGGGATTAGTTGGAATGAGCTATTAGAAAAGTTTGAATTGCATCAGCGATTGGACTTGTCCAATAAAATGACTGAGCAAACCAAAGCTGACTATATAGCTACAATTCGCAAGCATACGCAAAGTTGGATGGGCCGTGAAGCTTCGGGAATAACCCCTTCAGATATGAGGGAACTTTTTATCGAGGTTTCTACTGTGGTTCGCGTCCCACATCAGATAAAGATAAAATCAATTCTTACAAAGATTTTTAAATATGGAATTGAGTCGCATCTGATTAAGGGAATGGCGATTTTGCCAACAGCAGGACTCAAATTTCAAAAGGAGGAAGAAAAGCCTCCAGAAATTTTAACTATTTCGGAAATTCGAAAATTGCTTTATGCCGCAAAAGAAATGGACCACAAGTGGTATCCCGTATGGGCATTTGCGCTGCTGACAGGTATGCGTAATGGCGAGATCTATGCGCTACTTTGGGACGACATTGACTTAGAGAATAAAGTAATTGTTCTGTCAAAGTCGTACAATAAGCGAACCAAAACTACAAAATGTACGAAGGCTGGTTACTGGCGACATATCCCAATTTCTTCTGAGCTTGAATCTCTGTTGAAAGAGTTAAAGCTAAAATCAAATGGAAACCCATTTGTATTACCAAGAATCCGAGATTGGAATAAGGGCTATCAAGCTCGAGAGCTGAGGGCATTTTGTGCAAGTATTGGGATACCCAGTATCAGATTTCATGCCTTACGAGCTTGTTTTGCGACCCAACTAATTCGCCAAGGAATTCCGGCCATTCAGATTCAAAAGATTTGCGGGTGGAAGGACTTGGAAACAATGCAGCGTTATATTCGTTTAGCAGGGATTGAGGTTTCGGGAGTCACCGAAAATTTAAAGATCCTGCCAGACCGAATTGTAATGGGCGAGGTGGTGAATCTCTTCGCTCCAGCTAATTCAAATTGACGCTGGCTTCTTTTTGGCTTTAAGGTTATCTAAGTACCTGAAAGGTGGCGGAATTCACCGCTACCTCCATTCACGTCCACAAAATCACATTTCAAGTAGCCAGCGTGTAGCCAAAAAGTAGCCAAACTCTGTGATGATCCGTGTTTTCGTGTGATGGATTCTAAAATCAGACTCAGTAAACTACTGAAATCTTTCGTTAATAATTTTGAGGGTTTGCTTTGTATTTGGGGGAAATTAAAAAATAATTTGGAGGTGGCAGAGGGACTCGCACCCCCGTACACGCTTTTGCAGAGCGCTGCCTAACTCCTCGGCCATGCCACCTTAAAATGAAGCCTAAAACTAATCAAAGCATGACTTTGGGTCAATGAGAAATCAGGCGACTTAAGGATAAAACACAGTCTTCATAGGCTTTTTGCAAGTGCCTAGCTTGTATTTCAGGACTGGTATCGCAGTCAGCCAGGGTTCTTGCCCAAGCCAATACGGCCTGGGATCTACGCGCCGAGCTGAGCTCAAAACCACTTTGAAACTGATCCCACAGCTTGACCTCAGTCAAAGTCAGTTGGGCCTCAGACCAAACTCGATTGCTCAATTGACGTTTGTTTTTAATTTGAAAATCTCGAATGGATTCAATTTGAGCCCTCAGTTCACTCAAACTGACTGTTCTCTTTTCTGGCTTTTCTGAAAAGTAGAAAATACCTTGCAGACGGTCCATCAACGGACCGGAAAGTTTTTGTAGAACAGAAGTACAACGTTTTTCATTGTAGGAGCAATTCCTTAAGCGCCCTGGAATCCATTTCCCACAGGGACAAAGATTTGTGGTCCCAATCAACTGAAAATCGGCTGGGAACTGCTGGCTTTGTAAACCCCTAGATACGGTCACAAATTGACTGGACAGAGCTTCCCGTAAGCCCTCAAGAGCAGCTGGCTTAAATTCAAACATTTCATCCAGAAAAAGCAGACCTCCATGGGCTCTGGTGATTTCACCCGGCTTAGGTGGAACCCCGCCCCCCACGAGAGACACCAAGGGTGTGGAGTGGTGGGGCCTGGCCACTGGCACCCAGTTTAGTTTTTTTGCAAATAAAACTTCATGAAACTTCAGTGTATTCATCGAAGGTGCTGGTAAAAGCGATATCAGAGTTTCAATCAGCCAGGTCTTTCCAGTGCCTTGAGCTCCCGCAATCAGTGCATGGTGGCCCCCCAGACATAGAATTTTAAGTGCTTCAGCCTGGGAATGAGTGAGCATGGCTGAATTGGCTGAGAATTGGGCCAGTTGGTACTGGGATTGTTTTTCAACCCACTGGGTTTGAGCGATTTCAGATATGTTAGAACACTGCCAACCCGAGCTGAGCTTTTCCAATCCCGGACCGCTCAAAAGCAAATCCTCTTTCAGATCAGGGAGAAGCTTAGCCACTTCCGGAAATTGAATGAGGCCTGTCAGACTCAGTTCACCAAAAACCACGTACTTTTCAATATCCTGGATTTGGATTTGACCGGTCATTTGCAAAATGAGGACGGCGATTGCCAGCTCCACACCAGCTGAAACTTTTTTGACATGGGAAGGGGTCAGATTCACCACCACTTTTTGATTCATCGGAAACTGCAACATTGAATTCTGGAAGGCACTCCGAATTCTCAAGCCACACTCTTTGAGGTGAGAATCCGCCCGACCTAAAAAGTGAATTTGCGGCAAACCTGGCAAAAAATGCACTTCCACTTCGATGATTTCGTAGCGACTGCCCACTTCATTTAATGATTTAATTTTCATATGAACAGCGAGCTGCAAAAAAACTATCAAAGTATTACTTTAATAATTTAAGAGAAGAGCTCAGTCCCTGTTCAGATTTCGGAATCTTTGATCCGAGACAAGGGATGATGCTGCTCTAGCGTTTGATTTAATTTATTTTGCGACACTTGAGTGTATATTTGCGTAGTCTGCAAACTTGAATGCCCCAAAAGAAGCTGAATAGACCTTAAATCAGCTCCACTTTCCAGCAAGGCTGTTGCACAACCATGACGAAACTGATGGGGATGAACTGTGTGTTCAAAGCCTGCCTTTTTAGACCAGGCGGCCAACCATCGCCAAATATCCACTCGCGAGGCCCGATGACCCTTATCGTTAACAATTAAAGTTCCCGATTTTTCCTTTAGTAAAGATTCACGATGTTTTGTCAGGTAGTTTTCAAGAGCTGCAAACAAAACATCAGATATGGGGATAAGGCGTTCTTTTCCGCCCTTTCCCAAAACCTTGACCCATCTTTCGGTGGCATTCACATCGCTCACATCCAGATCAATCATTTCAGATACTCGACAACCCAAACCGTAAAGAAAAAGTAAACACAACTGATTGCGTGAAGCGCGGTGAGGGTTCTCGATTTCACAGGCTTTCATCAATTGGTGAAATTCTTCTGGAGTGATGGTTTTGGGGAGCTTGGCTTTGACTTTGGGAGGCTTTAAATCTCTGAGCTCAGTCGCTTTATGTCCGTGTTCCTGTAAAAACTTAAAATAAGTCCTTAATGATGAGATCACTCTCGCCTGAGATCTAACTGAGAGTTTTTGCTTTTTCATAAAATCGTAAAAGCCTTCTATACTCTGACTTTGCCCTTGATCTTGGTAGTCCATCCAAAGATCAAGATCTCGCCGATAGGCCATTATTGTGTTTTGAGATCGACCTCTGACATTTTGTAAATCGTCAAAAAATTCAATCCAGAGAAGTCGATTTTGAGAGCTTGGCATGGGCTCATTAGATCGAGCTCGAATGTGCTTGTCAATTTTAGAGTATGAGCATTATTTTTTGAACAAAAGCCAATATTTTTAGAAACGTAAACCAATACTATCACCACAGGCCACTTGACCCGACATCTGAGGTGAATAATTCAAATGACCGAAAGCAGGTAGACCCGCCTGGGCCACCAACAGACCGCTGAATCCACGAATATTTCCCAGGCCATCAGTCAAAATCACTCCTTCAACTAAAGCCGCCGTCATAGAAGTTGGGCCCACTAACTGAACATAAGGAAACTGAAACACACCCAAACTGTAAGTGCCGGGCTGGATCAGATTCATTTGATACGTGCCGGGAACCACACGACAGGCTCCCATTAAAAATTCCTGTTGAATTTGCAATGTGGCAGATCCACCGATTTGTCCTTGATAAGCAAAAATAGGATTTTGACCTTGTGAAGCCCAAAAATTTATTTGCTGGGCATCTCCTGTGAAGGCCATGGTGAGTGTCCCTTGAGGGACTTGAGCCATCATGGTAGTTCCGAATTGGGCAGCCGTTGCATTTTGAAATCCGCAGCCTGGGCAGTTGTTCCAAGTGTTGTTAATCGGAGTTCCATTGGTGCTGCCACTTTTACCTGGGCATCCTGTCAGAAGTCCTGTGGCGAGTAAACCTACAATCATTAAGCTCAAGTTTTTCATATTGACCTCTCGTGTCCTTATTTCCTTAATTATAGCCCTAAAGCTTGATCTCTTCGTACACCGCTGAAAGAACCCAGTAATCGATAATTTCCATCAGAGAAATCTTCAGAGCTTAATTTTTGAGACATATTGTTAGAGTAACAAGCGTAGGGACCTGAGTAGATGTACCAGCACTTTCTGTAGGTGCTTTGAGGATAAAGACTTTGAGCAAAGTTTCTGTAGTAGATTCTGCCTTTAAGAAAACCACCGGCTTCACCATCAGCACCAGCAGTCTCAGGCTCAAGGACAAGAATTAAACTGCCCCACTGATCTTGCAAGTAAGCCATAAAGACTCTTTTACCGTTGATTGTCGTCCAAAAATTAGGAGCCGCTTCGTAAAGTCCATTGTCGCGACAATTGGAACAATTGGGATTAATACCCTCGCCAACAGTAAAAGTTCCGTAGTAGAACTGACCGTTATCTGTGTATCCAATTTGAACTTTACCAGCGTAGAAAGAAGTGGAACCCACTTTTTTCATGTTGATATTCACTAAAGCATTTGAGGGATTGTTTAATGGGCGAACAGCAACATAGGAATTCATTTCTTCCCATGAGATGGGTGAAAATCGAGCGACTGAACCTGAAGTTGTGTAAGGCCAAGTAGCTGTGGAAGTTGGATTTTCTGGATCCACGCCGCCATCGTCAATGACAGGAGGAACAGCTGCAGCACCTGAAGTTTTTTTGCTGCTACCACAACCTACCAACGCAAGTCCAAGACCGATCACCAGTAGATATTTGATTTGTTTTACTCCTGACATTTTCATAACGCCTCCCATACAAGTTATCTTTGCAGCATCCGGGCCAAACGTGAAAAGTAGGCTTAAGTTTTTGAATTATTGAGGGATTCTCAAGGTGAGATATTCATATTGAATCACCCCCAAGCCGAGGAAGGCCCGGGGGGAATCATAAGTGACAGATTTGGGTGACACCTGTCACAGGGCCAGGGTCAGTCTCGTTTTAAGACTTTTTCCCAACGGCATCTAAAAGCGGTTTTATAATGTCCAAGGGTAGTGGGAAAATGATGGTATTTGTTTTGTCTCCTGCAATCTCATTGAGGGATTGCAAGTAGGCGAGCTGCATAGCACCTGGAGAACTCGCAATAATCGTCGAGGCATCAGCTAACTTTTGTGCTCTTTGCACTTCGCCTTCTGCACTGATGATTTTTGCTCTTCTTTCACGCTCGGCCTCAGCTTCTCGAGCCATGGCTCTTTTCATTTCGCTAGGAAGATCAATTTGTTTAAGTTCAACTGAACTGACTTTGATTCCCCAGGGGTCTGTGGCGCGATCCAGGATTTCTTGAATTCTCACATTGATTTTGTCTCGGTGTTCGAGGATTTCATCCATTTGGAACTGCCCCACAATGGATCGCATGGTGGTTTGGGCCAATTGACTGGTGGCAAAGTAATAATCTTCAATTTTAGTGATGGCGTCCTCGGGACTCACAACACGAAAATAAACAACGGCGTCCACTTGCAAAGAAATATTATCCTTCGAAATCACATCTTGAGGTTTGATGTCCATGGTGATGGTTCTAATATCTGTTTTAATGATTCGCTCAATGAAGGGAATTAAAATAATCAGTCCCGGACCTCGGACATCTACAAATCTCCCGAACCGTAATATAACTCCCCGTTCCCATTCTGGCAAAATTTTGATGGCCGACGAAAGCACAACCAGAGCTATCATCACTAAAAATAAAGTAAATCCCATTTTGTTTAATCTCCTTTTAAGATTATTAATGTTGCTTTTTTAAAATCACTTTAAGATTTTTACGTTTCACAATGTGTCCCACTTCGCCCACAGCAAAGCTGTCGTCTGATTCGAAGTGCCAAAATTCACCCATGACATCAACTTGGCCTGATTTTTTTGATTCATCTAAAGCGACAACTTTAGCCGTATTGGATTTCATTTTTTCATCAAAATCCCGAGGTTTTTGTCTGAGGCTTCGTGCCGCCAAATAGGACAGTCCCAAAGATAAAGAGCCAAAAATAAGTCCTGTTGTCAAAATTGTTACAGTGGGGATATCAAAACCCACTTTTTCTGCATCAAAAAGCAAAAAACTTCCAATCACAATTGAAATGGTCCCTGCAATGCCCAAAATTCCTTTGCTAGGAATAAAAAGTTCAGCCACCCAAAATACAAGCCCCAGCACAAGCAAAGCCTGTCCTCCGAAGGTGGCTTCCAATTTATGAAATGCAATCAGTGAAAGAATTAAAAGAATCGAGCCCGCCACGCCTGGCAAGAAAAGACCTGGATTGGAAAGCTCTGCATAAAGCAGAAGCAATGCCCCCATGAAAAATAAGTAGGCCAACTCAGGTTCTGAAATGAATTGAATAATTTTGTAACGCCAATCTTTTGAGAACTCCAGAAGAGCTCCCACCTTTACCAGAAGTTCTTTTTGCTCTTGGTTTTTAGAACTTCGACCTTCTGCTTGTTTTAAAAAATCATCTTCCGTGAGAGCTAAAATATCCAAGGCCTTCATTTTCACAGCTTCATCGGAAGTGACGGCTTTACCTTCAGTGATAATTTTTTTACTGAAATCCAAATTGCGCTCACGCAAACGTGTCATTCCCTCAAGCCAGCTGACAGTGTCATTGATCAATTTATTACGCATATCTTTGGGAATTTCTTCACCGGTACCAGACACGGGGGTTGCAGCTCCAAGATTAGTCGCAGGCAACCCACCTGAGACATGACAAGCTTGCAAAATGATAGCGCCAGCACTGCCCGCGTGCCCACCGGCAGGCGAAATCAAACATAAAAAAGGAATTTGCGAAGCTAAGATATGCTCAGTGATAAGTCTTGTGCTTTGCAAACTACCACCGGGAGTGTTGAGCCGAACAAAAAGAGATGTGCACTTTTCATTTTGGGCTTTTTCACTGGCTCGTTGTATCAAATCAAAAGTGGCTGCACCGATGGTGTCTTGAATGGTGATGGCCAAGGTGCAGGCATTTGCTGATGAAAGATTTAAAATAAAAAGAAGGGGAATAATCAAAAGTTTTATCATAGGTTTTTCATGAGCTCCTGCAACAATTGCCAACTGATTTTTTTAACTTCGGGACGTTTGATCATTTCAGAAATAGAAAATATTTCGACCCAAAGATGAGTTCCCATCCGGTTCACTAATTCTGATACATGGGGATGGCGAGACATCACGACCACCGATGAATTCCAATCACGATGCCTCAGATGAGTCAAAAAATCCAAAATAGTGATTTCAATGACAGGGGATTTCCAGATCTGATGCGCTTGAAGTTTAAGAGCTTTGATAATGTTTTGAAAAACCACTTCATGCTGATCCGACCAGTCGTGATCCTGTGAATCCAAGGATAGAAAAATCAGCTTCGGTTCAAGCCCCGTTGGCAATCCTAAAACTTTTTTTTCATAACTCGATTGAGATTCGATTTTATTCATCCACAAATGCTGAACTCCGAGAACTTCTTGAATGTAATTTTTTTGCAACGAATCCATTTTTTGTCCTGTCGAGTTTTTTGACAGTTAAGAAATAATCACTCTATTTCTCACTTAACAATCGAATTTTACTCATTGATTTAATCTTTTCTTCTTTGGAATTGATGCATCAAGTATAAGAACAGATTCAGACGGGAGAAAAGATGAAAAACTCCGCAATTTGGGCCGTCATGGGGATTTTGACTGGGTTTGCGACTGCGTCGCAGGCCCAGTCTTACTTGACTACTCGACCGCTCAAATTACCAGGAGCACAGATTAAAATTCGCTCAACTCAAAACTCAAGCTCAAAACCAACTTCGACTGCACAGGGCACTCAATCCATAAAATTGCCTACGATGAGCGATGCTCCTGAAAAACAATTTGCGTTAAGCTTGTCACTTGGCACTCGCGGTACAAGAATTCAAGATGATAATATTCGAGCCACGACGACAGCCTCAACAGTTGGAGTGGGCTTCATTTGGAATGCCACCACCTGGTTGAAATCCGAACTTAAAGCTGATTATCAATTTGCAACTGGTCTTGCGGCCACTGTCTACGGATCTGAAGGGAGTCCCTACACAGGTGCCCTCATCACTGAGGGCTCTGTCACGGTAGCACCCCTCGACGGCGTTGAGGTCTCAGGTGGAATTGTTGAAACTAATTTCAATCCTCTTTATTCAATCTACGCGGGAGACGCCCTCGCAGGTCTGCGCGAAAGAATTGGTACAACAAATAAAACAGGTTGGGTTTTTGGACTTGAGTCCTACCAAGCTGTTCCCACTCAAATCGGAACTTCCAATCGAGTTCTGGACGAAAAAAATGAAGCCTACTTAATTCTAAATAACCTCAATGCTGGTTATGTGGGAGAACGAACTTCACTCAAAGTGGCTTTCACCAAATATGATTTCTATAATATGACTCGTGCAGCGGCTGAGGATTCTAAGTTTTTAGGAAACACCATGATTGGAGAAGAAGGAAGTCCCTACGCTTTTTTCAGATACCAATTTAAAGGTCAGGAACTGGCGCTGCAGTTGGAACAAACATTCCGCCAAGACGATAAACTATTTATACGAGGCTCTTATGCAGTTAACAACTCAGCTCCTGAGGATTTAAAAACAGGCTGGGTGGGAAATATCCGCTATGACCTTAATTTCGGTCGATATAAAATTTCTCCGTCCTACACTCAATTTCGCTTGGAATCCGATGTTATGCCTGCACTCTACACCCGAGGTGCTTGGGGATATTTAAATCGCGATGGATATCAAGCTGAAATTCGAGGCAAGCTCGTCCCCTTTAATGTTGAAGCCTACGCGCGCTACGTGAATTCAGATGAAATCGAAGATCGACTGGTTCAATCGGACCGAGTCAATTACTCCGTTGGAGTTGAGGTGACCTATGATGTCCTCTAATATGATGTCCTCTAAGTTTAAATTAAAACTGGCCATCGCATGCGGACTCTTGATTTTTCTCAGTGCTTGCGGGTCCTCAGAAACCAGTCCCTACTGGGGAAAAGAAGTGGCTGAATTCAAAATCAACTCTCCCAGTGTGGAAATCGTAGGAGAAAAAACAAAAGACAGTTTTAATTTTGACCAAAAAGCCAATTTTAATTTTCGAGCCTGCATCACCGATTTGAATGGTGGAAATCTCCCTCCAGGACTTGATTTCGCAGTGCAGGTGGGTTCAGGACAGGAAATCCCAACCAAAACAGATATCGACAGTTGTATCAACTGGGAGCGTGAAATTGGATTCTCACAATTAAAAGCAGAGAAATACTACCTACTCAAAACAAAGTTTAAATCACGCAATCAGCTTCAAGGTGAAATCACACTCGATTTACTTCTCAATCCCGTGGCTTTAACTGTCACCGACAGGCGCAACATTTCAGCCTCCAGCCGCCGTGAGATCGAAGAGGTTAAAGGGGATCAAGTAAATATCAGTAATATTACAGCTCGATCAGATAAAGAATCTCAATCGATTTTGAATGAGAGCTTGCCTGACACCAATGTGATCACAGGAACTTCTGTCAGCACAGATTACACAGTGGTGATCGATGCCATTCAATTAGAAAAAATTCGATTGGATGTGAATCAACCCTTTGCTGTTGATGAATACCTCAACTTAACAACTAACAATCAATTTTTATTTTCAGTTTCTCCACAGTTTATTGTCCGACGATTTGGCAATCCCATAGAAAAAATAGCACCTACTCGAGGACAATTTAAAATCACTTTGGCTTTTATCTCTGAGCCCGATTTTAATGTGGATGATTTATTTGCTAAAATTCAACGCCTTATTATTTTTGAAGATGCTTCTAAACTGAAAGGCTTTTCTCGTCGTTACTTGGTGGACTTTGACAACAAAGTGGATTTGTTTCTTAAAGAAAATTCCCAACAGCTCAAACGGGAAATGTCCCTAGACGACAAAAGAAAACTTATGGCCAAGCTCATGTTGGCTATGACTCACCAAACTCTCCAAATTCAAGCTGAAATGACCCCCCAATTCGGATTACAAAAAGAAATTTCTGTGGGTTTAGGTCAGAATGCCCTTTTCCCTCGCCGAGCCATGATTGCGGCCACTGTGGAACCCATCGGTCCAGAAATCGTTCGCCCCATTAAAGCGGATGGAGCTGGCTATGTTTCTAATCTTTATGCGCCGACCAGTGTCTCTCAATTTGGTCCCTACAAATTGGAAGCGGATCTGATTCATCAACAAAAAATAAAAGAAGGACAATTAAATCCACCAATAAAACCCTTTTTACTTTTTGCTAATAATGCAGGCAAAGGTGCCACACCCTATTACGCCATGGATTCCCAGGATTTCTCTTTTGCTCTCAATCGATTCTTTCGTGAAAACAAATATGACTTTTCAAATTTAGTTGAAGAGTATTTTGATGACACTTTATCTAAAGAACGTACTTTGTTATTTAAAAAAGCACTCTGTCATAAATTCTTTTCCCATTCTTCCTTATCCAAATTAGATACTGGCTTGCTGCGGGATCAAAGACGACTTTGTGAAAATACTCAGTACTTTGTTCCTCAGTTAAAAGAAGTGGCTTTTATCGAAGAGGTGAACAGTAACAGTGCTGTTCTTGATGGGCCCGTGCTGGGAAGTTCACTCACTATCAATCAATCCTTTTCACGGGCCGGTTCGGCCAACGAAGACAGAGGTTCAACTTTTAGTGCTTCTCGTGGCGTGGAAGGAAGCTTTGGTATTGATTTTCTTAAACTCCCCACAACCCCCATCGGATTTGGAGATAAAAGCCCCCTTTCAGCAGGACTGGGTTTTAAAGCTTCCGTGGGGCAAAATTGGTATTTTACTTCTACAAAGTCTAAATCCACCAGCGGTCGAACTGATGTGGGTTTGAGCACCAGTTTTCAAGCCAGAATCGAAGGCAGTCGGTTTGTCATCAATGCCAACGCTCGTCGTTGTTTACTGGCTCTTCCCAATGGAGCCACAGAAAAATTTCTTGAGAGATCCAAAATTCAACCTCCCAGTTTTCTCTACATTTGTTCAAAAAAATTAAGAAAAATCAGCCAAAAGGAAAACTATTTTTTAGTTAAACAAAGCTGTATTGGAGATTCACCCATTGCAGATTGTTCTTCAGATCAAGAAAACGCACTGACCATGATGATTCGCGGTACGACGGTGTTTAAGGCTTTCGAAAACATCGTGAGAAACTCAACTCTGGAGACTCAGCTGATGCCCGTGTCCAATGATGCTTTACGAGCCCTTATTTTGCCATGGGAAAGTTCTATCAAGACACTGTCAGTGAATCAAATCTACCCTGGAATGTTGGTGATGGATTCGAAAATAATTGAATAGTTACTCAGAAAGCATTTGACCTTGAACGGTGATAAAGACCTTAAAACCGTTGGTGGTCGTGTCCGAGACACGATCATAAACGTTACCCGCTGAAGCACTGACTTTATAACCATTGGACGTGGTTTGATATTGACTGGATCCAGCTACGATTTCAGCACCTAGAGTTTTAGTGAATATTTGATCAGGCTCGATTTGAACGCCAAACAGCTGAGAGTCAATCGAACATGCACTCATGGATATAGCAGTTAATAAAAAGAAAACTCCCTTTAAAACAAACTGCATACGTGCCTCCGTATTTATTTATCGGTCTTTTTGCAGATATCTTAAGCAGAGTCTTAGATTGAGCCAATTTACGATTAGCCTCATAAAGAATGTTACCCAGGGCGACTTATTTTGAGAATTTACCTGTGCAGGAGTTTTGAGATTTGCACTGGTTGCCTCAATGAGTTGTGACTGATGGTTTGAATTGAGATTTCCTTTTAATTTAGAGGGTCTAGGCTTTATGAGTCAGCAGTCAAGATGGGAATACATTCAACTTGTTAGACAACGTTACCAAAATGCGGATAAAAAACTTAAAGCAGAGATCTTGAATGAGCTCTGTCGTAACTTGAACCTGCACCGAAAGTCTGC
>JBKDFX010000044.1:0-12946 GCA_046336825.1 Bdellovibrionales bacterium | reverse complement strand
ACCATAAGTATTGAAGAGATCCAAAGAATCGTCGGTGAGCATTTTAATGTTAAACCCTGCGACCTTAAAGCAGCGACTCGGGCTAAACCTATTGTAGTGCCGCGACAAATAGCTATGTATTTAATTAAAAAATTTATGGATAAATCCCTCGTCGATATTGGAAAAGCTTTTGGTGGCAAAGATCACACGACAGTAATGAATGCACTGCAAAGAGTCCAATATCTACAGGCAAATGATCAGGATATTTTTAAGGATATCGAAGAGTTAGAAACAAGAATCCACAATATCACAGGGGTGTGAATGTGGACTGTGGAAACAGATGTGGAAAAACTCTTTATAAAAATGTGGTCAATAGTTGTCCCCATTTCTGGAGTGGTTCCAGGGAAATTGTACAGAGCGTCTATCCACAGGACTTATTTAGTGTTTACAGGCATTTAACTAGTTTGATAGGTTTTCCACGCTCCTACTAAGAAGGCGATATATATATGAATATAGAGATAGAGAAAAAAGAGCTTCTTAATTTGATTGGTAAAACTCAGAACATTGTTGAGAAAAGAAATACCATGCCTGTGCTGGTAAATATTTTACTAGAGGCCGATCAAAAGAAATTAAAAGTCTTTGCAACAGATCTAGAAGTCAGCCTTACTGATGAGGTGGAAGCAAAAATAAATCAGACAGGAAAAGTTGCAGTCAGCGCTAGAAATCTTTTTGAAATTGTAAAGCGTCTAGGTGATGGTCCAATAAGTTTAATCAAAAAAGAAAACAATTGGCTTCAAATCAAACAGGGAAAATATTTATCAAAGATAGTGGGTGTTAGCTCTGAAGACTATCCAGTTTTTCCAGCCTACAATCCACAATCATTTAACAAAATTGAATCCACAACTCTTTTGGAAATGATTGATAAAACAATATTCAGTGTTTCTAGTGATGAAACTCGATATCACCTCAATGGAGTTTTTTTTGAAGTCAGTCCAAAAGGTTTGCGGATGGTGGCAACCGACGGACATAGAATGAGTTTGATAAACAAAGATATCGAAAATTTTAATACTCCAGTACAGCAGGGAGTTATTATTCCTCGAAAAGGACTCCATGAAATAAAGAAAATCCTTGAGAGTTTGAATACTGAAGTTGAAATTGCCATTGAAGGTTCACAGTTTATTTTAAAAGCGAATTCTACAATTTTGATGATTCGTTTGATTGAAGGAAAATATCCTAACTACCAGCAGTTTATACCAACAAAATTACCGAATAAAATTTCTGTTCCCAGACAATCTTTTTTGCAATCTCTAGAAAGAGTAGCTTTACTTGCAAATCAAAAATCAAAAGCTGTTCAATTCAGTTTTTCAAATGGAAAAGTAGAAATTTCATCGAGCAATCCTGAGTTAGGAGATGCTAAAGAAGAAGTTGAAATCAACTACAAGGGCCAAGATATAAAAATTGGTTTTAACGCTCGATATATTTCTGATGTTCTAGTTAATTTGAAACAAGATATTGTTGATATAGAACTAAACGATCAACTATCTCCTGGCCTCATACGTCCTCATGAAGATCAGCAGTATACTTGCGTAATTATGCCAATGAGAATCTAATGATAATTAAAAACTTGAGATTGAAAGATTTCAGAAATTTTTCAAATCTCAATGTTGAATTTTCGAATCGTTTAAATTTACTGATTGGTCAAAATGGTCAGGGTAAATCAAACCTTCTAGAGGCCGTTTCACTTATTACTCTTCAAGATTCTTTCAGATACACAGAAAATGAAAACTTAATTTGTTTTTCAAAACCACAATCAATAATTGAAGCACAATTAGAAAAAAATGGACTCGATTTTAACGTCAAAATGCAAATTTTGAAAAGTCGTAAAAATATTCTTTGGAACGAAAAAAAACTCTCATCAACTCAGATTCAGGAACATGTTTCTTGTGTCATTTTTAGTCCTGAGAGCCTTTCTAGTATCAAAGAAGGATCTGATCAAAGAAGACAGCTCGTAGATCAAGCGGTTCAGTCAATTGATCCCCTAGGCACAAATCTCATCAGTGAATACCGCAAAGCGCTAAAAACAAGAAATCGAATACTTAAAGATTTTTTAGAAGAAAAATCTAATAAACCTCGGACGTTTTCATTACTGGATAGCCTTAATCCGATTTTTTTGAATTTATGCTGTCAAATGACCTTTGCACGAAAAAAACTTATCCTAGGGCTTCACGAAGACTTTCAAAGAGCATTGAGGTCCATAACTGAACAAGATGTGGAAATTTCCGTGGATTACCTCATTTCAAGTCAAAATGGGCTTGTACTTTCAGACGAAAACATATCAGAAATTATACGACGCAGGGCCGTAGAACTACGTGACGCAGAGCTTGCTTCCGGTACAAGTTTAGTTGGACCCCATAAGCATGAAATTGCATTTCTTTATAACCAAAAAGACTCACGCTTTTATTGTTCACAAGGTCAACAAAGGGCCCTGATATTGTCTTTCAAAATGGCTCAAATTGTGTATCATAGGAAGGTTCACGGAACATATCCAATTTTGCTTCTGGATGATGTTTTGTCGGAACTTGATGCGAATAAAAGAAGTTCATTAATTGAATTTTTAAATAGCATCGAAACGCAGATTTTTTTGACATCGACAGAACTTCAATTTTCACATGAAGTGGAAATGAAGGAGTCGCGAATTTTTGAGCTGAAAGAGGGCCAGGTTTTATGACCTCAATAAATGAAAAAGGATCCGAAAAAGCTTATGGCGCAGAATCCATTCAGGTTTTAGAAGGACTTGAAGCCGTTAGAAAAAGACCAGGCATGTACATTGGTGATACTAGCTTCAAAGGATATCATCACCTTGTTTACGAAATTATAGATAATGCTGTGGATGAAGCTCTAGCCGGATATTGTAAGCATATCAAAGTTACAATAAACACAGATGAATCTATCACCGTCGAAGATGACGGTCGAGGTATACCTGTTGGTGTGCAAGAAAAAACAGGAAAATCAGCACTCGAAGTTGTTATGACTGTTTTGCATGCAGGTGGAAAATTTGATGGCTCTTCATATAAAGTTTCTGGAGGTCTCCATGGAGTTGGAGCCTCTGTCGTCAATGCTCTTTCCTCACGAGTCCATGTGGAGGTACAACGAGAAGGTTTCACTTGGACACAAACTTACGCAAAAGGAATTCCTCAAACTGAAGTTTTAAAAGGGGCACCAAGCACTAAAACAGGGACAAAAAATACTTTTAAACCTGACCGAGAAATTTTTAAAGATGAGTCCCTCACGTATGATTTCAACACACTGGCTAATCGCTTTAGAGAATTAGCTTTTTTAAATGCGGGACTACATATCACATTGACCGATGAAAGAACCGGAAAAAAACAAGATTTTCAATTCGCTAACGGATTAGCTGAATTTGTTTCCTACATGAATCAATCTAAAAAACCCTCTCACAATGAAGTCATATTTTTTAAAGGTGAGAGAGATCAAGTCGACGTAGAAATTGCAATGCAATGGAATGATTCTTATTCTGAATCAATTTTTACGTATTGTAATAATATTAATACAATCGAAGGTGGAACCCATCTGATGGGTTTTAGAGGTGCATTAACGAGAACGACTAATTCTTATGCCACTCAAAAAAATTTAGTAAAGGATCTTAAAGAGTCGCTAGAGGGAGAAGACATTCGCGAAGGGTTGGCGGCTGTTATTTCTGTAAAAGTTCGTGAACCTCAATTCGAAGGACAAACAAAAACAAAACTCGGCAACTCTGAAGTAAAAGGAATTGTAGAATCATTAGTTAATGAAAAATTAGCCGATTGGTTTGATCGTAATCCCACACCTGCGAAATCTATTATTCAGAAATGTGTGGATGCAGCAAGAGCCCGAGATGCGGCTCGAAAAGCGAGAGAACTCACTCGAAGAAAGACAGCTCTTGATGGTGGATCACTGCCGGGAAAAATGGCGGATTGCCAAGAAAAAGACCCATCACTCTGCGAAATATATTTGGTTGAGGGTGACTCAGCTGGTGGTTCAGCAAAACAAGCACGTGATCGAAAAACCCAGGCGGTGCTTCCACTAAAAGGTAAAATATTGAACGTCGAGAAAGCACGTTTTGATAAAATGCTGTCTAATGAAGAAATCCGAATGATGATTTCTGCTCTTGGAACAGGCATTGGTAAAGACAACGTTAGTGCGGATAAAATTCGTTATCACAAAGTGATTATCATGACCGATGCGGATGTGGATGGCTCTCACATCAGAACTCTCCTACTCACATTTTTTTATAGGCAAATGCCTGAAGTGATTGAGAAGGGTTATGTTTACATAGCTCAGCCTCCCCTTTACCGTGCAAAAAAGGGAAACAGTGAAGTCTATCTAAAAGATGAAGCTGCACTTACTGAGCACCTCTTAAAATCTGGAGTAAATTATTTTACTTTACCTGGAGCCGCTCGAGATGAAGCAGATGTAAAAAAATTCATTTTGCAGATTCAAAGGTTTTACCAAATCATTAAAGCTTCTGAATCAAAATACGATTCTGACGCACTTTATTTTTTAATAAGTAAAATTGCTGATCTTGAAAAAAATCTGGATTCTTCAAGCGGTCTTACAAAAATAGGAAATGAGCTTAAGGACTGGATTACGGCAACACCCAGCTTGGGAATTACTGAGTTTAAGTTTGAAGTAAAAGAGAATTTAGAAAATAAAAAACCTGAACTTTACTTGAACACAGTTCGATATGCCGATCGAAAAACAATGAAGATCAACGCAGAGTTTTTGCTAAAATCTGAAATAGTAGAACTTCTTTCTCTTTGGAAAAGCATTCAAGCTGTATCAAAACTTCCCATTACTTTCAAAGCTGCCAATCAAGACCAATCTTTTGAAACTTACTCTGAATTCTATGAACACATCATGGAGTCATCAAAAAAAGGTCAGTATATTCAGCGATACAAAGGATTAGGAGAGATGAATCCAGAACAACTATGGGAAACAACTCTCAACCCAGAAAATAGAACTTTGCTACAAGTAACAATCGACGATGCCCTTGCGGCAGACGAAACCTTTAGTGTTCTCATGGGCGAACAGGTAGAACCTCGTCGACAATTTATTCATGACAACGCCCTTTTTGCTAAAGGTTTGGATGTGTAGGTAATTATGGAAAATCATCAAAAGGGTATATCAACAGTCGATATCAATAAAGAAATGCGAGAAGCTTATCTGCAGTACTCAATGAGTGTTATTGTGGGAAGAGCTCTACCAGATGTTCGAGATGGTTTAAAACCAGTTCATAGAAGAGTTTTGTTTGCTCAAAATGAATTGAGCAATACCCATGACAAACCCTATAAAAAATCAGCGCGTATTGTGGGAGATGTAATAGGTAAGTATCACCCACACGGAGATACTGCCGTCTACGATACAATGGTTCGGATGGCACAGGATTTTTCATTGCGCTACCCACTTCAAGATGGACAAGGTAACTTTGGTTCAATTGACGGAGATTCTCCGGCAGCTATGCGATACACAGAAATACGCATGAGTCGACTAGCTGAAGAGCTTCTCACAGACATCGAAAAAGAAACCATTCCCTTCGGCCCTAACTACGACGATTCACTTGAAATTCCTTTAGTTTTGCCGGCAAAATTTCCAAATCTTTTAGTCAATGGTTCAGCAGGTATTGCGGTGGGAATGGCCACCAATATTCCACCTCACAACTTAACAGAAGTGATCGACGGTTGTACCCATCTTATCGAAAACCCAAATTGCTCAGTTGAAGACTTGATGCAATTTATAAAAGGTCCTGATTTTCCAACCCGAGGAGTGATTGCTGGGCGTGAGGGGATTTTACAAGCCTATAAAAAGGGACGAGGAGTAATAACACTTAAGGCCGTTGCAGAGATTGAGCAAAAGAAAGATCATGAAGAGATAATCGTTACCGAAATTCCTTACCAAGTGAATAAAGCAAGACTCATTGAGAGTATTGCAGACTTAGTAAGAGAAAAAACGATTGAGGGAATTTCTGACATTCGCGATGAATCTTCTCGTGAGGGAATGAGAATATTGATTCAGTGTAAGCGCGGTGAAAATGCCAGTGTAATATTGAATCGACTTTACAAGTACACTCAAATGCAAGTGAGCTTTGGAATAATAATGTTAGCTCTAGATGCAAAAAATCAACCCTTCACATTTGATTTAAAACAAATGCTTGAAGCCTTCGTTGATCATCGAAGAGATGTAGTTACCAAGCGCTGTATTTTTGATCTAAAGAAGGCCCAAGAGCGAGCTCATATTTTAGAAGGTTTAAAAAAAGCCTTAGACAATATCGATGAAGTTATTGCCACAATAAAAGCCTCAAAGGAAGCCAGTGCCGCTAAAATTGCTCTTCAAGAGAAGTTTCAATTTTCTGAGGTTCAGGCGCAAGCCATTTTGGAAATGCGACTTCAGCGCTTAACGGGCTTAGAGCGCCAGAAGTTGATGGATGAGTTAGCAGAAATAATGAAACAAATCGAATGGCTAAGATTTGTTTTGGCCGATGTAAAAGAAATTTACAAAATTATCACTCAAGAGCTGCAAGAGATAAAAAAGAACTACGGGGATGAGAGACGAACTCAAATCACAGGCGACCTCACTGATATTGAAGACGAGGATCTTATTGCCGATGAAAAAATGGTCGTTACCATTACCAACACAGGCTATATAAAAAGAATTCCAGTCGACGAGTATCGAGTTCAAAAGCGCGGAGGCAAGGGCCTCAAGGGAATGGAAACTCGAGAAGAAGACTATGTGACAGACATTTTTACAGCGAACACAAAGACCATGCTTCTTGTCTTCACAGACAAAGGAAAAGTTTATTGGTGTAAAGTTCACAGACTTCCTTTGGGTACACGAACATCTAAAGGCAAATCTCTCGCTAACGTTGTTCAACTAACAAGCGGAGAACAAGTTTGCTCGATTCTTCCAGTGGAAGAATTTACTGAAAGCAAGTTTGTGGTCATGCTAACCGAAAAGGGAATTATCAAAAAGACTTCACTCGATGCCTTCAGCAATCCACGTCAGGCAGGAATTATTGCCCTAACAACCGATCTTGAAGATCGTGTTGTAGATTGTAAAATTTCAGATGGCCAAAGTGATATTTTCATCGCGACTCGCGAAGGAATGTCCATTCGCTTCAATGAAAATGATGTCAGAGCTATGGGACGAAGTGCCCGTGGAGTTAAGGGCATAACTTTAGCTGAAAAAGATGCCGTCATGGCGATGGAGATAATTGAAAAAAGCACCACAGATACCCTTTTAATGGTGACCACTAAAGGTTATGGAAAGCGCTCGGAAGTTTCCGAATATAGGATTCAAAGTCGTGGTGGTTCCGGTATTATCACGCAAAAAACAACTGATAAAGTGGGCCAAGTCGTTGGAACAAAGAAAGTTTCTTCAACTCAAGAACTCATTTTAAGTACAGACCAAGGACAGGTGATCAGAATGAAAATTTCTGATATTTCTATTCTCGGTCGAAATACCCAAGGCGTACGACTTATTAATTTAGATGAAAAAGAAGAGTTTGTAACAGGTCTCGCAGTTATTCTTGATGAGGAACGTGCGGGTGAAGAAACTCACTAAGGGCGCATTATGCGCTCTTTTTGTTTTTTTTATTTTGGGCTGTGCGGACTCAATTAAGAAAGACTTTAAAAAAGCGAACCAAGAACATAAAAATGGACACTTCCGTAAGGCGGCACAGCTTTACGATCGAGTTATTAGCCGAGACAACTCGCACCCTCTAGCGGTTGAAGCGATGAAGGAAGCTGCAAAAATAAGCTTCTTGGAAATTAAAGATTATTCAAGGGCTGCGCGCTACTACAAACTAATCATTCAATTTAGCCCTGATGAAAGTGATCGAATGCAGGCACAAAGTCAGTTGGCTTCACTTTACTTTGAAGGTCTGCAGGATTATGCAAGCGCGGCTATCGAATACTCTAAACTGGCCTCTAGTACGACAATTGAAAGCGAACGTGCTGCGCACAAGTTGTCAGTAGCACGAAGTTACTACTATCTTGGAAACTACTTTCAAACCTTGAGCGAAATCAGCGAAGTGCTCAAACTTAAATTGGACAAGCAAACGGAGTTTCATGCGTTACTGCTAAATGGCAATGTCTTTGTAGCACAAAAAAAGTTCTTAGAGGCCGCCAAGCTATTTGAAGCCATTATTAATAAATTTCCGGATAAAGCCCTGGTAGAGAATGTTCACCTGATACTTTCCTTGGCTCATGAGGAAAGTGGGGACTACAAAAAAGCCCTCACCGTGTTGGAACAAATCAAAACTGTTTATAAACCAGAAGAATATTTGGAATTAAGGATCAAAAGAATTCAAGAAAGAGCTAAAAACCAACCAGGTGCAAAAGGCTTTAGAAAATGAAAAAGTACGGAGTTTTCATAAGCTTAGGGTTAGAGTTAACGGCCCTTGTATTTGTAGCCACTTGGATTGGAAGTTGGTTAGAAAAAAAATACCCATCAGAAGGTCTGATTATTGTGGGTTTGCTTTTTCTAGCTTTTACAGCTTGGACTTTGAGAATGGTATTGGGTTTACGTAAGTTTGCGAAAGACAAAGAGAATAAGAACTAAAAAGATCTTGCAGATCAAGGATTCAGAATGTATCTAGTTCGGGATTCGAACAAGGAAGCCCCATGAGTTTTAATTGGACACAGCTGATTCCGGCAGTTGGACCTGAAAATGTTCACGTTGCCACTCTCGGTCTTGCAACAGCAGGATCAGTGGTCGTTGGTTTAATTGCTCGTGCTCAGCTTGGAAAAGGTCAGGACTCTGTAGTTCCCCACGGCAGATTGAGCGTGCGCGGACTGATTGAAGCCATAACAGACATGATTGCAACTTTGGCCAAGCAGATCATTGGACCAGATGGGCATCACTATGTGCCCCTGATGGCCTCATTTTTCTTTTTCATACTTCTCAATAACTTAATTGGCGTAATTCCCGGGATGTCCTCGGCTAATGAAAATCTAAACACGACGGTAGCTTTCGGCATATTTTCCTTTTTAGCTTACAACTACGTTGGACTGAAACATGGCGGACTTCACTACCTTAAGCATTTTCTTGGTCCTGTGTGGTGGTTGATTCCCCTCATGCTTCCACTAGAAATCATTTCTCACCTTATCCGACCCATGACTCTTGGTATGCGTCTCGCCAACGTAATGAAGGGTGACCATACGGTTATTGGAATTGTCTTGGATATCGTACCCTTTATAGTACCAATCGCCCTCTATATTCTGGGTCTTTTGGTGTGTTTAATCCAAGCCTATGTTTTTACGCTTTTATCTATGGTTTACGTGTCCCTAGCTAAGGCGTCTGATCACTAGCAATAAATTTAACAACTCGTTAACTACAAGGAGAACATCAAATGAAAAAGCAAGTAGCCTTCTTATCTACTCTTTTTTTAACAGTCGGCGCACAAGCACAAGAAGTAGCTGCAGCAGCAACTTCCAGTGACAAAGGCCTCTACGCAATCGCAGCAGGTATCTGTTTAGGTATCGCAGTTGTTGGTGGAGCGCTTGGCCAAGCTAAAGCGGGAGCCTCTGCACTTGAGGGTATCTCTCGTAACCCCGGAGCCAGCGATAAGATCTTTGTTCCAATGATCTTGAGTTTGGCCTTCATCGAGTCTCTTGTGCTTTTTGCGTTTGCATTAGCATTCTTAATGAAGCCGTAATTTAAAAACTGATTTTATCTAAATCAGAATAAAAAGAAGGAACTGGAAAGTTCCTTCTTTTTTATTTTTAAAATGACAGTCTTAAAAAACAGAAATCACATATTTTATCCAGATATTTTTTAAGACCTAGAGATACTTGTTAACGATAGACTCCACTCGAGACTGTATACGCTCTAGTCCGGCTTGAGTGCTAGATTCAAAGCGAACGACGACCACGGGTTGAGTGTTCGAGTATCGGCAAAGAGCCCAGCCATCATTAAAACTGAGTCGAATGCCGTCGGTTAAGTCCACCTTGTAATCAGCACCAACTCCACCCGGAAAAGCAGCCTTCATTTTTTCTACAATGAGTAGTTTTTTATCTTCTGTTGTGTCGATACGTATTTCGGGAGTGTTAAAAGCAGGAGGTAGACCCTCTAGCAATTGAGGAATTGTTTTTCCAGTTTCAGAGAGTATTTCAATGAGTCTAAGTCCAGCGTAAGGTGCGTCATCGTATCCATAGTTTCGATCTGCAAAAAAGATATGACCGCTCATTTCTCCACCAAAAGGCGATTTCTCAACTTTAATTTTTTCTTTTACTAAACTGTGCCCTGTTTTCCACATAACAGCAATGCCACCATGTTTTTCAACATCCGCATAAAGTCTGTCTGAACACTTCACATCGCCGATTATCTTAGCACCCTTAGATTTTTTTAAAATGGCTCGGGAGATAATCACCATCAGTTCATCCCCGTAAAGCATTTTGCCAGTGTGATCAACAACGCCAATTCTGTCAGCGTCTCCATCAAACCCAATTCCACATACGGCGCCCGTTTCAATTACCTTTTGCTTAAGAGCCGTTAGATTTTTTTCAACCGTTGGATCTGGGTGATGGTTAGGGAAGCGTCCATCTGGTTCTTCAAAAAGAATAACAGGATCCAGTCCGGCAGCATGGAACAAGCCGCGCACAACAGAACCAGCGGCCCCATTTCCGCAGTCGAGAACTACCTTAATTGGTTTTAAGTTGCCAAACTCTTCTTTATAGCGAGCATAGTATTTAGGTTTAATATCAAATGATGTTTGACTGCCCACACCAGAAAGAAATCTTTTGGCTGAAATAATGGATTTCAACTTTTGAATTTCCTCACCAAAAATTGTCCATTGGCCCTTAGAAATCTTGAATCCATTGTACTCGGGCGGATTGTGACTCCCCGTCACCATGATTGCACCATCCATATTTTCTAAAGCGAAAGTGGAGTAGTAACACACAGGTGTTGTGACGAGACCCAAAAGAATGACATGGGCTCCAGATTCTTCCATTCCACGAGCCAGACTTTTTACAATTGAACCACAAGACAAACGAGCATCGTGGCCAACTGAAATACGTGGGGACTTTTTACCGCTGTCTGCTAAATAAGTGACAAAAGCTTTTCCTAACTCATAGGCGAAAGTGTCATCGAATTCAGAATTATAAACTCCACGAATATCGTATTCTCTAAAAATGACTGGAGAATGCATTTGTCCTCACTCTGTAAGAGCCAAACAAGCCTTGATTGCGTCAATCATTGAGCTTGGATTGGCTCGGTTTTTACCAAAAATATCGAAGGCTGTCCCATGATCCACGCTGGTTCTGACAAAGGGTAAGCCAAAGGTCAAATGATAGCCAGAATCAGCACCGTGGACAAGTTTGAATGGAATTAAACCCTGGTCGTGATAGGGACACACAAAAACAGAATAAAGCGGCCAATTTTCCTTTTTAAAGGCCACATCTGGAGGAAGGGGCCCTGCCCAGTCTTTTTTGTTAAATGTAGATAATGCTGGTGAAAAGATCTTGAGTTCTTCCGTTCCTAGTAAGCCCCCTTCTCCAGCGTGAGGATTAAGGCCAACCAAAGCGATAGGTTTATTTTTTTGTTTACTTGGTAATTTTTGGCGCAATCGAAGTGCCTGTTGCATGGAAATCTTTACCAGGGATTTGGTTAATTTTGAGGGGACATCGTTTAAGGCGACATGTCCTGTGACCAAAAGCACATTAAAATATTTTCCAATAAAAACCATATTAACTTGGCTGCATCGAGATACTTTTTGAAGAATTTCAGTGTGACCTTTTGCATAAGAGAACCCACTTTTTTGAATTAACTCTTTAGATAGAGGTGCCGTGATCATTCCAGAAAGGTGTTTTTTAATACAGAGCTCTGCAGCTTCTTTCACCCAGAAGGGTGGAGCCGTTGGCAAGACCAAATCGATAATCGTGTTTTTATCTAATTTAGCTTGAGAAAGTTGATCGCGGTGTTCAATTCGCAAAATATTAAATTTCTTTTGAAGACGACGAAGATATCGGACCTCACTATTTAGACCACGAAAAATTACAAACTGAGATTGATTTTGAGGTCCTAGCTCGCAAAGCGCCTTAACAGTAACTTCATACCCAATCCCATTTTCATCGCCTGAGGTGATCGCGTATCTTTTCATTTTTTTTCAAAACGTGTAATGCTGGCCTCTTCGCGAGCGCGCTTAAGCCAAAGGGAAAATTGCTTAGAAAAAGCTCTTTCCATTAATACTGATCGGATTTTTTCCTTTTCTTTTTCAAAGGCCTCATTTTTTGCAGCTCGCTGATCAACAAGCCTTAAAATATGAAGGCCTCTTTTAGACTCAACAACCTCTTTGGCAAATTGACCTTTGTTAAGGCCAATCAGGGCAGACTCGAATTCAGGTATCAAATCTCCAGGAGAAAAGGTACCCAGAGCCCCCCCAGCTGCAAACTGACTGTCTTCAGAGTTTTGTTCAGCCAGAGATGCAAAGTCTCCCCCATCAACAAGCTTTTTTAAAACAGCTTCAGCTCGCTCTCTGGCCTTAGTCACGCCCCCCTTTTTAGGGTTAAAGAAAATATGAGCTAATGTGACTTCCCCCAAAGAGGATTTCGATCTTGGGTTGGATTTTCTAAACTCAGCATAAACTTCCTCGTCTGAGACACGAACTTTTGAAGAGATCTCAGATTCAATAAGACTCTGGCGCTCAATCTGTTTTTTTAAGAAAGATCGATATTCCGAGGGGCCTAGCCCCATATCTGCTCGGGCGGCGCTCAGAATGTCTTCAGGGGCCATTTTATATCGCTGAGCCATTTGTTTTATTTCTGATTCAATTCTTTCGGGTCCGGCAGTCATTCCCAATCGTTTGACATGGGAGTCTAAAATTTTTTCCGCCATAAGATAATCAAGACGAACTTTTTCATCCTTTTTTAGATCAGAGGCAGGACTTCCCTGAAGAAGGATATCTTCAATG
>JBKDFX010000043.1:0-52755 GCA_046336825.1 Bdellovibrionales bacterium | reverse complement strand
CAAACCCTCTTACTCACCTCATTTGTAAGGAATTATTATGCTTAAAGACTCAATGATGACATTTTTAACTCGAGAAGAAATCTCAACCATAGTTAAAAGACTGGCCCGTGAAATTGAAAATGATTACGTGGGCCGAGAAGTTGTTATGATTTGCCCACTCAAAGGGTCTGTTCATTTTGCGGCAGATCTCATGCGTGAAATACGACTTTTCCAGCAAATTGATTTTGTTTATGTCTCATCGGGACGCCGTGAGGCCGTTAAAATTATCAAAGACATTTCATTGGACATCACCAACAAACATGTCCTGATCCTTGAAGAAATCATTGATGCCGGTCGAACTCTCAGTTTTTTAAGAGATCGCTTGGTAGCTTCCGGACCCGCCAGCCTACGAATTGTAACTTTACTTGATAAACCGGCTCGCCGCGAACTTCCAATTCGAGCTGATTACATTGGCAAGACGATCGATGATCGCTACGTTGTTGGCTACGGCATGGACACAGAAGAGCTCGGTCGAAACTATTCGGATATTTACAATTTTAGAAACTAGCTGATCATCACATTCATGATGAAATAAGCCATCACACAGACCACATAAAGAACAATCAGTTGTCGAGACATTTGTCGTTACCTCTTAGGCAAAGACTAAAGTCTGTTTAATCTTTGGTCAATCTCTCTCTCGACCTTTGTTTGACTTCCTTTTTGACAGCTCACCTTCTCAGTTTGAAACAAAGAACACCAATTTTTAGAAATCTTCACTCTGAAGTTTTATACTGAGGGAACCGATAAGGTTTCATGAGGAGGGGTGATAGATTATGAAAAACCTCGTTAAAAAATTTAAAAAGTCAAAAGAGCTCGTCAACAATGAACGCGGTCAAGGGATGCTTGAATACATCTTACTTGTGGTGGTGATTGTTGGACTTGTGTTTGCTGCCAAGGGTTTCCTAGGTCCTAAAATGGAAGAGATCCAAGGTCAGCTCGGCGAAAGAATCGGCCAAGTTTTAGGCGGCGGATAATTTATGACAATTGAGTATCTGCTACTCATGGTTTGCATTTTCATGTTTGCGCTAAAAGTCTTTGTATCAGCGCCCATGACAGCATTCAAAGAGTCGAGCCCCCGTTTGGGAGCTCGAGTTGAAAAGCAGATATCGACAGGAACAGGATTTGGAAATGACTGGCAGGAAAGGCGTGGCAATTAAAAAGTACGCAATCGCCAACCGTCGAGGCCAAGTCTTGATGGAAGGTCTTCTACTTATGGTCGTTTCGCTGGGGTTGCTAGGTGCAACCCTTCGTTATTTAAGGGACGACAGGACTTTAGACAAGCTCACCAATGCGGGCTGGTCGGGTGTGGCTCAAATGGTGGAGTACGGAGACTGGCCAAGCACGGGACAGCCTGAACATCCAAATTCGGAAGCTCGAGTGAGAACTCTGATTCCCAATTAACAGAAACCACTCATGGAAGGAGGTAAAATGAAAAAACTAGTCAAAAATTCCTCCGGATTCGTAACAGCCGAATTCATTTTTTCATTTATGCTCGCCTCCTTTATGACAGCTCTTTTGTTTGCACTTTGTTTGTCTTTTACAATTATCGAAATTTCACAGTACATTTCTTTTTCAGCTACACGAGCCGCTATTCCCTCTCGAAAAAATTTTGATGAGCAAAGACAGCGAGCTCAGGATGTTTACCAAAGACTCGTGGCCAATCCAGTTATTTCGCCTCTACTTAACAATGGCTGGTTTACTTTGGCCTTACGGGACATTCGTATGAATCAAGACCCCAATGATGATTTTAGAAGTGAATATGACCCACGAAACACTGGGGTGGTTCTTATGCCTGCTGCCGGGGTCCGACTGACTTTGACCGCTAATATTTTAAATTTAAATTTGGGCCCCTTAGGAACTCTCGAAAGTGAAACGGGTGATGGTTTCAGTTTAACCGTGGCGACTTTACTTTTTCGTGAGCCCAATATGGAGGAGTGCCAAAATATAATTCGCACTCGCTACCAAAGAATTCTCAATCTGGATTCGACTCTTTATCCCACTCTTGGCTCTGCAGGACTTAATGGGAATGGTGCCTATTATCCCATGGAGGATAACGGATGCTAATTCAAATCCGAAACCTCAATAATCAAAAAGGCATGGCGGTGATGGAATTAATTCCCATCATGTTTGTCTATATGCTTTTGATTAATTTTTCACTGGGTCTTTTTGGTGTTGTTCACAGCGGAATTTTGCACAGTATAGCTGCTCGAAACTACACTTTTGAGACTTTTGCCCACAGATCCAATCTGGTTTATCATATTCGTCCCAACCCTGCTGTGGCCTTGACCCAAAACAACTATGAAAGACGCGGCCTTCGTTATTCAGGTATTGTATCAGAGGGAAATATTCGAGGAGACGAATGGGTGGCGACAGCTCGCCCGATTGCATTTACTTCACAATTTGGTGGCACTGACAATGATGGCGTTAACCTTGCCGGCCGGGGTCCTGCCCGAGTGCAAGGGGAAGCACAAATCCACAATGTGGATGTCATTGCTATGAACGAGTCATTACGAAATGAGTCCGTCGCGGTAAAATCAGTTTGGATCAAAACAATTTATGGAATCTGCATGACGGCAGCTTGCGGGGATCCTTAAAGGGGCAACTATGGGTAACGAGACTAGAAATTTATGGTTGAGTATTGGTGCTGCACTTTTTGCAGTCTTTCTCATTTATTCTTATTCTCAAGAAAAAAAAGCTGAGTATGACAAGATGTTTGGTGCGAAAAAAACAATTGTTCGTGCAAAAGAAGATGTTCCTGAAATGTCGACTGTCTATGACACCATGCTGGAAACTGTCGAAGTCCCTGCCAATTACGTTTATCCTGACACGGTAACAATTCCTGAAGATATCATCGGCCATGTGGCAGCGGTGCCCCTTAAAAAGGGCCAGATCATTATGAAGAACATGTTATTTACTCCTGGACCTGACACTGGAATTTCACTGCAAGTGGCTCCAAATAAACGAGCCCTTTCAATCCCTATTGATGAAGTGCGTGGAGTTTCGAAGCTCGTGCGTCCCGGAGATCGCGTAGATATCGTGGCAGCCATCGATGTGGGTAAAGGGGCCACGGCTCGCCGCGAAGTGGTTATATTACTGGAAGACGTTCCGATTCTTGCGACGGGTGTCTCAATTGTAAACAACATCCCTCGCCTGATGGAATTAGATGCATCTGGAAAAAATCTGACTCAGACGTCTCTCACGGGAGATACAAAATATAGTACAGTGACTATTGAGGCTTCGCCTAAAGAGGCCCAGGATTTGATTTATTTGCTGTCCACATCGCCGGGGAACTTATTCTTTACTTTAAGAAACCCGAACGATCGGACAACGCGACTACGTCTACCCAGCTCAACCGCAGAATCGATTCTGGGTCGAGGGGGACTTGATCAAGGAAGTTCAGGTGGAGCCGTGCCGGGTCTGTCAGCACCGGTGGGTTTCGGATTGCCAAGCACTGCCCCACGACCAGTGGCAGCGCCGCAGGGTCAACGACCAAGGAATTAGTCTCGAGGGGGAAACATGAGAAGGACATCTCTACTTACATTTGCATTACTTCTTCAAGTTTTGCCCAATGCTATGGCTCAAATTCAAGAGCCCACTGATCTCCAAGAAATCAGTGAGACAAATAAAAAAGATGAATTTCGATCTCGACAGTTTTTAAATTTAACTGTGGGAATTGATGAGGATGTCAAACTTCCTCCCTTACCCAAAAATGTCGATTTTGGTGGAACCTTTAGAGAATTTGTAAAAGCCTCCATTTCCAGAGAACTCAATGTGCTGCGCTTTTCACCCAAAAAAGAGGGCGCTACCGTTTTGACAGTCATTGATCAGAAAACGAAAAAAGTGGTGGCTGAATATAACATCACAATTAAGAAGAGCCGCCTCGATGGTGTGGCCAATGAAATGCGAGCTCTTTTAGGTGACATTGAAGGTATCAATATAAAGGTTGTAAATAACCGGGTTGTTGTCGATGGTCAGGTTCTACTCCCCAAAGACATGAGCCGTGTATATGGGGTTGTTTCACAATTTGGTGATCAAGCCGCTTCGTTGGTTTCATTAAGTCCATTGGCTTTAAAAAAAATCACGGAGTACATCTCTCGTGATATCAATAATCCTGAAATTGAAGTTCGAGCTGTTAATGAAAAAATTATTTTGCAGGGTTTTGCCAATAGTGCTGATGAAAAAGACCGAGCCGAAATTATAGCTAAAACGTATCTGCCTGACATGATCATGGATCCAGCAGAGGAAAAAGGAATAGTTAAAAAAAGAAAAGCAGCTAACGATGGAGTGATCAATCTTATCAGTGTTAAGGAAGCCGCCACACCTCCACCACCCAAAATGGTTCAATTGGTTGTTCACTTTGTGGAACTCAAAAAAGACTACGGAAAAAACTTTCGCTTTGAATGGCGACCTGGAATTTCTGATGGCACTAAGATGGATTTCTCAACTGGCGAAAGTGGAACCAGTTTAGTAACAGCCATCACGGGAACCATTGATAGCCTGCTGCCCAAGCTGACTTGGTTGAAACAACACGGTTTTGGCCGAGTTCTTGAGAGCACAAGTTTAATTGTTCAAGACGGAAAAAAGGGTGAGCTCAGTCAAACGACGAATCAACCCTACCCTGTTATCGGTGCAGAAGGAACTCAAGGAACAGCTTTTGCCAAAGTGGGAATCAATACTGGAATCACACCCACCATCCTGGGTGATAAATCTGGATCCATACACCTCGCCATGAATTTTTCAATTTCGTCCATGGCAGGTCGTGGTCCCGCAGGAGCGCCCATCACATCGGAAAATAACATCTCAACTGAAATCACAGTTCGTGATCGACAAAGCGCTGCTGTAGGTGGTCTTGTCCGTAACTCCTCGACAACAGGGTTCAATAAAGATCCCGGTGGATCGGCCAATCCTTTAGTCAGCTTGTATGCCTCTAAAGACTTTCAAAGAGATCAAAGTCAGTTTGTTGTCTTTGTCACACCCGTTATTAAAACCTCCGCCAGCCAAGGCTCTGAACAAATTAAAAAGAAATTTCGACTGCGAGAATAACACCACAGCTCTCGGCTAAAGTCCTGTATAAATTTTTATCCTATTTTCCGATAAGGCTCCTGAGGGAGTCTCATGGCTTTACATCCGAATTGTTATCTTATTGCAGTTATTGGTGGAAAAGGTGGTGTGGGTAAAAGCGTTTTTGCTGCCAACCTGGCCTGCTCTCTGCTTATGGAGATGCGTGCAAAAGTTTTGCTGATTGATGCTGACTCTAAATCCGTTGGAGATCAAAACATAATCACCGGATTGAAACCTCTAAAACTACTTAAAGATTTAACGACATTCACAGGATCACTTGCACAAACACCAGTACAAAATTTTATTACTCAGCATCCATCAGGGCTTTCCTACATCGGTGCAGTCAAAAGCCCCGATGAAAAATTGGATATCAATCCTGAGAATTTTTTGAAGGGACTGGATTACCTTTCAAGAAATTTTCAATTTATTATTGCAGATTTAGGAAATGACATAGGACCTCTGCAAATGGCCATTCTACAAGAGGCCACTGCAGGAATGCTTGTCACTTCTCCTGAAATTTTAGTCGTGACTCAGACCCAAAGAATTTTAAATGAAATGATGTCGGCTACTTTTCCTAAGGACATGTTTCAACTTGTACTGAATAAAATGAGCTCAGCTGGTGTTTCACCGCAGGCTATTTCCACTCAATTACAAATGCCCATCATCGGAGCTATCCCTCAAGATGACTTGACCGCCATGGGATCTTTGCAGAGACTCACGCCGTTTGTTTTGAGCGCTCCCAAGGCACCCGTTTCGGCCGCTTACACGGACATTGCGAGAAAACTCACAGGTGGGATTTTACAAAGACTCAAATCTCTTTCAAAACCTAAAGCACCGGTGACCGTTTCATCAAGTGCAAGTGGCTCAGCCAAGAAAACAGAAGCCGGTGATAATACATTAGATCCAAGAACTCAGCTTAAATTGCGAGTGCATAATGAGCTGATCCGAACATCTGATATCAATAAACTCTTGGCGGAAGCCAAAGGAGATGAATCGAAACAACAGGAAATTCGCGAAAGAGTGCGCCGAGATATTACACAGATTCTTGATCGAGAAGCAGCTGATCTAGCCAGAGAAGATCGTTCAAAAATTATCAAAGAGGTTCTTGAGGAATCCCTTGGCCTGGGCCCCCTCGAAGATCTTCTCGCAGACCCCAGTGTCTCAGAAATTATGGTGAATGGTGCCAAAAGAATTTTTATTGAACGTTCAGGAAAAGTTCAACTGGCCACAGCCACATTTACATCCAATGATCACTTAAGAAGAATCATTGAACGAATCGTTTTACCTTTAGGACGCCAAATTAATAATATGACTCCCTACGTGGATGCTCGTTTAAAAGATGGAAGTCGTGTCAATGCTGTTATTGAACCCCTGGCCATTGATGGGCCTGCGCTCACAATCCGAAAGTTCAAAAAAGGTGGAGTGACTCCGGAAAAGTATGTGGATTACGGCTCCATGAGTATGAACATGGTTAATTTTCTCAGAATCTGCGTTGAAAATGGTCTTAATATTGTAATTAGTGGTGGTACGGGTTCAGGTAAAACCACTTTGTTAAACATGCTCTCTTCTTTTATTCCTTCAAATGAAAGAATAATCACCGTTGAAGATGCTGCGGAACTTCAACTACAACAGGAACATGTTGTCCGCTTAGAAACACGCCCAGGGGTGGGAGATGGTTCTCACTCTGTTACTATCCGCGATTTAATCAAAAATGCGTTACGTATGCGACCCGATCGCATCGTGGTCGGAGAATGTCGAGACGGTGCAGCTTTGGATATGCTGCAAGCTATGAATACAGGTCACGATGGTTCAATGACCACAACCCATGCCAATTCAGCAAGGGAATGTTTATCGCGTATCGAAACTTTGGTGATGATGTCAGGCATGGAACTTCCCGTTAAAGCAATTCGGGAACAGGTGGCCAGTGCTGTTCATTTGATCGTTCAGGTTTCCCGACTGTCTGATGGTAGTCGAAAAGTTCTAAGCATTACAGAAGTCACTGGGATTCAAGGTGAAGGTATCACGCTTGGGGAAATATTTAAGTTTAAAGAAACTGGAATGGATAAAAACCGAAAAATTTTAGGACAATTTCAAGCCGTCGGATATATTCCCAGCTTTATCCAAAAGTTAGCTGATAAAGGTGTAGTCGTACCTCGAGACCTTTTCGCCAATGAACAAAAAGCGGTAACCCCACAACCTGTAACAGGAACAGGCGCAGCTCCTGCGACGGCTGTTAAGAAGGTGGGTTAGATGGACTTTCTTTTTAAAGACATCGTTTTTATACCTTTGATCGCCATATGCACAGGATTATTTGTCTACAAATTTGCTGATCCCTTTTTGGATTTTCTGGCTAAAAGAAGTCTTGGAAAAAAAGAAGAAGTCCTTCGCTATTTAAAATTAATGTCAGGAAAAGTCGACGAGAAACGTGTCATTCTTATGATGCTTCTCATGAGTTTTGGTTTTGGCTTTATGTTTTTCATTGTGCTATGGCCCAACGTTACCATGGGACTGATCATTGGCGGAGTGGTCACCATGATGGGATGGTCGTTACCTCCAATTCTGGTCAAAATGTTATATGAAAAGCGCTGCGATGTATTTGTTGATCAGCTGGTCGACGGTCTCACGATTATGTCCAACGGTATCAAAAGCCAAACAAACGTGGCTCAAACCATGGAGCGAGTGATCGAAATCATGGGCAATCCTTTGCGGGCAGAATTCGAGCAAGTCTTAACTCAACATAAGCTGGGGCAAAGCTTTGAAGAAGCTCTCTTGGATTTGGGTAATCGAATTCCACGTCCAGACGTACAAATGTTAGTGACCTCGATTAATATTTTAAAAGAAACAGGCGGCGACTTAAGCCAAACTTTTGATAGCATTGTTTTTACAATTCGTGAGCGACAGAAATTAGAAAAAAAGATTCAAGCATTGACGGCCATGGGCCGCTTCCAAGGTCTAGTTGTGACTTTGATTCCCTTCATTTTGGCTCTTGTATTTTTTATCGCTGACCCTGCGATGATGATGCCTATGTTCACCACGACATTGGGCTTGTTCCTCATTTTTATCATGATCACTTTACAAGTTATTGGTGGATTCCTAATTCGTAAGATTGTTACAATTAAAGTGTAGTCGGGGTCATCCTCGAATTTGACTTCATTGATGAGGTAATGGAAATGAATTCTCTAAAAACTCTGTTCTTTGCAATTTTATTTTCAGCAAATGCATGGGCTGTTGTTGATATGAAAAATGCCAACTTCAGTCAATCCTGGGTCGATCTTGAAGTGGCTGGCTCTGGTTACGACATGCGAGTTCAAAGAACCTACAACAGTCGCTCACTTTTCAATGGTATTTTTGGTTTCGGCTGGTGCTCGGATTTCGAAACCAAAATGAATATTACAGCAGAAGGTAATTTAAAAATCACGGAATGCGGTGCTGGACAGGAACTATTTTACTCACCACGCGAACTCACACGAAAAGATGTGGACCAAACAATTCAAAAAATCATTGCAAAAATGAAAGAAGAAAAGGCTGTAGGCCGCAATGATGATTTTTACAAAAAGTTATCCAATGAGCTTCTCGATCAGGATATGCGACGTGCCCAAATGGCTTTGCAATATGGAATTTCAATTGCTATCAAAGAGGGTTCAAAATTTTATGCCAATGGTCGCGAAGTTGAGCATATTGTTTTTCAAAAAACTCACTACACTCGAAATCTCCAAGACGGCAGCAGTCAGCGCTTTGACCCCAAGGGACGACTGACTCACATGTACGACAAAAATGGGAATTTTTTGAAGTTTGAGTACGATAAAGAAAACATGACTCAGGTTGTGGACAATAATTCACGAAGACTAACTTTCCGCTATTACCCCAATAGAAAAGTAAAAGAAATAACAGGACCCAATAGTATTAAGGCAGAGTACAAGTACAAAGATTTAGATGATCTTGTTTGGGTTAAAGATGGTTGGAAAAATTCCTACTCCTATGAATATGATGAACTTCACAATCTAGTTAAAGCCAACTGGCCTGATAAAACCTCCATCAGCCTAAAGTATGACACAAAAAAAGATTGGGTGATTTCTTTCATCGATCGAAAAAAATGTGTGGAGTCCTACACCTACGAAATGTCCAAGGACAATCCCAAGGGAAATTATTGGTCCACAGTTAAAAAAGTGTGTGGAAAAGAAGTTGTCGCCAATAATCGATATGAGTTTTGGTACAAACAACGTGCTGATGGTGAATGGATATTAACTCGTGTTCAATCAGATATTCAGGGAAATATAACTGATATCACCTACGACGATACGACTGGTAAACCCACAGCCATTCGCAAAAACCAAGAGAGAATTGCTTTTGAGTATTATCCGAATGGCTTGGTTAAAACCAAAGCCAGCGGAATATTCAAACAAACATTTAAATACGATAACACTCACAATAAAGTCTCAGAAGTCGTGACTGATTTTTTTAATGCTAAAGGTGAAAAATCAGGAACTCGTATAACAAGTTTTCAATATGATAAAAAAGGCAATTTAACTTTTGCTCAAAATAGTGACGGTCAAAAGGTGAATATGACTTACGATCCTCGCGGTCGTATTGCTTCAATAACCGATCAGGCCAAGAAACTTGTCAAAATCCAATATGAAGAACGTTACGGGAAACCTTCAGTTGTGACTCGACCTGGTCTAGGCACGATTAAAGTGGTTTATAAACAAAATGGAGATATCGAAAGAGTTGATAGCAAAGATGGTCCTACGGTGGCTCTTCAGGTGGCTTCCACATTCAATAATATGTTAGATATAATCGCGCCCGCCACTAATGATGTTTATTTATAAGGAGTTTGCGATGAAATACTTAATAATACTTTTACTCGTAAGTGCTGCAGGTTTGGTTGGCGCCGAAGACATCCCAGCTCTGGAAATAGGTGATGCCAAAGCTCACAACATGCAAATTGGTCTTGGAAATAATGTCGAAGGTCAGCCCAATCTACCCGGTTCTTTTTTTGGTGCCCACGTAAATGAAGACAAATCAGGTCCGCAGGACGCTTGCCCCCACTGTGGAGTACCTAATGTTCTGGCAGCTGAACCCGTGGCTGCTGAGTTCAATGGTGTTCAGCCCGCAACAGGTACTAAAACTGAGGAAACTAAATCTGGTTCAGGTGGAGAACAACTGTAATCGATTCTCAATTTGATACGACCCAACCTGTGCTGCTCGCCTAATTGGTCACTGGCTGTTCGAGAACCGAACATTTCATACTGGAACATCCCTTAAGTTATTGAAACTTAATGTGAATTCAATATCAATTCGAGAATGGCCTTGGCACTGGCTTCGCTTTACCTCTGTATAAGATAAGAGACTCAACAAATGTCTTTATATCTTAACGGAGGATTCTATGAAAAAGCTGATAACGATTGCTTTGTTGATCACTGCGCACGCCCAGGCTACATCAGGCGTTAACTGCAATGGAATGACAGCAGGCCCTATTTGGCAAAACTCAACCGATGCGAACCCTCAAGGGTCAAAAGTAACGTCTGCACCGGCAAAGCCACTGACTAAGCAACCCGGTCAACGATAACGGCTATTAAAAAAGAGCCAATTTATAAGTAACCGAATTAATTGTTTTTGAATTTATTTTTTATAGGATGTGTTGGATTTAAAAGAGTTCAACACATCTTGAGTAAGAGTTTGAACTTTTGTTATTGTTTTTTCGGCTATACTCACGGCCCCTTTAGCGGCCAGTTGTAAATGTGATTGGACCTGTTGGCTGCCTGCCAAATTGATCAAGTGATTTTCTATGGTCTTTCCTTGAATTTGAAATTGTAACAAAACTGCAACTATTGTTGCAAAAATTAAGCTTTTCAAAACAAGAATGAGTTCAGACATTTTTTGCACTCCTTTTTAAAAAAACTCCAGACAAGTATTCTTCAATTTCACTTTTAGAAAACGGCTTCGAAAAAATAGCGTCTACACCTTGCTCCCGTAACTTATCTAAGATTTCAGGCTGGTCGAGAGTCGAGCACACCACAATTTTCAAATCTGGCCATACAACTTTAATTTCTTCTAATATTTCAATTCCATTGCGGATGGGCATGACCAAATCCAGAAAAACCAGATCAGGCAATGTCTTCTTTATCAACTCAACAGCATCACGACCATTTTCAGCCTCACCCACGCAATAGCCACCGAGAGATTCAGAAATATTTCGAAGAATCTCACGTATAAAAACAGCATCATCAATGATGACAAATCTAAACTGCATAAATCTATCCTAATTCGACTCTTGAATTGCGACTATCAATCCTACGAGAACTGGACGAAAGCTCATACAATAGAGAGCCCTGCTTTACCCTTAGCGGAAAAGACCTGACAATAATTGAATGAACCTCAATTTGATATTTTTGGCCTTTACGTTTTTCTCAAATATTTCTTATTCGCAAGTGGTTCAACAAACTCTCTATGTCAGCGAAATAGATCAAGCCTTAGCATTTGAAAGTATGGTGGTGGCGCCTGTTATAGATAATGTCAGTGATATATACTCACTCCCACTGACACAAGCTCTCATCGACACGCTAAATGATGAAAAACAGTATCGAGCCACATCACTGACTCAAAAGCTGGACACAGACATATTCGATTCAGTAGAAGCCTTGGAAATTATGGATTCTTCCAAAGCAGAGGCTTTGTTGAGTTCCCGTATACAAAGGGGACCCCAGGGAATTCAAATGCGTCTTTCTTTAGCCACTCGACCTGATGGAAATATATTAATTCAAGAAACTAAAACAATCACCAAGAGTGAATCTATCAATGAGATCCGTGCTGAATTCATCGAACTTTTTAAAATTGTCATGTCTCGATTGCCTTTTGACGGTAAAATTTTAAGTCGACGAGGCCTCGATGTCACACTTGATGTGGGAAGCTTAAAAGGTGTTAAGCCAGGCCAAGAAATTGAAGTCGTTCAGCTGTTAAAAGTGAGTCGCCATCCTAAACATCAGTTTATGGTGGGATCAGAAAAAACGGTCCTGGGTAAAATTAAACTGACAAAGGTGGATCCTACGCTCAGCTTCGGACAAATCGTTTTTGAAAAAGAGCGCGGTGTAGTTCTGGTTGGTGCAAAAGTATTGAGTGATCGAAAAGTTGTTTATCCGAACGCTTCCAGCCTACCTCAGGATCCTCAATTCGGCGATAATCCCAAAGAATGGAAGCCTCAAGGGCCTCCTACTTTTGGTCGCCTCGCCATTTTGGCCGGTTTGGGTCAGTACAATCAGTCTGCGGATCTGGTGACTCAAGGGAACGTGGATGCCACAAGTAATATTTCACCCACTCTTAAATTTGAGGGTGAGCTTTGGCTAAATCCGGAGTGGTTTTTAAGTCTGGGTCTTATGCAGTCAGCCTTTTCACTTTCAAATCCGATTTCTAGCGACAGCCCTTCAAGTTTAGACACTTCCTTAAGTTCCTACACTTTATTAGCGGGATACAATTGGCTGCTTGAAGGAGACTTTTACGGTCCAAAAATACAAGTGGCTGGAGGACTCCATCAGTGGACATCTGATCCTGATCGCTCAAACCCCACAGTGGCCTTTACCAAGATGCAATTCGGTGGTGCCTTTATTTCTATCGATGCCTCCTTCAATCTTGACCCTGAGTCGAAATGGTCAGCAGGAGCACAGTTCAAATATTACCTCACTAAATCTGCCACAGATTCACCTTCTTCAGGATCTGCAGGCAGTGAAAACATCACAGATTTTGGGTTTTATTCACGAATTAAAAAAAGTGAACGCATGAGCTATTTGGGTCGAATCACCTTAGAAAATTACAGCGCTAATTTTTCAGGAACTGCTAGCCGCCCAGATCCCGCTACAAAAATCAGCCATAAAAATCAAATTCTACTTCTTGGAATCGAGTACGGCTTTTAAGGAGAATCTATGAAATTTTTAAATGTTAATTTTCAGCAACTCTTGTGTGTTGCCTTACTTTTATTATTTTCCTATCAAAACCTTTTTGCTGGAGAAACAGCCACAATTCAGCAAATGAAAGGAAAAAAAGCCATCCTACAATTCACCAACGATATACCTTTCAGTGTGGGACAAGAGGTCTACATCAACAGCGCTGAAGGAGCAGAAATTGGTCTTTCAAAAGAAAGTCGAAATTTACTAGAACGCCGCAATTCCATTTCACTGACTGGTGAATTTTCTAACCTGTCTCAAGATGGCGAAAAGCAAACTGAATTGTCCCTATCACTTTTGTATGCCTGGAACTGGTCGCAGTTTGAGTTTGGTCCGCAGTTTTCACTTTCTAATACCGATATTAGCGATACAACGCGTTCCACCACAGGTGTGGGAGCTTACGTCGATTATAACTTTGACGAAAACGTCCCCGGTCAAGATCGCGTGTGGGGTCTTGTTGGCCGAGTCGTGGCCGCCAATTCGAGTACCAAAGCAAGTGGCAGCACGACAAAATCCAACGCCACCATTTTAGATGCAGGCCTTCAAGCTAAGTTTTTTCAGCTTTCTCAGGTTTTAGCTATTCGAACAGAGTTGGTTTACCAAATTCAAAAAGTGAAAGATCAAAAGGACACCACAGGTGTTGTTTTTAACTTCGGACTACAAACTTATTTCTAATCAGACTTCAAAACTATTTCTAAAATAAAAAGGGCAGGTGATTCACCTGCCCCTTAGAGCTTTGAAGAGTAATATTAAGACCATTCGTCGATGACAAATGGTCTTTTTTTATTACATCATGCCGCCCATGCCGCCCATGTCTCCACCGGGCATAGGAGCTTTTTCTTCCTTCTTAGGAGCATCAGCAATCATAGTCTCAGTTGTGAGCATGAGTGACGCAACAGAAGCTGCATTTTGAAGAGCACATCGAACCACTTTTACTGGATCGATAACTCCATCTTTAATTAAATCTGTGTACTCGTCAGAGTAAGCATTGTAACCGAAAGCAGCTGATTTGTTTTGAAGTACTTTATCCAAAACAATAGCGCCATCAAGTCCTGCATTGAAAGCAATTTGACGGATAGGCTCTTCACAAGCACGCTTGATGATTTGAGCGCCCCACTGCTCTTCTTCTGAGTACTTAGTCTTATCAATTTTAGAAGCCGCGCGGATAAGAGCAGTTCCGCCACCAGCTACGATACCCTCTTCAACTGCTGCACGAGTTGCATTAAGAGCATCTTCTACGCGGTGTTTTTTCTCTTTCATTTCAACTTCAGAAGGAGCACCTACGTGGATAACAGCTACACCGCCAGCCAACTTAGCTAATCGCTCTTTCAGTTTTTCCTTGTCATAATCAGAAGTTGTTTCTTCGATTTGAGCTTTGATCTGATTAACACGAGCTGTGATTTCAGCTTTTTTTCCGTTTCCATCGATGATGGTTGTATTGTCTTTATCGATCACGATGCGTTTTGCAACACCAAGATCAGCCACAGTGGCTTGTTCAAGTTTGCGGCCCATGTCTTCAGAGATCACAGTTCCACCTGTCAATGAAGCGATGTCTTCAAGCATGGCTTTACGACGATCACCAAAACCAGGAGCTTTAACAGCTGCAATGTGGAGAGTTCCGCGAAGCTTATTAACAACCAATGTAGCTAATGCCTCACCATCAACATCTTCAGCAATGATCAACATTTGACGACCTTGCTTAGCAACACCTTCAAGAACGCCCAACATGTCTTTCATGTTAGAAATTTTCTTATCATAAATAAGAACGTAAGCGTTTTCTAAAACAGCTTCCATTCTTTCAGAATTAGTTACGAAGTAAGGAGAAAGGTAACCGCGATCAAATTGCATACCTTCAACTACAGTCACTTCAGTTTTAGCAGTTTTAGATTCTTCAATTGTGATCACGCCTTCTTTGCCAACTTTGTCCATAGCATCAGCCAACATTTGACCGATTTCTTTGTCGTTATTAGCAGAGATTGTTCCCACCTGAGCCACTTCGTTAGAACCTTTAACAGGTTTAGCCATTGATTTGAGCTCATCGATAACAGTGGCAACAGCTTTGTCGATACCACGCTTGATAGCCATAGGATTGTTACCAGCAGTTACAATTCGAGCACCTTCGCGGTAAATCGCTTGCGCAAGAACTGTAGCAGTTGTTGTTCCGTCACCGGCTTCATCATTGGTTTTAGAAGCCACTTCTTTAACCATCTGTGCGCCCATGTTTTCAAACTTGTTTTCAAGTTCGATTTCTTTAGCAACAGTAACTCCGTCTTTTGTGATCAGAGGTGCGCCGAAAGATTTTTCGATCACAACATTACGACCTTTGGGGCCAAGGGTCACTTTTACTGCATTGGCAAGAATGTTCACACCTTTAAGGATGTGGGCTCTTGCATCTTCTGAAAAACGTAATTCTTTAGACATGAATGTCTCCTTCAATAGTTAAGAAATAAAATTAATTAAAAACTCCGAGAATATCCTCTTCACGCATCATCAAAAACTCTTCGCCGTTAAGCTTAAGTTCCGTGCCAGCGTACTTGCTGAAAAGAACTTTATCGCCAATGCGAACTTCCAAAGGAAGTGTCTTTCCATCTTCTGTGATTCGGCCTTTTCCAGCCGCTACGATTTCGCCTTTTTGAGGCTTTTCTTTGGCTGTGTCGGGGATGAATAAACCACCCGCAGTTTTTTCTTCTTCAGCCATTCTTTTTACTAGAATTCGATCGTGCAAGGGGCGAACACCCAATTCGTGTTTTGCCATTAGACTTACCTCCTAAGTGGATAATTGTGTTCATTTAGAATAAAGAACTTGGCTAATATGGATCACATTCACTTGTTGTCAAGCTCGCCCCAGGGACAAGCCCTATGCGACAAGGTTAAAATTCTCAAATTTATCAATAATTAATAGGGTTTAGGCTGTTCATTTTTTTGATTTTCAGCAGCCGCTGGAATGCCCTCTCCCGAGGTCTTGAGCAGGGAATTCGCGTAAGCCGTCATCAGTTCCGAGATATCATCTGGAGCAAGTTTGGCCAGCGCCGCCTGAAAAGTGTCTCTATTAGTTTTAAACTGGGATAGATAAGCAATAAAGTAATCCGTGACTGACAAATCACCCAGCTCAGAGATGGATTCCTTGGAGTGTTTCAAATCTATGTAAAGGGCTTTTAATTTAGGATCCAAGGGAGAGTCCTTCTTTTTCTTAAGGTAGTCCTCTTCTAGCTTTTTATATTCGACTTGAGCCAATTGAATTTTTTGGCCCTTCCATTCTTTAAAAGAAAGAACGGCAGATTCAGATGCAGAATTGGCTAAGGCTGGAGACAAAAAAAAGCCTATGACTAAAAAAACAACTGTGCTCTTCAACATGGCAAAAAGTTCCTCCAACGATAAAGGATAGCCCTTACAAGTGGCGTGCCCGGCTCAAAAAAAATTAAGTTGGTTTTAATCCATAAATGAAAGTAATTTTTGCGCCAAGCGTCGTATTTTGTTAATCAGGGCTATGTTGTCAGTCGCCTTCGAATTTTGCTAGCAGCCAAAGATAGATCCTTGCGCCGAGTTTTGTCCATACGATCCAAAATTTTCACCATCATCATAGTTCTTGGGTTTTTTGACAGAAAACTGCGGTTTTTGTCGATGAATTCCCAATACAACCCATCCACTTCATCACACCAATCTCCCTTGGGGAAGCTGCCCATTTTTCGGTAAAAGTTGGATCCACAGATATAGGGCTTAGTGGCAAAAATTCCTCCATCACTAAAAAGAGCCATTCCGTAAACATTGGGACCCATCACCCAATCCGAGGAATCCACATACATTTCCATAAACCAACGATGAGCTTCGCGCGGTTCAATTTCCAACAAGGTCATTAGATTTCCAATCACCATGAGCCTTTCGATGTGGTGGTTGTAAGCCAGTCTCTGAACTTTATGAATGGATTGATCAAGCGGAGGTATTCCAGTGGTGCCCTCATACCAGCAGTCTTTGAGTTTCTTTTTATGATTAAAAAAATTCAGTTTGGACTGCTGCTCACTGAAATTTTGGTAAATTCCACGTATAAATTCTCGCCAACCGATCACTTGGCGAATAAACCCTTCCAAAGAAGCCATTGGAATTTTCAGCTCTTGACCGATCTGTAGTACTTTTTTCACCACCTCATCGGGTGTTAACAGACCCACATTGAGCATGGGGCTAATCCCTGAGTGAAAAACGAAATCACTTCTTTCTGTTAAGGCGTCCTCATAGGGGCCAAAGTTTTCTAGGCGGTCTGTGACAAATTCATTTAAGAATTTATGAGCTTGGGCGCGTGTGGTTGGAAGCCAAAATTCCTTGAGTTGACCAGAATGATCAGAAAATTCCTTTTCCACCAAGGTCAATACATCCTTTAAATTTTCATTCGGTGTGAACTTCATAAGGCTGGGAATTTTCACAGTCTTAGGTAATGACTTTCGATTTTCTGTGTCGAAACTCCACTTACCTCCAACGGGTTGCCCGTCTTTAGTCAGCAAGATCTTAAGATCCTTTCGTCTTTTTTCATAAAAGGTCTTCATGAACGGTTTCTTAGTGGCCGTTAAAAGTTTTTTTAAATCAGTTCGAGTTGTTAAAAACAAAGGGCTATTTATTTCTACAAAATCGATGGAATTACTTTTTAATAAAGTCTTAATTCGCGATTCAAAAAATTTATCTTCAATCTCAAAGTGATAGAATTTTTTGATTTTTTTAGCTTTGATAAATTTTAAGAGAGACTCTTCGTAAGATAGCTTTGAGTTTTCACCCAAGGTTTCATAATGCACTTGAAACTGAGGCTTGAGTTCATCTGCATAATTGCGCATAGAGGATAAGAAAAAAGCAATTTTGATTTTATGAAACTTTTCATAAGTGCAAAGTTCCCGATCTTCTCGCATATAAACATGATCAATTTTGTCTTTAATCTGAGATTTAATATGATCTTTCGAAAAAAGCTGATTCCCTAAGATTAGAAGCGCATTCATTGTGTCGCTCGATTCAAGATAAAAATGAGAAGTCCTGTTTTGAGGGTCCAAGCCATTGTTCTGATCCAATTACTCGATATCAAACGCTCTATGGTTTCCAAATCAAAACCTTTGTTCAATTCTGCATGGAAAGGGACGCTTAAAAAAAATGTCGTCATCCAAATGATAAGAACTAAAACAAAACAAATAACTATCAAGTGTGAGGGCTTAAGCCAAACCAAGGCTAAACTAGATAACAGCTCCAAAATCATAGGAAGGGCCACGATTGGAGTTATCCACTTTTGATGAAACTGAGTGAACTCAATAAACCTCTGTGTTTCAACATAACGAAAGGCAGGATAATGGACCAGTTGAATTGTCCATATAAGGCCTGTTAAAAAAAGACTAAGTGCTAAATTTATTTTGAGTAGGTTGTCAGCCATTGTAATTAAGATATATTAAACCAATTGGGGGTCAACTTATGTCCTATTTTATGTCTCTAATCATTCTTGTGTTTTCTCTAGTTGGTTGCTCGTCCGTACAAGTTTCAGATTACAAAAACGAAAAGCCCGAACTTAAACTTGAAGAATTTTTTAATGGTCCACTCACCGCCCATGGAGTTTTTATTGATCGCTCGGGAATGGTCAAAAAAAGATTCACTGTCGACATGAAGGGCTCATGGAAAGAAAATGTCGGAGTTCTTGAAGAAGACTTTTTCTATTCTGATGGAACAAAAAGTCGTCGAGTATGGACGCTAACAAAACAACCCAATGGTACCTATACAGGTGAAGCCAGTGATGTGGTGGGAAAGGCCTTAGGTGAAGTCAGTGGAAATGCCTTTCGCTTTGCCTATACGTTAGCTCTAGAAGTGGATGGAACAACTTATAACGTCAAATTGGACGATTGGATGTGGCAAATTGATGACAAAGTGATCTTGAATAAGTCCAAAATGTACAAATTTGGAATCTATTTGGGTGAGGTTTTGCTCACCATGAGTAAAAAATGAAACTCGTCTTATTGTGTTTAATATTAAGCCCATTTGCCTGGGCTCTTGAGTTCACTGGCAAAGCTTACGATCTCAAGTCTGATCAGTTTTTGTACACTGAAAAACACAAAACCCAAGAAGATGCTCAAGGTTATAATACTTTTATTGAAACCGAATATGTGGACAATAATGGTACCCTGATTGCAAAAATACGATCTGACTTTTCAAAAAACAAATTTATTCCTGATGTGCTATTTGAAGATTTGAGAAATCAAACAAAAGAAACTCAAACTTTAGATGTTCAAAAAAACGAAGTCACCATCATCCGAGAATACTTAAAAACAAAGCAAGTTAAGCAAAGAAGCTTTCCAGTTAAAAAAAACATGCTGGGCGGGCAGGGTTTCAACAATTTTTTACGCTCTCGATTTGAAGAGCTCAGTAATGGTAAGTCAATTCATGTGAATTTTATTGTCCTTGCCAGTCGTGATTATTTTCAATTCGATATAAAGCAGAAGGCTCCACCTGCCGATGGTAAAATTGATTTTGGTCTTACCGTTAGTAGTTATTTCCTGAAGGTCTTTGTAAAAGAAATTAAGACTCGATATGACGTTTCAACTAAACGACTTCTAACCTTTAAAGGACTTTCTAATCTTGTGGATGAAAAGGGTAATCCTTTGAAAGTAAGAATAGAATATGACTACAACTAATTTAAAAAAATCCCATCAGATCACTTTGTTTGCTATGACTTACTTTGGCTGGTTTGCCTGTGTGTTTGCAGGCAAATTTCAATTGGATTTATTGGCCTACTTTGTTCCCGCAATTTTTTTATTTCTACTTCATCGATTTTCTGGACTTAATCGCAATGTCCTTTTAGCGTTCGGACTTCTGACAATCATAGGTATTTCCTTTGATTCTCTTGCTTTAAAAATGGGCTGGATCAAACTCATCAACGCTGAAGTTCTATGGGGCGTGCCCCACTGGCTAGCTGCTCTTTGGTTACTTTTTGTTTTTTCGGTGCCTCTTTATAGTGGCTGGTTGCTCAAAAGAAGATTGTTCACCGCTGTTCTTGGATTTTTTTTAGGCCCTATCACTTATTTTTCTGGATCTGCTTTTGAGGTTTTGCTTATCGAACAAAAACTGCACCTTTTAATCTACGGATTTTTTTGGGCGGCTTTTTTTCCAGGAGCTCTGTGGTTTTACCAAAAACAACTAGCAAAAAACTAAAGTTGGAGTGCCTTTTTGACCTCTTCGTTTGGCCGGAGCTGACCTGAGCGAAACTCTAGAATGTTTTTGCGCAATTCATTTGTAAAATAAGTCAAATGCACCAACTGTCCAAAAACATCACTGGTTTCAAAAGCTGTTATTTTAAATCCCCGCTTTAACTTGGCACAAATAATAGGATTGTTCGTCGAATTGTGCCGACTCCAAATTCTTTGGTAACCTTTTGTAACAAGCCTATCTAAACTTATATCAAGTAAGCGCTTGTAAATTCCGCGTCCGCGAAACTCTGGCATGACAGCAGAGTTAACCATATAGAAACTTTCTCGGGAGTCTTGATAGCCCCACGTCCAACCTATCAATTGCTCTTTGTGAAAGGCTAAAAAATAGTGTTTGTAAGGGTAATCCCAACCCGCATTTAATTTTTTGAGTTGCTCACGCTCGTGTTCACTTAAATAATCCCGCATTCTGAATGTGATTGAATGATCATCAAATATTTGACTCAAATATTTGTCAGCCAATGGCATGAATTCTTCGTGATGACTTTCACGGATGTAACAATCTAAAGGCAAATTTTCAGTGATCTTACCCTCTTGACGAGGGTTCAGCAGTTTTATGTACCTAAGATTGTCTCTGAATTCTCCATTCAGGTTACTGGCTTCAATTTGTTTAGCTTCCAGCTGATAGTGGTTACGATTGGCCACCGCAATGGATTTTAAATTCTGAGCATCACAGGACAAATACATTCGATGAAACCCACAGTTGATGGCTAAACCTTCAAGCAGTTGAACTGCTTCACTCACGAAGCCTTTTCCTTCATAGTTTTTACCTAACCAATAACCCACTTCACAGGTTTTGGTTTCCCAATTAAGGGTATGGAGACCCACACTTCCAATAAGAATATCTCCCACTTTTAAGTAAAGTGAGTAATCAATAAGTTGTGCCTGATCCCACTCCTGAAGAGCTTTAGTTAAATATTCTTCGGTGTCTTTTTGAGTTTTTGTGTTTTTGGCCCATGGCATCCAAGCATTCAAATGACGTCGATTTTGATCAATCAAAGTGAACAATTGAGTAGCCTGAATGAGGGCTCTTTTCCTCAATATAACTCGATTTCCCGTAATTTCTTTTGGCAGCCGCAAAGTCATTTCGTCCACTTTTACCTCAACAGTCGAAATCTGCTCTAATTCCGTTGTGGGCGTCAATATCCTTTGGTTTAATATCAACTATTAATAATAAAAATGGAGGCAACTCGTGCTAAAAACAGATCATATTCAACAAGCACCAAATCTTGCTTGGTTGGCGAAAAAATCAGCGGATATGTACAAAGACCAAATGGCCATGACTCTGGTGTTAGCTAACGGAATGAACGGCAACTTGAGTTTTGCTAAACTGGATGAACTCTCTGATCAATTTGCTGTTTATCTGCGAGAAGAATTAAAACTCAGTCAAGGTGCCGCTGTCGCTATACAAATGCCCAATTGTTTGTCCTATCCCATCGCCGCTTTGGGTATTTTTAAAGCAGGGATGGTTTTAGTGAATATGAACCCACTTTACACTGTTCCTGAAATGGTTCACCAATTGAATGACTCTCAAAGCCAAGTTCTGGTTTCTGTGGATATTTTTAAAGACAAGGCCACTGAAATTCTCAGCAAAACAAGTGTCAAACATGTGGTGATTGCAAAGTTGCCAGAATTTTTACCGGTTTTTCCTAAGTCCATTGCCCAATTGGTCATTAAATATTGGAATAAACAAATTCCCGAACCCAAAGGATCTTACAGCTCTTTTGTTATATCCCTTAAGCGCGGACAAGCCTTACTCCAAGAAAAATCAATTAAAATTGAAAACTACTTCCAAACAGTTACAGACAGCACGGTGGCCGTATTACAATACACGGGTGGAACCACGGGAGTTTCTAAAGGGGCGGCTCTGACCCATGGAAATTTACTATCCAACATGCGCCAACTTCTACCCATGCTGAATCAGCGTTTGGACAATGGATCCGAAGTCATATTAACGGCTTTACCACTGTATCATATTTTTGCTTTCACTCTTAATTTTCTGAGCTTCTACGCCATTGGAGCACGAAATATTTTATCTCCCAACCTAAGGCCCATAACAAATCTGCAAAGAGCGATCGAAAATTACCCTCTCACTGTTTTTGCAGGTGTGAACACTCTTTACAATGCACTCAACAATGAGGATTGGTTTCGCGAAACTCCACCTAAAAAATTAAAAATGGCCGTGGCTGGTGGTATGGCCTTACACAGTCAAGTGGCTGATGAATTTCTAAAAATCACAGGCATTCCCATTGTTGAAGGTTACGGATTGACTGAAACAAGCCCCGTTGTTTCTTTTAATCCTTTTGAAAAACAAAAGCCGAACAGCATTGGTAAACCCATTGCTAATACCGAAATCCGACTTGTCAACGACCGAGACGAAGACGTGGCCAATGGTCAACCGGGTGAACTCATTGTAAAAGGTCCTCAAGTCATGCAGGGCTACTGGAACAATCCCAAGGAAACGGCCAATGCACTTAAAAATGGCTGGTTCTACACTGGTGATATCGCCATCAAAGACGATGAAGGTTATTACAAAATTGTCGATCGAAAAAAGGATATGATTTTAGTCAGTGGTTTTAATGTTTACCCCAATGAAGTGGAAGATGTTTTGACTCAACATCCAGATGTTTTAGAAGCCGCTGTCATCGGAGTCGCCGATGTTCAAACAGGAGAGGCGGTCAAGGCCTTTATCGTTTCTAAATCAGGTGAAAAGATCGCTTTTGATGATTTAAAGAATCACTGCAAAAAATCCCTAGTGAATTATAAAATTCCAAAGGTCTTTGAGTTTAGAAGTTCTTTACCAAAAACACCAGTCGGTAAAATTTTAAGAAAAGATCTGCGTAACCAAATCGCACTCACTCAGCAGGAGACGGTATGATTTCTGAATTTGAAAAAAAGCTACTTGGAATAATGATGATCGTTATTATGTTTGGTATGGGCAGTGGCCTTACCTGGCGTGATTTTTTTCGCGCCCTTAAAAAACCTCAAGGTCTTGTGATTGGGGTTATTTCACAATTTGGTTTGATGCCCCTCATCGCCTACTCTTTAGGTCTTGCATTAGGTCTTTCACAGGAAGCTTCACTAGGACTTTTACTTATGGGCTGCGTGCCCGGAGGGACCACCTCTAATATTTTCACTTATTTTTCTAAGGGGGATCTGGCCCTTTCAATTATGATGACAGTGGCTTCTACATTGGTGGCCATTGTGGCAACTCCGGCCTTACTTTATTTCTATGGTTCAAAAATTATGAATCAAGAACTGACCATACCCGTGCAAGATGTTTCACTCACACTATTTGTGTTGTTAGTGCCCGTGATGTTGGGAATGCTCGTCAGAAAATGGAATGCCAATATCGGAGCTGTGGCCGAGTTTTTTGGCGGAGTCTTAGGAGTATTTGTTATTTTATTTTTGATCGTCACTTGGATTCCCAGAAACGCTGGGCTTTTAGGAACCACACCCATGAACATTTATGCTGCCAGTATTTGTTTAGGGTTGTTTGGATTTACACTGGGAATGCTATTTGCGAAATTACTCAAGCAAACCAATCGCAGATCCATGACCATCAGTCTGGAAACAGGTATTCAAAACGGTCCCCTGGCCATGGCCATTGTATTGTTTAGCTTCCCTAAGGAAATTCAAGACTCTGTTTTGTTAATTCCCGTGTTGTATTCTTTATTTATTGTAATCACTTCAGCGATGCTCACTGTGTTTTTTCGTCGATGGATGACTCGAGAAGACAACGCGAAACTCAAAACTGAGTTGTTGTAAGAAATGAAATTGGGGTGCAGCTGACTGCTGTGCCCTTTCAAATCAAGATATAATATTTAAACCAAAATTCGATTTTTCAGTATTTCTTCTGAGTAGGACTCAGCCAGATCCTTTATATTCACAATATCAACTTTGATGGGAAGGTTAGATTCTTCAATATTAGATTTGATATTAAATATAAAACTCAACTCAATTTCATCAGTAGATTCGTAAAGAATATCTAGATCTGAAAATTTTTGAAACTTTCCAGTCGACCGAGATCCAAAAATCCATACTCTACAGTTTCTATTTTTAAGTGGCTTTATAACCAGAGAATTTACAATTTCAAACTGTTCTGAAGTCAGACCAAAGAAATTCATTTTGAGAGATTTTTGAGAAGCTTTTGTGCTTCCGTGTAAAAAGTATTGAAAATATTTTGAATTTTTTTGGCCACATCTTCATCATAAGAATGAGAAGAAAGATTTCTTGCTTCAAGGAACTCAAACCATAACTCAGGGTCATTGATAAGTCCCGCTTGTGCCATTTCGCGAATCACTGTTTTAGGGGCTGTACTGACAGTTCCCATTTGTTTTTTTGAAACTTTCCAGGCCAGCTCAACACAAAATTCGAATCTTTGAATACTGGCATCACGAAACAGTTTTCTTTCAGACTCAGTAATATTTGGTTTTTTAAATGCTGTTAAAGCTTCATCGAAAGATAAGAGGGCTTTGTTGTATTCTTCCACTGATACTGACAATTGGGCCTCTTGTGAGAATAAGTTCAAAAGCCATTGAAAAATGGCTCAGGAGGAGGGACTCGAACCCCCGACCCAGCGGTTAACAGCCGCTTGCTCTACCGACTGAGCTACTCCTGAACGCGAAGTTCGAAATTAAGTTTGCGTAACATTAAAGTCAAGGTTTGGGATCGAAATGGCAGTCCATCAATTTGAAAAAGGCTAAGATCTGCATTGGCTTCCAAGGTTCGAGACTTATCCACAGCAGTCGCCACAAGCAAGGGCCTTAAGTTTTTAAGGTCGCCAGTGGTTATCTCGACCGATTCTGTTTTCAGGATACACACTCGATTTGGCTCTGGTGGCGGGCTTTGATTTTTTGGATCTGACCAGTGGATTTGAGATGTGTTTTCAGGGCACCAGGCCCAAGTCTTACCCACCTGAGGATTTAAAAACAGCTCAAGAGCTGCTTGGAATTCTGGGCTTTGCGTATAGCGCATTGCATAAATAAGCCCAGCCAAGGCGAGGGTCATCCCAACAATCATAAACAGGGCTTTTTTCAAATGCTTTTTCGAGGATTTCATAAAAGAAATGCTAGAGACGACATCAAAAGAGATCAAGATTTAAAGGGAGAAATTGGTGCACTCGGGAGGACTTGAACCACCGACCACCTGATTCGTAGTCAGGTACTCTATCCAACTGAGCTACGAGTGCACGAGGATAAGATTCAAAGTCCAATGATGTATCGGTTTCGCCTAAGGAAATCAAGCCGATCAACTAATTTTTCGAAGAATTGCCTTCTGAAAACTTGATCTTAAGCCAATAGGTGTGGCACTTTGGGAAAGATTTTCAAGCCGTGGACTCTAATCCCAGTTTATTAATCTCTTAGCGGAGAGGTGGGTGAGTGGCTTAAACCAAGCGTTTGCTAAACGCTCGTACGTTCAAAAGATGTACCGAGGGTTCAAATCCCTCCCTCTCCGCCAATTAGCGAGATAAAAAACTTAAATATTCCTCAGAATCAATTAATCAAAAGAAGAAAAGAAAAAACAATAACTTAAGAAGTGTCGATCAAGTTTCACACTCTGACTGAATGACCCGCAGTTACCCTGCGATACCCTGCCCCTGTTGCAAGTTTGTTGTATCCGCGTGTTGTAATCTTAAAAAATACAACAAATCTGTGGCCACATTTTGATCCAACTTTCATGATTCAAGCGAATCTTTCACCCAAGATGAAAGTCTGTGGGACAGGTCCTTTCTTGTTCGAGATCTCGGAATTAGGGTATGAAAAACAGGGTATTTAGTTACATCTCGGTACATCACGGTATTGCCGAATCTGTGCTTGGCAATTTAACAAACTTGTCTGATTGTTTTTCCTATTCTGCTCGATTCCCGCTTTGATCATTGATGATTCAAACAAATATGTTTCAGAGCTATAACCACCAATAAAAAACACCTGTGCGTGACGTGATTGCTTTCCATCTTTTTGTACCGTTAAAACAAGTCTAGCGGCGTTTGGTATAGCATCTATCTGAGCAATAGCGTTTGCGCTAAGCTCTGAATATCTTCTTGGGATGACCCAGTCATTCTCACATTTTGCTTCGACGATACATGTTGCAGATGCAAAGCTTCCTGAAAGAAATAGCCCTAATAAAAATAGAAATTTCATATGTTACCTCCACAGCAATCTACTGCAAGCCGTGCCAATCGATAAAATATGACTCAAAATGAGATATCTTATCTGAATACAGGCTAATCATATCTGAAGCAAATTTGCCCTATTCAAGTGTCAACAATTTTTGTCATAAACACTCATAGGTTTTTAGCTTTTTCCTTTTTCTGAACTGATTCTTCGGCAAGGAGCTCCAGCGCTTTTGTGAAATACTCGTTCTCAAGTTTTAATATTTCTTCATTCTTGAGTGACTTTGTTTTTGAGGTGTTCTTTCTAAAAAGCTGACGAATATAATCCTGTCTAAGTCTAGCTAACCAATCCGTCTCACCTTCATCTTTTCTGCTCTCACGTAGTATTGGGAACGAAAGTGGTACGTTAGGAAACTTGCTTTTAAGTTTGAACTCCAATTTGCCATCACTTTTTAGGAAGTTTCGTAGTTCATTTAATTCAAAGTTGCTAATCAATTTACGGTTTGTTGCAATCCAAATAACAAGTATTAAGTACTCATTTGGCCAAACTGGCTTGGAAGTTCTTTTTTTGTGCCTGGCTTGATAAAGAGTGTCCTCAACATGATCAATAGCGCTGAGCAGAGCAAGTCTTTCCGAGGTTACATATCTCTCTGCAAGGGGGTAGTTTTTCTCAATGTCTGAAACCACTTTTTTCAATTTAAGTAACTGCTTTAAAGCTGGCGGATAAATATCTTTTGCGTTGAGTTTGATGGTTTCATTTATTAATCCTACTCTAAAGCAATGTTGTTTTAGTATTTTTTCCACGGCACTCTTCCATTGTTCCAACTCATAACAAAACATCATCTTCCCTAACTAATCGATATTCTTAATCATAGGTTAAAAAACTCACACGCTTCGAACTTTCTGAAGATTCATAACCTACGGTAAAAACGACAGCCAAGGAAGTACTTCTGTTCCTGCGCAATTAACCACGAAGCCTATGGCCATAGGCTTTGAATAATATGCTCGAAAGGCCTTCGCAATCGACAAGTCCACGAAAGGACTAACTGATTGAATAACTCTGTTGATCTGAATAGGTCTGCGGAGCTCGGGGCCATTGAGCAGAAAGAACTTTATGGAAACAAACCTACTAGAAAAAAGAACAAAGGCTGAATGGCAACTCAATCACCGATTTGACCTTGAGGCTCTTCGAAGATGGAGAATCAGAAGACCCATTGCAGAAGTACTGATTCCTGGTTTCGAGATCAAGCCACAAGACAATGAGAATAGAAGAATACTCGAGTCTAATGTGCGTTCAAGAACTCAAATCTATCAATCGGCAATCATAAATCAAGGATACGATCGATCACGAATCAAAACTGAGGATCTGCAATATGTTTACAATCAAATGGTATTGAGGCTTAACACAACACCAGGGACTCGCGAAGCCAAAGAAAGAACGGATGCTGAGCGAGTCTTTCATGCACAGATTATGGAAACCACAAAAGTTTCCTTTCACACCAATATGTGGATTGGACATCGTAACTTCGATTTTGTTTTTCCAGATATCGCTGGTTTTTCGAATGAATATGGTCGAAGACATCAGGGTCTTGTCGTTGAACTTGATGGACCAGAACACGACAAGTATTCAAAGTCCAGGCGGGATAACAGCGCGGAGAGCCTCTGCCACAGTCTTAAGCTGGCACTAACTAGGCTATCAAACACAGATGTGTATTCAGGCAGGTCTCGGTCGCTCGCAAGCGAATTTGGTCAAATCAATCGCCTCAGCAATTCAAGAGAAAGGAATCGGGTCAAGACCCGCATCTACACGACAACAGTTTTTAGCTGGATGAGCTCTGAAGAATTGTCTGTGCTTTTTGGATTGGACTTTTTTGCCCTTGAATCTCTTTCAAAAAAAGCTGGAGGTTGCCATGTTTAATCGAAAGCCGTTTCCTCTTTCTTGCGACACAATATCAGCAAGTGATATCACCCCCAACAGTTCTTTGAAAAATGAAAGTTGGATCTCGAGCCGTGAGGCTGCCGAGTATTTAGGGTTATCAGTTAAGACATTGCGAAACTGGGCATCGCTTGGCCTTGTCCCTTTTTGTAAGGCAGGGCGATTAAATCGGTTTCGCAAAAGTGAACTTGATCGACTTCTTCTAAAAAAGAAAAGAGGTCGATCATGGGAATAAAAAAAGATGAAAAAACAGGTTTGTGGATTGCTCGTTATACTAAAAGAGTACCTGACTCAAATAAGCCAGCCATAGGGCTTCAGAGACAGGCAAAAACACGAGCAGAGGCTCAGCGAATCTATGAGGATTTGGTTTATCAAATCAATAAAAGGATTCACGCGAATCGGGTCCCTGCTTTTGCCAAGGTGGTTGAGATGTACTTTGAATCTCGTCGGGGAAATGTGCAACAAAGCACGATTATAAGTGAACGTCTGACATTGGAAAAGTATTCAGCTCGATGGAACAGCCTGACTGTGGATGCTATAACCAAGGGCCAAATTCTTGATGTGATTGAAGTTGGTATGAAGGACAAAAAAGATTCACACAAAAAGTACTATCTAAAGATTGTTCGCGGTCTTTTTTCTTATGCAGTTGAGCGAAGCTACATCAACCAGAACCCGACCCCACAACCCAAGTTCAAGAAAAAAGAAAAGATGTCCGCTGTCTTGACTAAAAACCAAATCAGTCTGCTGTTGAATCATGCTCGCGAGATGGATTCAGATTGGTATCCAATTTGGGCAGCTGCACTTTATACTGGCATGAGGAATGGTGAGCTGTATGCGCTACAATGGGATTGTGTGGATCTTGAACGAGGAACTATCAAAGTCTGTCGATCCTGGAACAGAACTAACGGCTTCAAAGATACAAAGTCCGGTGATGACAGAATCATTGATATCGCTCCAGGTTTAATGCCCGTTCTTCAGGAGCTGTTTGTTAATCGTGTTGACCAGTTTGTTCTACCAAGAATTGAGAAATGGTCAAAAGGAGAACAGGCTCGTGAGCTTCGGGGCTTTTTAATGGGAATGGGGCTTACACCCATGCGCTTTCATGACCTTCGTGGCTCATGGGCGACGACGCTGTTGTCTGATGGAGTGCCCACTGCAAGGGTCATGACCATGGGGGGATGGAAAGACATTGAGACCATGCAGATCTACCTTAAAAAGTCAGCTGTAGAGGTTTCAGGTGTTTTATCAAACCTTAAGTTTCATGAACATCATCAAACTCAAGCTGAGGTGATTAATCTTATCAAATAGACGCAATTGCCTTTTATGGTTTCTGGTTTTTTCCGATTCAGGACCTGATAAAACCTGACATTTTTAGAAACGTTGAGGACCTAAAAGGTGTGCATTTTGAAGCTAAGTTGAAATATGTTGTAAGTGGAGAGTTTGACTATTGAAAAGACTCAGCTTTTTGGAAGCTCAGACTCTCCGCCATTTATTCTCTCGAAAAAAACGCAAATTTCAAAATTATCAGTCGCATTAAGTACTTAACAACACGAACGACGCTGCACAAATCTTCGGAGAATATTTCAGAGTATTTCTGGGCATTTCAAAACTTTACTACACTTTGCTACAACTTTTGCTACACGCAATTTTCGGGGACGGAAAATTAACAAGGATTCGCTCCCAAGCGAAATTTGAATTACCGGGGACACCGTTTCGGCGGGCTTCAGTATTTTCAGTTTTTCTTGGTGCGAATCCGATTTGAAATTTTTTGGAGGTCCTATGGAAATCGTAAAGTTTGTATCGTTCGTGGTAAGGCTTGGATTGATCCTTGCGATTTGTGGCCAGCTCAAGTTCTGCACCCTGGTGATGCTTGGCAAAGCGGGCGAAAAGACTCAAAAAGGCATGATCTCGTATTCCAAATATACAAAAATGCTCTTGGACAAATAACTGCGTAACGATTTTTCAGTTTTTTAAAAAACTGAATCAAAAAAATAAAAAATTATTTTCACCCACGGATGACCTTCGTGGGTTTTTTTTTATTCTTATCTCAAACATTAAAACTTTTCACAAGGACGTAACTCATGTCGAAAAAAACATTTTTATACATTAGAGTTTCAACACTGGACCAGGCCCAAGGCGCTGAAAGTCAGGCCCGAGCGTTAAACGAGTGGTGTACCAGGAATAATATTATTGATTTTGAAACTTTCACTGATCATGGCGTATCAGGAGCTAAGGAAAGTCGCCCAGCCCTAGATAAAATGATGGAGCGAGTGAAAAACTTGGAAGCTGAACAAGTCATCGTTTTTGCCTTCAGCCGTTTTGCCAGATCCACAATGCACTTACTCAAAGGTCTACAGATTTTTAAAGACTGTAAAACGCGTTTTGTCAGCATCACCGAACAGATTGATACGGATTCCAGTATGGGGGTCGCAATGTTCACGATTTTGGGCTCACTCGCTCAGTTGGAGCGTTCGATGATACAAGAACGCGTAAAAGCTGGGATGCGAAACGCCAAGGCCAAGGGTAAAATCATAGGCAGAATACGTAAAAGAAATGATGTTTTAATCCACTCACTTTTAGACGCTGGTCTTAGTTTTCGCGAGGTCGCAAGGATTGCAAAATGCAGCCATGGTTCGGTATCAGCCTCGAAAAAAGAGCTACTTGCAAAAAAGGCTAAGATTGAACAAGAAAAAATTCAAGAGCTGCAAAATCAGATCAAAGAAAATAGTTCCGGAGAAACAATTCAAACGATGAAGTCGATGAACGTCTCTGAAGACATCGTCAAACAAGTGCAGCAAAAAATCGAGTCTGAAGCTCGTGATAAAGTTCAGTCCGTCATGGGCCATGCTGGTTATGAAACTTACGACTAACCAGATTTATCGGGTAAAGAGAATTAGCGGCCCCACAATAGGGAGTCACCTCACGTTAGGTGGCTCCCTAATTTTTTGTCCGAAGTGTACAAAAGGCTCATTTAAATGATCACAGGTCTGGGGACCGATGCAACGGTCACGGTTAGATCAGATCCGTCCCCGGAAATGCAGCCATAGTTAAAAACCTAGGTCCCCGTTAAAATCGTGTTAAAAAGCTCAGTTCGAAATTAACGCATTTAGGACACAGGGATTGGTTTCTTGATCGTCTCAATGGAAACTTTTAAGCTATTGCAATGAAGATATATGTGGTTGCCGGCGTTCTGATTCTTGTTGTGATCATCATCGCTTGCGCGAATCTACTATTGCAGAAGGCCTCGACGTTTACTGGCGACAAACAGGCTCGCCTTGTTGGTCCTGAAATTCGAGATTTTCTGCGTCAGCGTTTCGGCGAAGAATACGAAAGCATATGCGGATTTAAGGAATTTGTGCCGAAGGGCCTATTTAAGGATGGCAAACTCTTTCTGATGCCAGGGGCTGAGCAACGTCTTCAATTTTACTGCAAGCTCGACATCCAACAGATTTCCATACTATCTGAGGAAATTATTGGCCATCTTGGCCCTAAGCGTGACTCATCTTTCGTTCCAATCAAAATCGATTTTTTCAGCATTGCGCCCGGAGGGAAACTCGAGGCACATGCCGGTGCAATTGCAGATCGTACCGTTATCTTCCGCGACCCCGGTCGTTAACCCTACATTTTAAAAAAAATAGAATCAATCGAAGCCATCCAAGTTGGGTGGCTTCTTTTTCAAGTCCCCGCCCAAAAAAGTTTCTTACTTGAACTGCGTCCCCGAAAAATCAAATTGAATTGCCCGGGACCAATTTTTCACTGCTCTAATATGATGACCTTGGGTAGCAGTTCAACGAAAGCCACGTTAAACCGTCGATTGGCCAACGGTTGATCATGTAAATATTCGAACGATAGACTATTCGGACAATTTTATTTATTATTGGAAAATGAAGAACTACTTCCTAAGCGGACTTTTATTTATTTTTATTGGAATTGCCGTTGGCTTCGCTATCACCAAATCAGATACACCAAACATGACATTTCATGAAACTGTACCGATTGAAATTTATAAATCTAAGTCACCAATATTTTTGTCAAAACAAGTTCCGGCATGCAACTATGAGCTTTCATTGAGAGTTTGGCTTGAAGACGCTCACACGCATCTTAGTAACTTTATCCGCGAGTTTCACACTGAACTTATCAGGCATAATAAGTATTTCTGTGTGAATCTATTGTATCAATCATCCCACAAGCTTTGCGCTCAAAAACATTAAAAATTTAAACGAAACTTTCACCTGTAAGCTTTCGTCTTTTAGAACTTAAAAGTTTTCAAAGCAAAATCAAGAGCCCACCAAGACATCGTCCGAATACTATCAATCACATCAGCAACTGGAACAATGGATGAGAATAGGTCGAATTCTTTTTGAAAGAATGTATAATTTATCAAAGTTAGAAGCCCCCCGAAGGATCTTCCCACATCAATCACCGGGCATCTTTAAACTGTGATCTGAACCACTTGCTGGCAAAAACGTTGTCCTTAACCGTCACCATTCGATCCCTGCTGCCACTTAATTGATGCATTAGGCCTTCTTCACCACCACCCCTCAGGGCTGGAAGAAGAACCATTCCACCAAGACTTAGTGCCATCTGAAATTTTCGATTGAAATGGGGTAGGTTTGATAGACCGATGAAGCCATAACTATATAAATTGCAAGTATTCAAAAAAATGTCAACACAAGTGAAGCACAACCTAATTTAGCTAATTTGACTTTATTCTAGAATGAGTCACTAAAAGCACGAATCGTTTAAACGGGAAATCTGTAGAAGGTGAAAGCATAATACTGGCAGGATAATTACTAAGGTTGATGAATATTAGAAGGCTTCAATCAATTTATTCTTTAACAGAAATCTGTTTGTACCAACGGGACCCCTAACAGATAGACCCCGGTCTGCGTAGCCAATGATGTCCGCTTTGACAGATGTATTTTTTAAGGCACTTTGAATAGTCTCAATGGCAACTGTTGCACAGTTATTAGTAAAAAGCTTATAAACACTTTGCATTTGATTATTGTGACTTTGAAATAAGGCGCTTTTCGCCATTTTTTGAACTTGCTGCTCAGTCAAATTTAGTTTTTTGTAGGTCATTGTATTGTTCATTTTTTTTACCCACCGATTTTCCTCTTCAATGGAGAGCACACGTAAAGCAAGTAAGTAATTTCCAAAATAGCTTTCAACTAACCCGTAAGGAAAATCCTTGGGTGGAACTCCTTCAGCTGAAACAACGAAAGAGCGTGTTTGTATTAACTCTGCTTTAGAATTTTGATTAGTTTGATCTAATAAGTTGATGGCCTGACCCTTTTCACCCAAATCAAATCTGAGCACCACATGGAAAACATGGGGATGAAATTCCTCAAAACCGATCGAAATCTGAGTCAAAGAGGAAATGGGTATTTCTGCAATATAGTACTTTTCCATATGTAGAAAATTACTGACCTTGATTACTTTTGCGGAGTCTATTTTATCAGGGTCTGGTTGCAGTACAGTTATCGATCGAAATCGACAGGAATCCACGCAAAGACCGTGGAATTTTCCAAAGTTGAATTTAACTGGAGTTTCGTAAGGGTCCCTTTGTTTGGATGCCTCACAGCTACATTTGGGATCTACTTCTACTAATGAAGCCCATGAGATTTTACAGATTAAAAAAATAAAAATAACTAGTCGAATTTTCATTTAATTACTTTCCAGATATTTGCTCTGTGACTAGTGAAATCTCTGAAATATGTGTTTCGTAGTCTGATTTTGTATCATCTCCATCAATACTGATCCAAAGAGCTGCCGTGTAGATAGGTGATGTAAATGTTTTTTTAACTGAAAAGGGGCCCTCAGTTTCTTGAAAAAATGAAAGGGTCTCAATGATCAGATCGGATTTTGGGTGAGGTCTTGTTTGGTTCATTAACTCATTTCGATTTGTAAAATTATAAAAGTAGATTTTATCCAAACCGACACCTGCGGGTGCCAAATCGAATAATTTTTTTACCCAATCGGCAGCTAGCCATCTTTTTGGACCCGATAAAAATTTTGATCCCACTGCAACCAAACCAAATCGTAAAACGGAATCTTCATCGAATTTTTGGGTTTCCGTTTTTTTTGAACCCACTACTTTTCCATTAATTGAAAATTCTAAGATCTTAGCAGGTTTCGGAAGTTTATAAATGATAGGTCCTGCTGACTGCTTCACTTTTACTTTGAGCTGTTGATCTACAAAAGTGACAGAATTTTTAGGAATTTTGTTAAAGGCTAACGTGGTCCAAGCTTGTTCTGTCAATGGCACGACTAATTTTGAGTCAAAAGAGTAACCCACATGGCCGAAGAACATTATAAAAATTATTAAACTGAATTGAGTCGCAAAGCATAATCGTAGGCTCATTTAATTACTCTAGTCCTAAAGATTTACATTTTCATTGTTTAATCTATGGGGCAGTTTATATTTAGACCTTGAGGCGAAATATTATGGCAGCTAATTTGCTTCGAAAATATGCTGAACACATTCCCATTTGGTTAGCTAAATTCTTAGGTAATCTGTGGCCTCCCTACTTAGGGGCTGGTATTCGAATTCTATATATTTCTGATGATTATCGTTATATCAAAGTCTGCTTGAAAAGAACCTGGTACAACAAAAACTACGTGGGCACACAATTTGGTGGATCTATCTATGCCATGACAGATCCTTTCTATATGCTTCAATTAATTAATAATTTAGGGTCTGATTATATTGTTTGGGATAAGGCTGCGAGCGTTGATTTCAAAAAACCTGGAAAATCAAATCTTTATGCTGAATTTAAAATTGATCAAAAATTACTTGATGAAGTTATCTTAAAAACAAATTCCCAGGATAAATATATTTTTGATTTACCTGTAGAAGTTAAAGATGATGCAGGCCACCTTATTGCTCAAATTAACAAAACTCTGTATGTGCGAAAAAAACTTAAACCCTTTTAACTAAAGTTTCATAGGCTGGAAGCTTGGGATTATTTTTTCTAGCAAAGGGGTAAATATTTTTAAGCTCTAAAGCGGCTTTAGAAAAATCCACCAGCTTTTTTTGATCTTGCGGCGAAAGCTTAGCTAAATCCCCTTTTGTTGACTCAGTCAGGTGCCGAATGTCAGCATCCAGAGACTTTATGGCAGAAACTAAAGTGTGGTGAGTAATCTCTACTAAAAAATCAGACATAGAAGTTGTTTCTATTATTTTCCACACTCTGGCAAGTCCAGGTTCCACAACGCCAAGAATCATCCACCTGCAATTTTGTGCTTAAACAATTTTTACAAGTGGATGATTGTACACAAATTTTAGTTAGCTGTGGTCGATGCTGCAACTGTGTCTGATGCATTAGCCGATACCACTTCAGCAAAGTACTGAGGAAACAATGTCATATCCACTTTCTTTGGATTATGGGCATCAATTACTTTTTGGTATTTTTGATAAAACTCAGGGTGAGTTTGCTTAGTAGCTAAGATTTTTAGAAAAATCTCTTCTTCTCTTTTCTTAAGTGCAAATCTGTACTCAGTTAATATTTTATCAGCCAATCCATCACTGTGTTGATTGCTAATTTTAGGAATCTTGCCATAACCATAAGTTTTATCGGCCCAAGCTTTGAATAAGGGATCTTGCACATACTTTAATCCCACTCGCTCTGAGGGCATGACCAGTTCTGCTGTGGCTCTGACTTCTTCAATCATGGCCTTGATTTGATCTGGTTTGTAACCCGCTGTTAATAAAAACTCTCGTGTCACAACATTGACTCCATTGGCATCCAAGTGATCAAAAAGATAATGGCCAATGCCTGGTTCACGAGTGACCACAGAATTTTTCAGCATCGACTTTAAGGGAATGGACACATCCACAGTGTTATCGCCTGCAGGAAGACCTGTTACAGGATCCAAGGGGGCTGGAAAATACTCTTCACGCATACCAGTTAAAATTCTGACCAATAGTTTAGGATTGATCACTGTGGGGTCAGCCAGCTTTCCCTTGTTCCATAAAAGTTGCGGCCCCATGGTTCCAGCCCAAGTGCTGCCTTCAACATTTTCAGCCACGTCTCCGCCGAAATTCATTTTTTCAGTCACATTGGATTGGTACCAATCGAGCTCTTTAGTAAATCCAGCCGGTGACAAAGCCACAACTCCATCCACATCTTTTGGATAACGAGTGACATATTCTAAAGCCACATCTGGGCCAAAAGAGTGACCACCCAAATAAACTGGAATACCCGCAGCTTTAGCATCTAAAACAATCTGCCTGACCCAAGTCATAAAATATTCGACTTTATTGAATTCTTCCGCACGGGGGCCTTTTGCATGGAACGGAAGGTCCACACTCATGGCAGAAAAACCAAGATTGGCGAGAGTGTTCATATTGACGATATAGTTTCGTCCACTGGATTTCATTGTTCCCGATCCATGAAACAGAATAAAAATTCCCTTGGATTTTTTATCCACCATGGGAATTTCACCTTTAGCATTGGGCTTAGCTGTTGCTGTAAAATAAACTTGAGTTTGATATTTATCAGAAAAAAATCCGCGCACCTGACCATAAATTTCTCTTTGTTGAATTGATGATAAAAAGTCTCGATCATTAAAAAAATCTTTGGACTCTTCTTTGGCTTCGATCTTAACGCTCACTGTTTTATTGCTTACACTTTTTTTGCAAGACTGCTTGGCGAGTAACATTGAGGGTGACAGAGTGGATAAAAGCCCAGCCAGAGCTAGACCGATCATGGGTTTTGGTGTCATTTTTTTCTCCTACGTGCAACTGGATCAATTGCGGCCATCTTAAGGGAGATAGGTAAAGTTTTCAGCCTGGTCTTTTGTGAACGTGAGAGGCGTTCAATGTCACCGACTCTATTCAATGATTTCAACGTGTTAAAATTTTGTAATTTCTATCCGTCAAAACTTTAGACACCCACAAATGAGTCTTCTGGACTGTAATTTTTGCTGGTTCAGCCGCAAAATAAAGCATGGGTTTATTAAAAATCGATTGGACTTTACGATCTGTGGAGCAGTGGCGAAAGTTGATGGGTGAAGCTCATCAAGCCAATTGGATGCAGACCTGGAGCTATGCTGAAGCCCATCTTTCACAAACCTTTTTACCCACCCGTATGATCAGTTTTAACAATGAAGCTGGTGAAATCGTGGCCATTGCAGCTCTCCAAAGGTTGAAATTGGGGCCCATTCAGTTTGTACAAATTCAAAGGGGCCCCCTGTGGCTCAATGGATCTCCCACGGAAGAGCAATATCTCAGTTTGGCCAAAGCCATTAGAAAAGAATTTCCCAAATCACCTTTCACATGGATCCGATGGCTTCCTGAATTTAATTTATCTCCCACCGGGCATGAAATACTGAGCCAGATTCACTTTCAATTGGGCCGTCATAATTTTCAAACTTTGTGGTTAGATTTATCATTAGATTTGAAAGATATAAGGCAAGGCTTGGATCAAAAATGGAGGAATTTGCTCAATAAATCTGAAAAGCTCAATGTTGAAGTCAAAGAAGACACCACAGAAAAACTCCTAAAATCCTTTCTTAATTTTTATGATCTTTATAAATCTCAAAAAAACTACAAGGGCCCTTCCAAACAGTTTTTGAACATTGAATTTTGGAATGCTTTGAAGTCTAAGGATCTTATTCTGCTTTGGGCTTTTGAGAATGGTATCCCCTGTGCAGGTATTGCTTTGCATATGCATGGACCCGCAGTGTCTTATCGTGCTTCATGGAATTCAGCGGCTGGTAGAAAAAATTGTGCTCACTACGCTTTGCTTTGGAAGGCCATTCAAATTTGCAAAATTCGCGGTTTAAAAAAATTTGATCTTGGTGGCGTTTTGCCAGATGAAGCTCCGGGATTAAGTCACTTTAAAAATGGACTCAACGGTCAAAGTGTTCGCTACGATTTTTTGAAGGGTTGATTTTTAATAAATCGATTTAAACGCTAATACAAAGTTTTGTTTTCTTTTTTTTCCCAATCTTTAAAAACCAGTTGTGCTTCGTTTTGCATCAGTTGTTGCATGGGAATTTTTCTATTTTCGATGGGCTTTGGGATTTCTTGATAAATAAGATCATCATCAAAATTAATTTTAGCCGCATCCTTTCGAGTGTTGGCGAAATATATTTTATTCAGTCGAGCCCAGTAGATGGCCGATAAACACATGGGACAGGGTTCGCAGCTGGTGTAAATTTCGGCTCCGGATAAATCAAAGCAGCCTAAATTTTGAGAGGCCTTTCGAATGGCCTGAACTTCAGCATGGGCTGTGGGATCATTGGTGGATAAAACCTGATTCCAACCTTCGGCAATTATTTTACCGTCTTTGACGATCACGGCTCCAAAGGGGCCCCCATGACCGGCTTCCATGTGTTCCTGGGACAATTCAATAGCTCGCTTCATAAACTCAGTTTTAGGCATAGACTTTAGGCTGGCGCTTTATTCAGATTGTGTCAAGACCGTCGGTGATCGGACCTTTGAGGGCTTCATAAAAAGTGTGGGCTTTAATGCAGCCCCAATGGTAACCATCGGCGGGCCTCATCCAACGAGATTCCGCGAGCTTCGGCATAGGCCTTCCACTGGTCTTCACCCACCACACCCACATGAAAATATTTGGCTTCGGGGTGATGAAAATACAAACCTGCCACACTGGCTCCAGGGGCCATGGCTAAATTTTCAGTCAGCTGAATGCCTGAGCGTTTTTCCACATCTAATAATTTCCAAATTTGCAATTTTGTCGTGTGATCGGGACAAGCCGGATAGCCTGGTGCTGGACGAATTCCACGGTATTTTTCTTTAAATAAATCCTCGGTATTTAAATTTTCTGACTTTCCGTACCCATGGGCTTCACGAACTTTTTTATGAGCCCACTCGGCTAAGGCCTCTGCTAAACGATCGGCTAAAGCTTTCACAAGAATTGAATTGTAATCATCATTTTTCTTTTTTAATTCATCGGCAAAATTTTCGAGCTCCCAGCCTGAACTGACGGCAAACATACCTAAGGAATCCATAAGACCTGAAGACTTCGGAGCAATAAAATCCGCCATACAATAATGCTGACCCATCACGGCCATTTTGGGTTTTTGCTGACGAAGAAAAACTAATTTTTCTAAAATTTTAGAGTTTTCATTGATCTTTAAAATGTCTTTAGGATTTCTATCCGCAGCATAAACATAGACACTTTCATTTTCACTTTGAGCTGGGAAAAATCCCACCACCACTTTGGGTTGAAAAAGTTTTTGCTGATAAATTTTATCTAAATAAACTTGGGCTTCTTTTAATAATTCTCGAGCCTGATCACCGGTGTCCTTTTTGTCGAGGATCTGAGGATACATTCCCTTTAATCCCCATGTCCAAAAAAACGGGGACCAATCAATCAGCTCTCGAATTTCATGAAAGCTGGGTCGCAACTCAAAAACACCAAATTCATGGGGTTTGGCTAAATCCTCAAATTTGAGTTGAGGTTTTTTCTCACGTGCCGTTTGTAAGTCGACTAAGGGTTCTTCCTGCTTGCTCAGATAACTTTCACGGATTTCATCGGATTGTATTTTATAAGATGCACGAGCTTCATCTGCTTTTTCACCCAAAAGTTTTGAACAAGCTTCAATCACCAACGAAGCATCCGAAATATGCACCGTGGCCCCATGGTAATGAGGGGCAATTTTCACAGCTGTATGAACTGCAGAAGTGGTGGCTCCGCCAATCAACAAGGGAACTTGAAAACCTTTTTCAGTCATCAACTTTGCATTGATGATCATTTCATCCAGACTGGGAGTAATCAAACCGCTAAGACCAATCAAATCTGCTTTTTCTTTTTCAGCAGCTTCTAAAATTTTTTGAATGGGGACCATAACCCCTAAATCCACCACGCGATAACCGTTACAGGCCAGAACCACTCCGACAATATTTTTACCGATGTCATGCACATCACCCTTAACCGTGGCCATGATCACAGTGCCTTGAGTTTTTTCATTGAGAGTGTTTTTTTCCATGTAGGGCTCTAGGTAGGCCACGGCCTTTTTCATAACTCGAGCACTTTTTACCACCTGGGGTAAAAACATTTTTCCTTCACCGAAGAGTTTTCCTACTGTGCGCATGCCGTCCATCAAGGGGCCTTCAATAATTTCCAAGGGCCTCTTAAATTCATGACGGATTTCTTCCACATCTTTATCAATATACTCATCAAAGCCTTTCACTAAGGCATGATGAATTCTTTCGCGGGCGGGCTTTTCACGCCATGAATCCGCGACGGCTGTTTTTTTGCCTGAGACCTGATCCAAATGACTTTGAGACCATTTTAATAAATTTTCTGTAGCAGATTCGTGCTTATTCCAAATCACATCTTCACAAAGTTCGCGAAGCTCAGGGTTGATTTCATCATAAACTTGTAGCATTCCCGCATTGACGATTCCCATATCAAGACCGGCTTGAATAGCATGATACAAAAACACAGTGTGCAGAGCTTCTCGAACGGCATTTTGGCCTCGAAAACTAAAAGACAAATTTGAAATTCCGCCAGAAGTTAAACAGCCAGGACAAAGTTTTTTCAGATCCCGCAGTGTTTCAATAAAATCTTTGGCGTAATTGTTGTGCTCTTCAAGGCCGGTGGCGATGGCCAAAACATTCACATCGAAAATAATATCTGTCGGTGGGAAGCCCACTTTTTCAGTCAGTATTTTATAGGCTCGCTGACAAATTTGTAATCGGTGTTCTTTGGTGACAGCTTGGCCAGTTTCATCAAAGGCCATGACGATGACAGCAGCCCCTAGTTTTTTAACAATTTTAGCCTGCTCGATAAAGGCTTCTTCCCCCTCTTTCAATGAAAGAGAGTTCACAACACCTTTACCTTGCAAAGTTTTAAGGCCCTGCTCCAGAACTTCAAATTTACTGGAGTCCACCATGATGGGAACTTTCGAAATATCAGGTTCGCTGCCAATCAAATTCAAAAAGTCTTTCATCAAGGCTTTTGAATCCATCATACCTTCATCGAAATTAATGTCTAAAATGTTTGCGCCGTTTTCGACTTGCTGCCGAGCCACTTTAAGAGCTTCGGTGAGATTGCCTTCTTGAATGAGTTTTAAAAACTTAGGGCTGCCTGTGACATTGGTGCGTTCACCCACCATGATAAAGGATCGATTGCCTGTCCAAGGTAAATTTAAAGGCTCAAGGCCTGATAGGTATAATTTTTGTTCTTCCAAAGTGGGCAGCTCAGGCAGCGCACGAACTTTGAGTTTTTTTAATTTATCAACGATGGCTTTGATGTGAGCGGGAGTGCTTCCGCAACAGCCTCCCACAATACTGAGTTGTCCTTTTTCGGCCATCAAAGCAATGGTGCTGGCCATGTTTTCAGGAGTTTCATCGTAACCGGTGGGGCTCAAAGGATTGGGCAGACCTGCATTGGGGTAACAACTGATATGACAGTTGGCGATTCGATGCAGATCTGCAATATGAGGTGCCATGAGATCTGCACCCAGGGCACAATTGATTCCCACACTCAAGGGATTAGCATGGCGAACGGAATTCCAAAAAGCTTCCACGGTTTGGCCTGATAAAGTTCGTCCTGATTGATCCGTGATGGTGACTGAAATCATCAGAGGAATTTTATGCCCCAATTTTTCTTCTAAATTTTGAATGGCAAAAAGGCAGGCCTTTAAGTTCAGAGTATCAAAAACTGTTTCAGGCAATAAAATGTCAGCTCCACCGAGTAGTAAATTTTCGGCTTGTTCATAGTAAGCCTGTGCCAACTCATCAAAGGTGACAGCTCGGTAACCAGGACGATTCACATCGGGTGATAACGAAGCCGTTCGGTTGGTGGGCCCCAGGGCACCCGCCACATAGCATTTGCGGCCTGGATTTTTTTTCATAAAATCCAAACAAGCTTTTTTCGCCAATTTAGCCGCTTCGAAATTGAGTTCGGGAATGATGTGTTCGAGGTGATAGTCGGCTTGAGCGATGCGAGTGCCATTGAAGGTATTGGTTTCAATGATGTCACAGCCGGCTTCCAGATACTGAGTGTGAATTTCATAGATCACTTCTGGTTTTGTTAGAACAAGAAGGTCATTATTACCTTTTAAATCGACAGGATGATTTTTAAACTTGTCCCCACGAAAATCGCTTTCGCCAAGTTTGTACTGCTGAACCATGGTGCCCATGGCACCGTCCAGAAAAAGGATTTCATTTTTAAGTCGAGCTTGGATTTCATTAATGATGTTTTGCACATTTCAAGAATTACTCCTCAGAGATGGATAGCTCAAGAAGTTTAAATGGAGCTCGGACTCAAATTTTTGAATAATCTTAAAAAATTCGATCAATTCAAATTTAAAATAATTTTGATTTTCAGTCAGACGAGGCTCGGACCCAATTTTTCGAATCCGTGCGTGATCAGTAATAGACCACACATTGAGCTCAGCCCCGAAAATGCAAAAAAGCGGATTTGCCTTGTCGCACACCCGCTTTCCCTTCTTTGCCATCAGGTAACCCGGAAAGGAGTAACTGATGCCATATTCCAACCCACGTAATTGGGATATCGGAAGGGTGATGAAATTTCTTAAGCTATTTCTGAAGCTAGTCCTTCTAGTTTTAGAGTTGTTAAAGAGATTAAAAGACTTTTAAGGCTTAAGGATCAGTGTGGGCACGAAAACTTAGCCTAAGGATGGGCCTTAAAGGGACCTGATCAAGGAAGGTCATTTTTGAGGTGTGCGGCAAGGCTCTTATTTAAAAATAAAAAAAGCGGATATGCCCCTGGCCCACCCGCTTCTATTGATTCCTAAGGTCTCCAGAGAGGAGGCTCTTATGAAACAACCTTACCACCGTAAGGATAGTTTCGGTAGATGTCTAAGAATTCTTAAGTGGATTTTAAAACTGGTTATCTTAGTTTTAGAGTTACTTAAAAGAATTCGTGATTTTTAGGGCTTAAAAGTCATTAAAGTGTGGGCTATAAACCCAGTCAATGGAATGACTTTTTGGAGAATTAGGACTAGATAGTGCGGGTGGAAACCAGGGGCTCACAAGAGTCATGTTAGGAATTCTCGAAAACGGGTCCCAAAAGAATTCTTAAGTTCTTCGAATCTCGAGTGGTCTCAAGCCAATTCTTACGGCATACTTTTCAGGTATGTTAAATCAATTGTCCGTGGTGATTTGCACAAAAAATGAAGAGAGAAATATCGAAAGATGTCTGAATTCTGTCAATGACATCGCTGATGAAATCATTGTGGTAGATTCTTTCAGCACAGATCGAACTGCGCAAATTTGCCAAAAATTTCCTAAGGTTAAGTTTTTTTCCATGACCTGGGAGGGCTTTGCTAAAACTAAAAACAAAGCCAATCAATTGGCGCAGAATCCCCACATTTTATCTTTGGATGCCGACGAAGAGCTCACTTCTGAATTACAAAAGGAAATCCAAGCTTTAAAAAAATCAGGCTTTCAAGGTGTTTACCGTTTAAATCGAATCACCAATTATGCGGGCTCTTGGGTCAGGCATTCAGGCTGGTTTCCCGATAAAAAAATTCGAATCTTCCCAAAAATGGGTTCGCATTGGGTGGGTGATCATGTTCATGAGATTTTAGAGTACAACAAAGACTTAAAAATCATCGATTGCCAGGGTCTATTAAATCACTACTCGGTGAATTCTGTGCAGGATCATGTGAAAAAAGTTAGGCAGTATTCAAGCCTTGGGGCCGAAAAAGTGGCTCTAAAAAAACCCATGGTGGTGATTGCGATCTCGATGGTTTTTAACCCCTTTTTTCGATTTTTACGCCACTATATATTTAAGCTTGGATTTTTAGATGGAGTGCCCGGTGTTTTGATAGCGGCACTGTCCAGTTATTCCGTGTTTTTGAAATACCGAGGGGCTTTAAAAATTAAACTGAAAGCCAGTTCTAATATTTAAGCCCTCATTAAAAATAGATGCAAAAGCAATAATTTTTCAACTAACTGAAAAACTATATCCCCAATTTTTGGCAGATGCCTTTCACTTGAGTGGCGTCATTCATGATGTAAAAATGCAGGGCGGGCACACCAAAGCTTAATAGCTGTTCGCATTGTTTCAAGGCCCAGTTCGCACCGATTTCTTCCACGTGTTTGGGTTTTTCCATGATCTCATCGGCCAATTCCACAGGTAAATCCACATGAAAGGTTTTGGGCAGTGAAGTCATTTGATTGAGGGTTTTAATGATTTTAAGCCCTGGAATGATGGGAACTTGGATTCCGAAGTCCCTGCAGGCTTTAACGAAATCAAAGTACTTTTGGTTATCAAAAAACATTTGCGTGACGATGTAGTCGGCTCCCGCATCCACTTTGGCTTTGAGGGCCATCAGATCCATTTTCATGTTAGCGGCTTCGAAGTGCTTTTCAGGGTAACCGGCCACTCCGACGCAAAAATCCAGGGGCATGGAGTCTGAAATGTCTTCGACGAATTTACCCTGACGAAGTTCAAAAGCTTGTTTCACCAGGTCAGAAGCGTACATGTTGGTGGTGCGAATTTTAGAGATTTCTTTGGTGTAGTTGGGACCGTCTCCACGCAGGGCTAAAATATTATGAATGCCCAGGTAATGCAGCTCAATCAATGCATCTTCGGTTTCTTCGCGGGTGTAGCCCTTGCAAAGAATGTGGGCCACAGTGTCGATTTTGAAGCGATTTTGGATGATCCCGCAAATACCCAGGGTGCCCGGACGCTTTTTATAGATGCGTTTTTCAACTGTTCCATCATTTTTTTCGTGGTAGTAGGCCATGGACGAGTGAGAAGTGACATCAATCCAAGAGGGATTGAGGGGCTCTAGAATTTCAACGGTGTCGATGATTTCCTGAGCGGACCTGCCCCTTGGAGGGGGCACGATTTCACAGGAAACGATGGGAACTTTAGCATTTTGAGCACGCTGGATATGATCGATGACTTTCATAACAATGTTGTAATGCCACTGGGTTTTGCGAGCAACGCGTTTTTTCTAGAGTAAGGGCTCAGGGAATCTAAGGGTTACCCTAAGATAGCTCGATTATAGAAATTAAAGAATTTGACCGTTCCACAGTTTCTCCAAAAATATTTGCACCGGCAGAAGCTCGATGTTGTCTGCCGTTTTTTGTGCAGCACTTATGTGGCACACTACGATTTTTCGCGTAAGTTTGCCGTCTTCTTCCAGTGCTTTCATACCTTTGAAATCCTTTGTAGTTGGGTTCTTTGACGCTTTGACCTCTATGGCAATCAATTCTTTAGGGTCATTATAAACTAAAAAATCGACTTCAAATTGTGAGGTGGACCTCCAATATTCAAGTTTTTTGTTGATACCCTTATAGTTAAGATAGGCTTGCAGTTCTAAAAATATAGCTTGTTCTAACATTTTTCCGTATTCAGGTGTGCCTTGGACAACTTCTTTACGACCCAAAAGAGCATTGGTGACTCCACAATCAAAAAAGTAGAATTTTGAAGTGGCCATGGCTTTTCTTTTTTTTGTTTGTAAAAAGGCAGGAAGTGTTGTTCCGATTAAAGTGTCTTGCAAAACCTCAAAATAATCCCTCACAGTACTCGGTGAAAGCTGAGCATCACTACCAATAGAAGTAAAATTTAATTGTTCTCCATTGATCAACGCCGAAAACTCTAAAAATCTGGCAAAATTATCAATTGACCTACTGATACCTTCTGCTTTTATTTCTTCATTTAAATACAGGCTGACATAATCTTTAAGATCTTCAACAGGGCTATCGGAATCCATGATGGATGGCAAAGCACCTATGTTTAATCTTTTAAGCCATTTTTCGTACTTTCCAGTTCCAAGCTCGGGGTAGCAAAGTGGTAGCATTTTATAGGAAGAGGCCCGACCACCCAGCATATTTACGCCTTCTCTTTTAAGTTTACGGGCACTACTTCCTGTTAATATGAAACGTAAGGATTTATTTTGCTCGATGAGGTTGTGAACTTCATCGAGCAGAGCAGGAATTTTTTGTATCTCATCAATGATAACTATTGATTTTTTTTCCTCCTCAAAAGCATATTTCACTCTTCTTTCGAGAGAGCTTGGATCGATCAGTAGATCTTTATATTCAGAGTTCTTTAATAAATTGATGAAGTGGGCCTGTTTGAACTGGCTTTTTAAGTAGGTGGATTTACCCGTTTGCCTTGGGCCCAGTAAAAAAACACTTTTTCTTTTTAATACAGCTTCAAGATCCAGGATTCTTTTGTACATGCTTTATGATAAACAACTCGCTGGACTAAGTCCACTATTTCATGAAATATAGCGGATTAACCGCTGATTTTCATGAAATTTGGTGGTGCTCAAGGGGTATTCCCTAGACCTTTTCGGGTGGCGGATGGCCAGGTTACTCAAAACGAAACTCGTACATTTTAGCTAAGTCTCAAAAATGCAAAAGGCGAATGTCCCCTCGGCACACCCACCCCGCATAAGTCTTTTTTGGGGTCTCCACAAAAAGGAGGATCCCATGAAAATAACTTACCTAACCCGTAAGAAAATTTTCCGTAGGGTTCTGAGATTTCTGAAGTTGTTTTTAAGGGACTAAACCCAGCCAATGGACTGGCCTTTTGGAGACACCGAAAAGGAAAGTGTGAATGCCGTGTGTGTGGATTGTTAGCGCCCGACACTGATATAGGTGAAACCCTTTTCACTCAATGCCATTGGATCATACTGATTACGACCATCAAATATAACGGGAGAGCGCATAAGACTCTTCATTTTATCAAAATCAGGTGATCTAAAAAACTTCCACTCTGTGCAAAGGATCATCGCATCAGCACCTGATAAGGCCTCATACATATCGCTTGCGAACAACAGCTTAGAACGATCAACCGAGCCTTCAACTGCAGCAAAGTATTTTTTGACGTGCTCTGAAGAAATGGGATCGTAGGCAACAACCTTTGCGCCCGCCTTAATAAGCGCAGCAATCACATCAAGTGAGGGAGCCATTCGAATATCATCGGTATCAGGCTTAAAACTTAAGCCCCAAATCCCGAATTGCAAGCCTTCAAGCTTCTTATTTGAAGCTGAATAGTGATTTTTAATTTTTTGAATAAAGCGCAGCCTTTGAGAATCGTTGACGTGCTCAACCGCTTTTAAAAGGCTTGCTTCAAGCCCACGATCACGTGCCATCATCGTTAGTGCGTTCACGTCCTTGGGAAAACACGACCCCCCATAGCCAAGGCCTGCATGTGTGAATTCATATCCAATTCTTTTATCGGCCCCCATGCCTTGACGAACTTGCATAATATCGGCACCTAATTCTTCAGAAATGCGAGAAAGCTCATTCATAAATGAAATTTTAGTGGCCAACATTGCATTTGATGCATACTTACAAAGCTCAGCAGAACGCAGATCCATCACAATAAATCGATACCCGTTCATCACAAAAGATTGGTACAGCTCGCGTAACATTTTCTCTGCTTTTTCGTCACTAGGCTCGCAGCCAATTAAAATACGATCAGGCTTCATAAAATCAGCTACGGCAGATCCCTCTTTTAAAAACTCAGGGTTGGAGGCCACAGAGAACTCAATTTTTTTTGACCTTCTATTCAATTCTTCCTGAATTGTTTTTTTGACCAGATCAGCTGTCCCCACGGGCACAGTCGATTTGTTCACAATTAGCTTGTAAGACTCCATTTTTTGCCCAATTGACCTGGCCACCGCCAATACGTGATTGAGGTCAGCACTGCCGTCTTCATTGGGCGGGGTGCCCACAGCAATGATTAGAATATCACTTTCTTTAACGGCCCTTTCAGAGCTGTCAGTAAAGATAAGCCGCTTTGAAGACAAATTGGATCGAACCATATCTTCGAGGCCTTTTTCATAGATCGGGATATGACCTTCTTTTAAATTTTCGATCTTGGATTTGTCGATATCAAAAGCAATCACACTATTGCCCGTTTCGGCCAAGCAAGTGCCCGTTACTAAACCCACATAACCTGTACCGAATACTGAAACCTTCATTTGGACCTCTTTAACCGAACTTTTTTACGCAGAGTTCACAATTCTTCTTATATCTAGCCTTATGATCCGATAATATAATTTTTTTCGACTGTAATAAGATTTTTTGAGGCATTGCGTGTTAAAGGTTCTCTTTTCTGAACTCAAAGACCGACCTGAGTTGCAAAAAGCTCTAAAGGCCTTTCACTTTTTAGGCTCAGAGCGTGCCATTAGAATTATCATTGGATTTTTTATTCATACGGCACTGGCGCGCTATCTTGGACCTGATGGATTTGGTGAGCTCACATATATTCGACAAATCGTGCTTTTTTTTACCGTGATCAGTTTTTTAGGTATTGATGATATTTACGTAAAAAAATTAGTTGAAGATAAGGAAAATATCAAATCCATCGCCAGCGAGGTCTTTTGGCTACGACTACAATTAGTATTCATTCTTTTTATCATTTTATCTGTATTTGCTTATTTCAACGCAAAAGACTCAACCCAACTGAAAGGTTTTTTAATAGCAGGGGCCTCTTTGTTCGCATGGCCATTCCTTTCTTTTGAGTTTGTTTTTCAAAGCCGCTTGCAAAGTAAAGAGCTCTTTATCAGTCGCCTGAATGGTTATGTGCTCGGTAGTGCCTTAAGGGTTTTAGGAATTTTCTATCAATCAAAGGTCAACTTTTTTATACTTTCATACACCTTAGAAGATTTCGTTTCTTCTGTTTATACGACATTCAGATATCTCAAAGAGTTCGGCCTTAAGCGAATGACCAAGATGTCACAGGCCACAAAACAATTGGTCTATGATTGTTTTCCTATGCTTGTTGTTATGGCTATGGGCTTTGCTGCAAAGGCCATAACCATGTATTTTCTGAGAACATACTCCAGCCCCCGTGAGCTTGGCATTTACTCAGTTTGTGCGACTTTAATTGAGCTCTGGTATTTTGTACCCATTGCTGTTTCAACAGCTCTTTTACCTAAACTGGTTGAGTCTAGAATTAAAGATCCCAAGCTTTTTCAAAGCCGTGTGCAGTACCTGTATGATATATGCCTTTGGTTGGGCTTGGGCCTTGTTATTTCCGTTTATTTACTCGGCAAAATTATTATCTCAGTCCTGTATGGAGCCAAATACCAAGGGGCAGAAACGACCCTTTTTATTATGTCCGTGGTTGCCATGCTGACTGCTTTTGGTGGCTCGGCCCAGCTCAAATACTTGATAATTGAAGGCCAACAAAAAAGCCTAGCTATTTTTTATTCAGTTTTCTTACTTTTGCATGCGCTTTTGCTTTTCTATTTCCAATCAAATCTAAATGCAGAATTAGTTACTCGACTGTCTTTAGCTTCCTTTGTTTCTGCTAATTTGCTGATGTCCATTTTTAATTCAAAATTTCGAAATTCGGTGAAACTTTACTTTATGACCATTTTATTCCCCGTGAAAATCTATCGCAGATTAAGAGCCAAGTAATTTTAAAAATGCTTTAGGAATTACACTTTGATTATTTTGCCACATGCACAATGCTAAACTATTTACTATCAACTTTGATTTCTAACAGGTAATTGTAAATCAATCTTAAAGAGCAGGTCTTTATGCCATTTAAAAATATAATAATTAAATTAAAAAGAATTTTACCCTTAGCCGCTGAAGCCTACGGTGGCTACCAAAATTTTTTTAAAGCACTCACCAAAGAGTGGTTCTATTTCGGCTATTACGGTGTTTTAGCGCTTTTAAAAAATTATAAAAAGCAAACTGACTTTGTATCGCTTTCCCAACGAATTGATAGAATAGTGACTATTGAAATCACTGAAAATGAATCTCGGTTGCATAATTATAGAAAAAACCTACTAACCAACCTCGAAAAAAATTCTAATGAAAAGCGTGGATATGTTTTTTATGCACCCAGCTTTGTAGCCTCATCAGCAGGCATTAAATGCATGTACGAAATCTGCCACGATCTCAATACCATGGGCTACCCTAGTTTTATCACAAACAGCAATAGGTCGGGTGATAATCTTATTAATCCTCTGATAGATCTAGAAACAGCAAAAGCCTTAGTTAAAGATTTCAATTACATCGCCTTTTATTCCGAAACCGTTGTCGGCAACCCCCTTCAAGCTGAAACAGTTGCTCGATTTGTAGCCAATAAGCCCGGGCTGTTGGGTGGTGACTCTTGTTATCAAGACACCGAATTGGTTTTTTACTACTCTGATGCCTATAGATCATCCATCAAAAACAAGGTTGTTGGTAAGCTCTATAAACCCATGATTGATCAGACATTGTTTTACGACGATGTGCGCCCGTATGAGTCACGTGAACTGGAATGTTTTTATGTTGGTAAGTCCTCCTTTAAAAGCGGCTTCTTTGATCCCAATAAGACTCTCGAAATAACGCGAACATATCCAAACCGCGGACTATTAGGACAAATTTTAAGAAATTCACGGGTGCTGTACTGCTTTGATAATTCAACGAGCCTAGCCTACGAGGCTGTCATGTGTGGATGCCCCGTTGTGATTATTCCAGACGGCACAGTTGAATGGCAAGATTACTTAGATTACGAATTAGGCTGCGAAGGGATTCACTGGGGCTCAGATAACTTTGTTCACAAGGCTCCAAGCTCAGAAGTATTGAATCAAAGGTTACAAGAATCTCAAAAAAATTACCTAGAGCAGCTCAAAAAGTTTGTTGCAGTCACGCAACAAAACAAACCATTTAACAAAGAGGCGTTGCAGCCAAAATCATCTAATCTGCTATCACATCCAGAAAATAATTTAAGTTTTGAAGAATCCCTAACACCCGCAATGATCAATTTTTTTCATACCTTTGGTTATCTAAAAATCCCTGGTTTCTTTAAAGCTGAAATAAATTTGATTTCAGAAGAATTTGATAAAATGATGTCTGAAAAGTTCAAAAATGCCTACGACAATAGAAAATGGTTTTGGCCACAGATGCTTGAGGACAGCGAAGTTCTTTCAAATCTATTAGCTCAACAAAAAATAACTACACTCATGAGCCAGCTCTTGGGCGAAAATTTTGTATATAAAGGTTCCGACGGTAATGTCTTTTCTGGCTCCTCTGGCTGGCATCGCGATTACTTGATTAGAACTAAATCATGTAAAATGTTAATTTACCTTGATCATAATGATGCATCATCAGGAGCCCTGCGAGTAATCCCTGGGAGTCAATTTGTAGATGATGCTTATAGCGCTCTTCTTGGATCTGCCCTGTCTTGGCCGGAGCCCGCACCCGAAGGTGGATTTGACGAAAAAAGTATTTTTGCAAATGGGCACAATCCAACGACTATGGGGGGCAACAAAATACTCCCCCAGGTTATTATTGAATCTTCACCTGGTGATGTCATTATTTTTAATCACAATATTATTCATTGTACGAACTACATTTTGCGCCAGAAAAAAAGACGATTATTGGGTTTACACTTTGCTAATCACACGAAAGAAATTGAAGACCTTCACTTGGTCGAAATGGAATTTTCGAAAGCTGAATATGCTTTTGGACCTGCCTTGTTTAACCACAAATCAGAATTAGTTCAAAAAATGATAGGCCCATTGAAACATTTGCGTTTAAATCCACAAAGTGAGAAGTTTAGTGGAAGTTACGATATGCAAACACAAGAACAAATGGACTTTTGTAATCGCCTGCGACCGAAACAAGAATTTATAGACAAGAAGATGTTAGAAAACTGAGTTAAATTGGTAAGACCCTTCAAAACTGCTATGGTCATAGATCTCGAGTCAAAGTGTGTTGACTTAATAATATTTATTTTTGATTATGGATTTGTTAATTCCGATCATCATTAACCTCAAAAAAATTTGATTCTTTTTATATAATCCCCTTTAATAAAATTAAGCATAGGCATTCTTTTTTCATAAAGAAATTTCAACAATCATTTTAGTAAGAAGCAGAAATCCTTCTAGCTAGACATTTTACTACTTTGACTGGTTCTTTGGAGTGGAGAAGTTGAACGTAAGACTCCTGTAATAATTCAATTTTTAATTTTTTACTCTCGACAAGCGCTTGAATAGATTTGTCACAATACTTGTTAATGTGTTCATCACAAATAATACCATTATATTCATTTTTAACTAGATGATTGAAATCATACATTTCCCATGGAACTTCTATGTAAACTAAACCATCATTCGTTAAAACCTTGAGTGCTTTATCGAGCGTATTTGATGGATTACCAACATGTTCTAATACGTGAAGAATTTGAATAAAATCATACATTTTATTTAAATTCTTGATTGATCCATTACCAATATCAACACTTTCACTTCTTATCCAATCCTTCTTTGGAATAACCTTTCCTGATCCGCCTCCAAAGTCTAAACAATCTATAATTGCTTTTTTCACCGCTTCGCGGTTTTTTTCTAAAAGAGGCACAATAAAATTTTGATGCTGAGACTGCCGCATTTTAATTTCTTCATCACAACCATGAAGCTCGGCAATAGCTGAATAACCAGGCTCCAATTTAATTCTTGCATTTTTGTAATCTGGACTAAGGTAGTTTGCATAATAATCATAGAGCCAAGAGTCTGGAATTTCACTCCATGGACTAATAA
>JBKDFX010000042.1:0-8820 GCA_046336825.1 Bdellovibrionales bacterium | reverse complement strand
GGGCTAAAGAATGCATTACCAGAATATTGATTGTACCAAGTGTCTGAAGTGGTGACGGCCATACGAAAGTCATAATTTAAAGTGATGAAATCCTGGATAAAGGCACCGAAGTTACTCGCCAAATTGGTTTGTGAAGAATTCATAGACCCAGAGTTATCAATGACCCATAGAATATCAATAGGCTTGGGTTGAGTGCTCACTGAAACTTTAAAGTTCTCTTCAGCAGCTAAAATGGAAATTCCGCCACCCGATTTATCACAAGCGCTTAAGCCCATTAGCAGACTTGAGATCAAAGCAACCTTGCTCATATTTCTCATAGTGTTTGTTTCCATTTTTCCTCCCAGTGCCTTTTAATTATTTTGCTAGTATTCAAGGAGAGTTGAAAGGAAGTGAGCTAAGCCGTTGAAATGATCTTTTATTTTGAATTTTACGTTCAACTTGAGACAATCTAAGTCACTGAAAGCACGTGCGCAGCGCTTCAGTTAAATAAATCTTCATGTTTGGTCCTGTCGAACTTATCTGCAATAAGTTTAAGAATCGTCAAAAGAATTTAAATTCTTTTGAGTAAGGTTTTGACAGTGGAGTCCTAATTGAAATGAGGTCTCGAAGTGGAACATTATTTTGGGAACTACATTTTAAGAGTCAGTTCATCGAGCTTTTTCTTCACAAGCCTTATTTGATCAAGCTTTTTAAGTGTTTCTAGGTTGGCAACCAATTGCTCAGGACGACTGGCACCGAGAATAACTGTGCTGACTCTGGGATTCAGAGCACACCATCCTAGGGCAAGCTCCGCCATTGAAATTTGAGTCTCTTGGGAAATTTCAAAAAGCCCCTGAACGACACTTTGTGTTCGGGGTGCTCTTAATTCTTCTTGGAGCCATGACATATTCGACATAGCTAAACGAGAGTCACTGGGGATGGATCTTTGATACTTTCCTGTTAAAATACCACTGGCGAGAGGGCTCCATATGGTCAAGCCCAAGCCCATTTTGGTATAAAGGGGTGAAAAGTCTTTTTCTACTTTTTGCGAATGAATGAGGTTGTACTGGGGCTGTTCAAAGTGAGGACGATGGAGAGAGTTTTGAGCAGCAAAGTCATAGGCCTTTTCAATTTGTTGAGTTGACCATTCGCTCGTGCCCCAATAAAGAGCTTTTCCTTGTTGAATCATATCATGCATGGCCATCACAGTTTCCTCAATCGGAGTTTCAGGATCGGGCCTATGACAAAAAACCAAATCCACATAATCCATTTGCAAGCGCTTGAGGGATTGATCGATGGCGTGCATTAGGTACTTGCGATTTAAAGTGTTTTTAAAGTTGATAGCATTTTCGATGCCCCAAAAAAACTTCGTTGAAATAACCAGATGTTGCCTAGGAATTCCGATTTTTCGTATGGCTTGTCCCATCAATTCTTCTGATTTGCCATTGGCATAGACCTCAGCGTTATCAAAAAAGTTAATGCCTTTTTCCCAGGCAATTTTTAAGCATTCCACCACGGGAGCCAATTCCATTTGTTTTCCGAATGTGACCCATGAGCCATAGGAAAACTGACTTACTTTTAAACCTGTCGACCCTAATTTTTTATATTCCATGGCATTAACTTAATTGAAACTGCACTGAATCAGGAAGCTTTCTTTTTGCGATTCCATTCTCCTACAGCGTCACGACGAAAAGTGTGGTGGTGGGCCCAGTATTTAGAATTAGGTAAAAAGAAAAAAAGTAGGGGCATCAGCCATCTTCGTGGAATCAACCTGCGAAAAAAATAAAATAAAACAGCATCAGGTGTCGCTGGAATCCACAGGGGCGGATTTTCCTGCTGAACGCATTGAATCACTTTTTTGGCCACGTCTTCGGGGGAGGTCCAAGAGAGTTTCATGAGTTTGGCAATAAAGGGTCCCATGGAGTGATAGTAATCTGAATAGGGTTGAATGGTGCTTTCTGTTCCCAAGGCTGACTTTTCACTGAAGTAGACATTTTCAAAACTTTGAGAGTGAATAAATCCAGGTTGGATGAGGCTGACATTGATGCCGAACGGCTTCATTTCATACCATAAGGCTTCAGAGGCTCCCTCCAGCGCATGTTTACTAGCTGAGTAGCTGGCCATTGTCGGCATGGCTAACATTCCACTGACACTCGATACATTGATAATTTTACCTCGCCCCTTTTCTCGCATGAAAGGTAAAACATGGCGAATGAGGGACATGGGACCAAAATAATTGGTGGCCATTTGCTTTTGCTCATCACTGTCATGCATGTCTTCAACAACAGATCGATAGCAGATACCTGCGTTGTTTATCAAAATGTCCACAGCCCCCCACAGGTCTTGGATTTGATTCATTGTTTTTTTTCTTGAAGACTCACTCGTTACATCTAAATCTAAAATTTTGAAATTTTCTTTTTCTTCAAAGAGTTGACGAAGCTTCGCTAAAGAAAGCTGGCGGCCTGTGACAATGGTGCGATATTCTGGAATTTGATAGAGCAAATGAGCAATGGCCAAGCCCACACCGCTGGTGCAGCCCGTGACCATGATTACAGGTTTATATCCATCATTTCTTTTGTGACGTGACATCTTAAATATTATGCCAAAAAATAAAGGCTTTTGCGACCCTCTCAAGATGAGACGTCACTCAATAGGAAGTCGTAAAAAACTGTCAAGGATACACACAAAATCCAACAAAAACTAAACAATAACCAGGGCTGCAAATGAGGCCGTCATGAAGGAAGATAAGGTCCCTCCAATTAAAGCCTGCATTCCCAATTCACTGAGATCTTTTTTTCTATCAGGAGCCATGGCTCCAATCCCACCCACTTGAATGGCAATACTCGAAAAATTAGCAAATCCACAAAGAGCATAGGACATGATCAAAACGGTTCGATCCGACAACTGGGGCGCTTGTTCAGTAAGGGAAAGATAAGCCACAAATTCATTCAAGATTGTTTTTTCTCCCACCAGCTGACCTGCAATACTGATTTCACTCACAGGGATGCCTAAAAAAATCATCAACGGAGAAAAAACCCATGACATGATTTTTTGTAAACTTAAATCATCCACTTGAATCCAAGTGCCTATTAATCCCATGAGGCCATTCACCATGGCAATCAGAGCAATAAAAGCGAGAAGTTGAGCCCCCACATTCAAGGCCAGTTTCAAACCTTCAGCCGCACCTTCGGTCACAGCTTCAATGGCATTAGTATAGGGCTTTTGTTTATATTCCTCAGGAATTTTTCCTAAAGTTACAGGAGTCTCTACCTCAGGAAGTAAAATTTTACTTAACAAAAGAGAGGCGGGAGCAGATAGAACACTGGCCGTGAGAAGATGGCCTGCAATGTCAGGAATTCGATCTCGCAAAAGAGCCACGTAGGCGGCGAGCACTCCACCCGCCACATTGGCCATTCCTCCCACCATCAAACACAAGAGCTCAGAGCGAGTCATTTTATTCAAGTAGGGTTTGATCACCAGAGGGGCTTCAGTTTGCCCGACGAAAATATTAGCTGAGGCAGCTAAGGTTTCAGCTCCAGAAGTGCGCATCACTCGAAAAAAAATCCAGGCAAAAAATCCCACAATTTTTTGCATGATTCCCAATTGATAAAGCAGGCTCATGAGGGCTGAGACAAAAATAATGGTGGGCAAAACTTGGTAGGCAAAGATAAAGCCGTACTTCTCAGAATTCAGCAGATCGCCGAAGAGAAACTTAGAGCCTTCTAAAGTATAATTTAAAAGAGCTGTAACGGCTTGATTAAAACCATCAAATAAAAATTGTAAGGGGCCACGTATACCAAAGACAGGAAGACCCAAAACCAACAAAACAAGAATCAATTGAAGTAGCAAACCTTTGGCCACCAGGGGCCAATCAACTTTTCGACGATGGGTGGAAAAAGCCCAAGCTATCGCTATCCACAGACCCAATCCAAGAGCGGCAAATCCTCTTTCCATGTTCCACCTTTCAGAATCGATCTCAGTGGCTATAAGGCGAGTGAGCCAGAATGTCACGACAAAGGTCGAGCAGGGGGGTCTATTTTGCACAGGATTGCATTAGACTAAAGGTAATAATGAAATACGTATATGTTCTTGAGGACGAGATAAAGCTAAACGAGCAAATTTATGCGGCACTCAGGAACTCTGAGCCAGACGCTGAAATTCGTTTTTTTAAATCCATGGAGCAATTTCATTCCTGGATAGGACAGGCGGTCCGGTCAGGTAATGCCAGTTTATTTGAAGGTGGGCAAAGATTGGCTAATGACTCTAAGCCGCTGCTTTTAGGCCCAGAAGCTGATGATCACTTGTTATTATTGATTTCTAAGGACGAGTGGCTGGGCAGCCGTCACATGGCCTTGGTTCGAAAAACCCGCGACATGTTCATTCGAAAAAAAATCTGTACCTCTGAAGATCCAACTCGGTTGGTGATCACCACTTTTGAAAATCCAAATTTTGATATCAAGCTGGCAGAAGAGAGAATAATTTGTAATGTATTATACAAACCTTTTGATGAGCTTATTTTAAAGCAGCTCTTGCACTTTGCATTGAAGGGGCATCATCCCTCAAGTGAATCTTTTGTGCATGTGGTTCAAGTTAAACATGAAGTTGAAATGACAAAAGAGGCGAGCTTAGAAGCGGTGGGAGATGTGGGTTTTGTCACTCGAAGCCCGCGATCCATTGAGGTAGGAAAAATTGCCAAGTACTACGGTGAAGTTTTTCGTGGCCGAGGCCGGGCTCATGTGATGGCTCGATGCATGGCCTGTGAGCCCCATCCAGAATTTCAAAATGAATTTCAAGTGTGGTTTTCCTATTTGGGGATTCCCAGTTCGCAGATTTCAGATATTAGAAAAGGAATTCTACAAAATAATGGACCTGAGTTTAATAAAAACAATTTAAAAAGACCTCTGACCCACGGGAAAAAATGGATTCTCATGGATCATGACTTTGAAAGAGCTAAAAAGTGGAAGGAACTTTTGCAACGATTGGGTGCTGGTGAAGTTCACATCCAAAAAAGCTTTGAAGAGTTTGTATTTTCGAGTGATCCACTGGAAGCTGATGCCCAGCAAAAAGAAAAGCCCTGGGCTGAGGGGCCTTCAATGCAACTCAAAGTTCATCCTCAAACTCAACAAATTTTAGATGTAAACACAGAAGCTCAAAAAAATAAAAAAATATTTGGTTTTAACTGGTCCGAGTTGTCTACAAAAAAGCTTGATGAATTCGTCCATCCTGTTTGCTTAGACGAATGGAAAGCTTTTTTAGCAGCGGTGACCCCAAGGCCTGTGACAATATTATTTCGAAACGGACAAAATCGTTTTTTACTCAAACTGATTGCAGAGCCTTTGCAGAAAGGTGCTGCACAAAGAACCTTTGAGTTTATCGAAGCCAGTCAGCAAGATAAAATCATATGGTACGATCAACACTTTGAAAATCCAATGCAGAATTTTTGTATTGTGGTGAGTGCTCAATATGCGGGCCCGGGTCGTGAGGCGTTTTGGCAAGAATGGTTGAATAAAGCTCAGAAACAGCGTCGTCAGCCCCGTGTTATTGTGCTTTTTGATCAAGTTCCCGACGAAAAGGTCAGTCGAAATTACGTCTGGTCTGATGATATTTTTGATAACACCAACGAGTCTGCTTATATTGAACGAAAACTGAAATTTCTCTATTTTGGAGCGGACAAAAATTCGGAGTCTCTTCCTTTTTTAAGTGTTAGTACAAAAAAAATTCTAGTGGCCAATCCTGTGGAAGTGGCTGAAATTTCAGAGGCTGGAATTGTCATTAATTATTACCGAGAGATTTCGCTGGGATCTTTTCGAACTTTTATTTTACCTAAGTATGGTGAGGACACCTACATGGAGTATAGAACTAATTGTAACTATTTTTCAGCTCATCCCACTGAAAAAGAAAAATTTCAAAATCATTTCGTCTTTTTTGGTATCACTGATGCACTTTTAAAAAAAATCCGCGTCTGGATTTTGGAAAACTACATCGAATCCAAACAAAAAGAATAGTGTGACAGGTACATAGATCGTGACGGCGCAGCATACGTCATAGCAATTAGAGACACGATTGTGATTCTAATTGTAGAAGTCTTTTTTTAATTTCAACCCCTCCCACATATCCCCCCAGTTCACCATTTTGACGAGTGACTCGGTGGCAGGGAATAATAATGTTGATGGGGTTTTTAGAGTTAGCTGTGCCCACGGCGCGGACAGCCTGAGAATTCATAGCTCGTGCTTGCTCTGTGTAGGTCATGGTTTGACCATAGGGGATTAATTGCAGAGTATGCCAAGCCTTGAGTTGAAACTCTGTTCCTTTAAGGTTGAGTGGAATTGAAAATTGCGATCTTTTGCCTTGAAAATATTCTTTTAATTCATCTTCTAACTTTTTCTTAAATGGGTGAGATTCAATTTTTTTGAATCTAATTTTTTTAAGAAATATTTCAGCCTCAAAATCAAACAGTAAATAATTTAGTGCATTTTCGCTAAAGACCGCTACCAATCGACCAACAGGAGAATCTAATTCGGAATAAAAATAAATCGACTTTTCCAAATCAAGCTCCTTCTTTGTGTTTAATAAGTCGACTGAGAATAAGAGCGACCAGGCTGAAGACAACAGCCATGTAGCCCACATATTGAAAATTGAGAAGCTCACCTGAGTTTCCACGAACGACAATGGTCCCTGCCAAGTAGCTGGCAATGGCAGAAGCCATTTGTTGAGCTGAAGACACCAAGCTCATAAAGCTTCCACGACGAGCAGGTTCAACTGAGGCTGTCACCATGGCCATGGCGGGGCTCAATCGACCGCCGACAAAGAGAAAGAAAAAGCCAGAGACAATGAGAACATGCCATAGGGCTTGAGACTCTGTGATGTGAGTGATGATCAGTATGGGAATGAGGCTCCCCACATTGGCCAAAGCAAAAATGAGGTGTTTACCAATTCGATCAGACAAATAACCAATCAAGGGGCCAGTAAAAAGTGAAACAATTCCTCCCACAAGATAAATTAAAGGCACTTCACTTTGCGTGATTTTGGCATTGGAAATCAAGCTGGGGGTGAGGAAAGAAATAACGGCAAATTGCCCGACAACAAGCACAAATGAAAATGTCAGTGGTATTAGGCTTGAGACCTGAGTGAGGTGTTCGAGTAATGGGCGAGCAGGGTTTTGTGACAAAACTTCTTGAGAAATATGTCCCTTCATCGAAGGGATTTTCCACCAAATTAAAAATAAATTGATCACACATATTGATGTGAGAAAAAAGAAGGGGGCATGCCAAGAAAAATGATTGGCCAAAAATAAGCTAAAAGGAACTCCAACAATGGAGGCGAATGAAAAAGCTGTCATTAAAAAACCCATGGCTGTGCCGCGATGGGAGTAGGGAACAGAATCGCTAATGATGGACATAACAACTGAAGTCAGAACTCCACCAAAAAATCCAGCCAATGCCCGGGAAACAAGAAGGATTTCATATGTTGGCGCCAGTGCACAAGCCAGCGTTCCCAGGGTAAAACCAATAAAAAATAACATCAGTATTTTTTTTCGATCAAAGCGGTCGACAAATAAGGCGGCACCAAGGGAGCTGATGGAGGCACAGAAAGTGTAGCTGGCCACCAACAGAGAAAATTGTTGAGGTGAGATAGCAAAGAGTTTCATCAGAGGTTCGCCCAAGGGCATCAGGATCATGAAGTCCACGATGTGGTTAAATTGGACGAGAGCGAGATTAAAAATAAGAAATTTTTGCTCGCGGTTCACAGGCTTCTTTCTCTAGGTGGTTAGGATTGCAATATCTTTCAACTTGCTCTAGGAATGAATGGAGATCAAATGTTTGACGAAGGAATTTATGAAAAAAGCAGCTTTTTTGATTTTGACAGTGCTACTTCTCATCGTAGGTGGCGGAGTGACAATTAAATTTTGGTCCTACATCTTTGCAAAAGATGTCGAAGGTCAAATTATTAAAGTTGAAAGACTTGTAGATCCCATGGCCGTGGCAGTTATGGGAAATGGAACAGGCCCAAGCAGTAAGGTTTTTTCTTTTGCAGTGGCAGTTAAGGACAGTCAGTCTGGTGAAATCATGACAGGCTCCACTGAGGATCGTCAGTGGGCAGCTGTTGATGGTGAAGGCTTTTGTGCCCAAGCCCGATTTTTTCCCTATCCACCTTGGCAATTTGATAAAGCAGGCACCTACTTTGGAGTCAGATTGCTTAAAATGTGGAGCTGTGCGGATTCTAAACCCCAATAAACGGTGATTAAGTAGCAATTGGCTCTTGACCGATGTGTGTTTAAGGCCTAAGTTTGGTCACACCTTGTCGCGGGGTGGAGCAGTCTGGTAGCTCGTCGGGCTCATAACCCGAAGGTCGTAGGTTCAAATCCTGCCCCCGCAACCATTCTCTTACGAGACCTAAACCCAAGCAATCACTTGGGTTTTTTAGTTTTAAGAGCTGCCTATTTTTTAAGCCTGTCACTTCAATTTTCCTTCCGATAGTCAACCAATAGTCAACGAGGTTTCTCAATCATCCAAACCATGCCTTACTCATACTAATTTCAATTTCTTTTCTGCCGCGACCTCCTTTTCTGAAAAACTAGGTTTTAAAGAAAATACCTTCGAAACATTCGCAATACTTCCAGACAACAAGTGCACATAGTTCATCGTTGTTGTGATGTCGGCATGGCCACAAATCTCTTTTACAGTTTTGATGTCCACACCGTTTGCGATCATTAATGTTGTCGAAGTATGCCTGAGATCATGAAAACGAATTCGTTTTCCACCCCAAGCTTTTAGATCTTTTGCGAACTGACGATCAGAAAAATTGTCATGACAAATTGGAAGTCCTTTTTCATTTCTGAAT